>JAGAAD010000032.1 GCA_017615445.1 Bacteroidales bacterium
CCGGCGGCGCGCCTGGCAACTCGCCTGGCGACGTTCCTGGCCGCCGTGCTGCTTACGATACCCGCTGCTGCCCAGTGGAACACTGAAGTCCTCGAGCTCAGGGGCAGGATAGCCCTCCAGGACGGAAAGTACGCGCAGGCGATCGAGCAGTTCAACATCCTCGCCCATCTGGACACCAACGCCTATTGGACTTACTTCTATCGCGGAATAGCGAAATACAACCTGGGAGACATCCGCGGCGCCAGAAGGGACTTCGACCGCTCCGTCCGCATCAATCCCCTGTTCACTAACGGTTATCACTACCGCGCCATCACAAAAAGCAACGCCGGCGAGTATGACGACGCTCTCGAGGACCTGCAGAAAGCGATAGACCTCCGCCCCGGATTCACCGGCCTGTACTTCAGCCGCGGAGTCACATATTTCCTCGCCCAAAGATTCGACAACGCGGTCGCGGACTTCGACCGTTACATACGCCAAAACTCCAGCGACCCGTCCGCTTACCTCAACCGCGGCGCAAGTTACCTCTTCCTCGGAGACACCCTCAAAGCCCTCGCGGATTACAATAAAGCCATCAGGCTGGACCGCTACGAACCCGAAGGATACATCAGACGGGCAAGATTGTACGCCGCCCAGGAGAATTACGAAGACGCCATAGACGACATGAACCAGGCGATCAACCTGGACAATGACAACACCCTCGCGTACTTCAACCGCGCGATAATGCTCTACGAGACCAAGGACTTCATCGGCGCCATGGCGGACCTGAACACGGTCCTGAGCTACGAGCCCGGCAACGCCCTCACCCTCTACAACCGCAGCCTCATCAGGATGCAGGTCGGCGATTTCGAAGGCGCGCTGGACGACATGGACCGCGTGATCAACATCAACCCGCGCAACGTCCTGGCCTACTTCAACCGCGCGGCGTGCTTCATCGAGCTCGGCCGCTGGAACAGCGCCCTCGCCGACTACGACCGCGCGATCGAACTCTACCCGGACTTCGCCAAGGCCTACCAGAACCGCTCCTATGTGGAGAATCAGCTCGGCATGAAGAAAAAGTCCAAGGCCGACTATGAAACCGCGCAGAAGAAGATAGCCGAGTACCGCAGCGGCAAGCAGACGGGCGAATTCGCGGACACCTCCAAGCGCTTCAATTCCCTGCTCGCCCTGGACGCGGACTTCGCGAAAAAGGACTTCAACGACGAACTCCTGCAGCACAGAGACATAGACATACGTCTGCGCCCGATGTACCGTTTCACAGTGGCCGCCAAAAAGCCGAGCGGCGAGGTGGCATTCTCGAACCGCTACGAAAACGCCGATGTGGACGCATTCTCAAAGAAGCAGCTGATCCCGATCGAAGCGGCGCCAGCGTATGGCAGCGCCCAGATAAAGACCAGCCTCGCCGGCTTCGACCCCGCCCGGAAGGACGTCACCTTCGCCCGCGCGTTGAGGAACGTCAAAGACAAGCAGTACAACGCCGCCCTGGCGGACTACAACCAGCTGATAGACGGCAGCGAAGGCGCCGAAAAGGCCTTCTACCTCGTGAACCGCGCCGTGCTGCGGGCGGAGATGATAGACTTCATCGCCAGCATCAGCAGCAGCGTGCAGACCCTGACCATGGACAACGAAGGAGCCACCAAAACCCGCGTAAGCGACCGCGCCGAGCGCGGATATGACTACACGGAGGCCCTCGTGGACATGCAGGAAGCGGCGGAGCTCGTCCCCAATGTGGCCTACATCAACTTCAATCTCGGAAATCTGCACTGCCTGCAGTCTTCTCCCGTGCAGGCGATCTCATACTACGACAAAGCGATCGAGGAATACCCCTCGATGGGCGACGCCTACTACAACCGCGGCCTGGTCCTGATCTTCCTTAAAGACAAGGAAAAGGGCTGCATAGACCTCTCGAGGGCCGGAGAACTGGGAGTCAAAGACGCCTACAGCGTGATCGGCAAATACTGCAAGGAAGATGACTGACATTAAATTCAAAAGCTTTTCTTCCGGCAGTTGCGGCAACTGCTACTACCTGGGAGTGGTGCAGGACGGCCAGCCTGTGGCCGGCGTGCTGATAGACGCAGGAGTGAGCCTGCGCCGCATCAAGCGCGAGCTCCAGTCCGAAGGCCTCACGCTGGACGCATTCTCCGCGATCCTGGTCACGCACGACCACATGGACCACATCCGCTCGCTCGGCTCGTATGCGAAGCATCTCCAGCGCCCGATCTGGGCCAGCGCCACTCTGCACAGGGCCCTCGCGAGCCATGTGATGACGCACGAGTATGTCCCGGACTGCAAGCGCGTGCTCAAGGAAGGCGAGTGGAACGAGGTGGTCCCCGGTTACATCAGCGTGCGCTACTTCGTGGTGCCGCACGATGCCACGGAGACCGTGGGCTTTGCAATCAAGCTGCCCGGGCATAAGTACGTCCACATCACGGACTGCGGCCGGATGACGGACGAAGCGCTCGAGCTGTGCAGCCTGGCGGACACGGTGGTGCTCGAATCGAACTACGACCCGCATATGCTGGAAGTGGGCCCGTATCCGAAGGAACTGCAGGACCGCATCCGCAGCGGCAGCGGCCATCTCAGCAACGACGACTGCGCCGCCGCTATCAAACAAATCGCCCACAAGGGCCTGAGGAACCTCTTCCTCTGCCACCTGAGCGAAAACAACAACACGCCGGAGCTGGCCTACGAATCCGCACGGAAAGCCGTCAAGCTCTGCGCCAACAAACCGGTCCGGCTGGAGGCACTCCCCCGCCAGACCCCCTCTCAAATGATAATACTGTAGGATGAAACAATTCTGGAAAGTCATAAAACGTTATGTCCGCCCCTACACGGGATATCTCGGCGGCTCAGTGCTGCTGAATATCCTGTCCGCGGTCTTCAACGTCTTCTCGTTCTCGCTTCTGATCCCTATATTAAAAATCCTCTTCGACTCTTCAGGGAAAGTCTACGAACTGATCCCCTGGGCGGAAGTGAACGATTTCGCCGATCTGACCAACAACGTTTACTTCTATGTGGGCGACTGGATCAGCACCTACGGCACGAGCAGGGTCCTGCTGGTCCTCTGCCTCTGCTTCTGCGCGATCACTCTTGTCAAGACGAGTTGCTATTTCGGCTCGTCTGCGGTGATGATCCCCATCAGGACAGGCATAGTCAAGGATATGCGTATGCAGATCTACCGCAAGATCATCTCCCTTCCGATCGGATTCTTCTCGCAGGAGCGCAAAGGAGACATAATAGCGCGTATGAGCGGCGATGTGCAGGAGGTGGAGACCTCCATCACCAGCACGCTGGACATGCTGATCAAGAACCCTATTCTGATCATAATCTACCTCGCCGTGCTGTTCACGATGTCGTGGAAGCTCACAGTCTTCACCCTCGTGTTCGCGCCGCTTATGCTCCTGATTATGACCGCGATAGGCCGCAAGCTGAAGGCCCGTTCGCTGGAAGCGCAGCGCTACTGGTCGGACACCATGTCGCAGGTGGAAGAAACCCTCGGCGGCCTGCGCATAATCAAGGCCTTCCTGGCCGAAGAAAAGATGACCGGACGCTTTAACACCGTCACCGGCAACATGAAGCGCAAGAACACCCACGTCGGCATCCGCCAGGCGAGCGCACATCCGGTCAGCGAGCTGCTCGGCAGCGTGCTGATTGCGATAGTCCTATGGTTCGGCGGCACCCTCATCCTGGGCGACCATTCGAGCATCGACGCGCCGGCCTTCATCTCCTACATGACCATCCTCTACAGCATCATCCAGCCGGTCAAAGACCTCTCGAAGGCGGCCTACGCCATCCCGAAGGGCCTTGCCAGCATGGAGCGCATAGACAAGATCCTCAGCGCCGAAAGCCCCATCAAGGAGCCCGCCAACCCCAAGCCCCTCACCAGCTTCGAGCATTCGATCAGCTTTAAGCACGTGGGCTTCTCCTACGACGGCAAACGTCCCATCCTCACGGACGTCAACCTCGAGATCGAGAAGGGCAAGACGATCGCGATCGTGGGCGCGTCCGGCGCGGGCAAATCCACCCTCGTGGACCTCATCCCCCGCTTCTGGGACGTCTGCGAAGGCTCGATCGAGATAGACGGCACGGACATCCGCGAGTTCAGCACGCACGACCTCCGCGCCCTGATGGGCAACGTGAACCAGGAACCGATCCTCTTCAACGACACTATCTTCAACAACATAGCCTTCGGAGTGGAAGGCGCCACCCGCGAGCAGGTCATCGCCGCCGCGAAGATCGCGAACGCACACGACTTCATAATGGAGAAGCCGGACGGCTACGACGAAAACATCGGCGACCGCGGAGCCAAGCTCTCCGGCGGACAGCGCCAGCGAATCAGCATCGCCCGCGCCATCCTCAAAAACCCGCCGATTCTGATTTTAGACGAAGCCACGGCATCCCTTGACACCGAGTCCGAGAAGATAGTGCAGCAGGCGCTGGACCGCCTGATGAGCAACCGCACCACTATCGCGATCGCGCACCGTCTCAGCACCGTCAAGAACGCGGACGAGATTATCGTTATGGACGAAGGCAGAATCGTGGAACGCGGCAAACACGAAGAACTGATCGCCCTCGGCGGAATCTATTCCAAACTCCACGAAATGCAGGCGCTGTAATGCTCAGAAAAGCACTATTCTGGAGGATACTCCTCGTCATCTATCTGGCCGCGGTGGCATACATCTGCTTCGCGAGCCAGGGCGACCTGCCCTCGTTCGACGAATGGCCGTTCAAGATTCCCGCGGACAAGTGCGTGCATTTCCTGATGTTCCTCCCATGGCCGATACTGGCGTGCCTATCCGTTTTGCCTTTCGACGCAGGGCGGACGCGCAAAGCAGTCATCGTCATGATGCTCATGACGCTGGCAGGTTGTGCGATTGCGGGAGTGACGGAGTGGATCCAGGGACTTCTTCCCTATCGTTCGAAGGACATCTTCGACTTTATTGCTGATTGTCTGGGTCTGCTGACAGGGGCTCTTTTGTTTGCGGCTTTTTATCCTTTTTCGCAAAGATCAAAAACTCGTTGATTGCAAAATTAAGGAAGCCGGAAAAACACAAAGCAATCAGGTTACACACGAACGCAGGCCACTTGAATGCAAGTGCGATTGCGTTCAGGAGCACCATCTTCAGGATGAAGGCCGAAATGCAGGACAGATTGTACTTCCACAGATGGCTGAAGAACGCTCCCTTCGTGCGGTGCGCTATCCTGTCCCTCCACACATAGAAAAAGGCGGTGAAATAATTCACCAGCACCGCGCACTCGAAGGATATCATCGGGGAGATGACGTACTTCTCCACATGGTTGCCGTTCAGCAGATAAGTTGAGAGCACCCATAGCACAAGAGTGTCCGCGGCCGTCCCCAGAAGGGTGGTCACCGTGTACTTTGCCATCTGCTTGAAAAGGTGCCTCTTGGCCATCTGATCAGTCTTCTTTCTTGCGTTCGGGTAGAGGATCTTCCTTGGCGAATTCTATTCCATCCTTGATCAGAGTCACCAGATAAATGACAGTCAGGATTACGAACACTCCCGCGATGAAGTAGTCGAACATTCCCCACACAACTGGCTTTCCAAGAAAAGTGGTGATCTTCGCATAGTTATGCACGGACGGGAAGAACTGATAGATCATCGTGAGGAGAATCACAATCAGGCGGAACTCAGTCGGACCCATCTTGCCGAAGGTCAGCTGATGCTTGCCTTTGAGGTCGATGTTGATGTACGTGTAGATGCTCAGGAGCAGATAGACAGCCAGAACGAGCATCGCCAGAGAGAAGTGCACCATGTTCGAGAGGCCAGCGCCCACACACACTATCGTGAGGGTAATGCCGTCCACATTATGGTCCAGATAGAAGCCGTAGACGGGGCGCTGCTGCTTGCGGACTCGCGCGAGAGTTCCGTCCAGACTGTCGCCGAACCAGTTCATCACAATACCGAGGTATGTGAGCCAGAGCCAGCAGAGATTATAATTCGAGAGGGCGTAGCCGAAAGCCGCTATCACGGCGCCGAGGAGGCCCACCCATGTAAGCATATCAGACGACACCCATTCGGGCATCCTGTTCGCCATCGCCACCAGGGCTTTCTTTTCTATTCCGTTGAGTACTGAGTTCTGAACACGCTCAGACTGCCTGATTCCTTCCATAATTTAGATTTTAGAGTCCGCAAAGATACCCCATTTAGGGGAGTTTTCCAAACATTCAGCGGGCCCGCTTCTGCTGACGCACAGCCCGGTGCGCGCATTTCTGCGCTATGCGCAGCTGTTTCTGGTCCAGCGATTCAGGGCAGTACTTATTGCCGACCACGGATTTGCCGAAGAGGACCTCGAACCATGTCGCAGCGGCGATGTAGCGCCCGGCCTTCATGTCCAGGTGGAAGCCGTCGCGGGTGAGGTCGTCGCCGAAAGCGTCCAGGGCCGTGCCGCGTGCGATCTGGATCGCCCGTCCGGACGGGACCACGGTCTTGATCCCGACCGCCTTGACCGCTTCGCCGGAGGCGGAAAGAATGGCCGAGAACATCTTCTGCTGGTCGCGGTCGTACCACGGGAAATGGTTGTGGTTCGAGGTGCGGGAGTAGGCCCAGGTCTGGTGGAAGATTATCCTGGCCTGCGGCGCGTTCGCCCTGACCCACTCGCACAGCTCGCCGAGGCGGGCGTAACTGTCCGGCAGGCCGCTGTAGCCGCTGGCCTGCTGCACGGACACGACGTCCCACGCTTCGTCCTTGATGGCGTCGCTGAGCTTGTATTTGTACACCTCGCTCATCTTGCCGTCCACTATCTTGCGATACCTGTAGGCCGGCTTGTCGCCCTCGATGCACTCCAGATGTTTGTCTATCGTGCAGCCGCCTATGTACATATTGCCGATTATGATGGGCTTCCCCGCCGCAGCGGCGATATCGTAGAGATTCTGCTCCACCGCGTCTTCGGAGAAACTGTTACCTATTGCGAGTACTTTGAGGGGCTCCTGTGCCAGGGCGCTGAAGCTCACGGCTGCCAGCGCGAGGATGGTTAGAATACGTTTCATGGTCTAAAGTTAGTATATATTATCTTTTGAACAGTATGTTTTTAATTTTTCTGAAAAAAATTTGGAAAATTCAAACGGATAAGATACCTTTGCAATCCCATTTAGGGCGGAGGACTCGTTAGCTCAGTTGGTAGAGCACAACACTTTTAATGTTGGGGTCTCGGGTTCGAGCCCCGAACGGGTCACAAATTGAAAGTATGCACCCTTAGCTCAGCTGGTAGAGCAATTGACTCTTAATCAATGGGTCCAGGGTTCGAGCCCCTGAGGGTGTACAAAAGAGGATGACCGAAAGGCCATCCTCTTTTTTTTTAGTTTAGTTTTTTTCCGGTGACCTTCTCGATGGCCTCGAAACTGCCCAGGTCTGACCATGACCAGGAAGAAGGGGCCATGTAGACGAGCGGCGAGCGCTCCATCACGGCGTAGTCGATGGAAATCTTCTCGCACTGTGGGAAGATTTCGGCGAGAGCGGGGGTCTCATCAGTGCTGTAGAGCGACGGCGCAAGCCTGTCCATCAGCGCGGCGATGGCCGGGACAAATTCGCGAAGCTGCGCGATCATAGTCTGCACTCCGTAGACAAAAATGCCAGCGTTCCAGAAATAACCGCCCTCGGCAAGATAATGCTCAGCAACTTCTTTCGAAGGTTTCTCTTTGAATTCGGAGACTTTTTTGATGCCATTCCCGGCCTGAACGTGGATATATCCGTATTCCGTACAGGGATTATCCGGAGTGATGCCGATAGTCACTATCGATTCGGTAGAGCCAAGGAATGACAGCGCGTCATTAACCGTCTTTGCAAATGCCTTAATATCAGGCACATAGGCATCCGAGGGAGCGACGACAACGCGGGCGTCAGGGTAACGCTGCGCGATCTTCCAACTGACATAAGCGATGCAAGGCGCTGTGTTGCGGGCGACGGGCTCCAGAAGAATCTGCTCATCCGGAATCGCCGGCAGCTGCTCTCTGATGTACTTATGATACGCAGCGGAAGTCACAACCCAAAAGTGTGCTTCCGGGTCCACTTCCAAAAACCTCTCATAAGTCAGCTGAATGAGGGTCTTCCCCACTCCCAGCAAATCCAAAAACTGTTTCGGCTTTTCCGGCGTGCTGATCGGATAGAGTCTCGATCCAACTCCACCCGCCATAATAACTATATGAGTATTA
>JAGAAD010000033.1 GCA_017615445.1 Bacteroidales bacterium
GCCCCCGGGCGCCGTCGATCAGACCCTCGTCGCCGCCGGCCGTGTACGAGCGGAGGTAGCGCGAATGGAGCGTCACTGCGCGGTCGCGGCGCACCTGCCGCACTTTGCTGCGGGTGACGAAGCTCTTCCGTCCGTCCTTTTCGGACCATGCCGTCAGCTCGCAGGGCTCGCGAAGCACGAACGGCCCGCAGTAAAGCTGCGGCTCGCCGCCCGCGACCGTGCACCAGATCTCGCCCTCACCGATAATGCTGACGCTCAGCGAGTCGGTGAACATGTCGTTATCCATCACGAACGCAGGGTTGGTGACGATATTTGTCATGCCCGGCAGCGACCGGGCATCTGAGACCGGGCACACGGGATACCGCCCCAGCGAGGCGAGGACATACCAGGCGCTCATCTGGCCGCAATCCTCGTTGCCGCAGAGGCCGTCCGGGGCCGATGAGTAGAGAGTTTCCAGAATCTGGTCCACCCTTGCCTGACGTTTTTCCGGCTTGCCGATGGCATCGTAAAGGTAGGCAATATGGTGGCTGGGCTCGTTGCCGTGGGCATACTGCCCGATCTGGCCGGTTATGTCGGCCTGGGTGCGGCCGGTGGTCTGCTGCGGGGCTTCAAACAGGGCATCCAGCCGGGCCTCAAAGGCCTCCGGACCGCCAAGGGCCTCTATCAGCCCGGGGATGTCCTGCGGCACGAAGAAGCTGTACTGCCAGGAGTTGGCCTCGGTGTAGTGGTTATTGACTTCGCGCGGGTCGAAAGGGGTGAGCCAGCGGCCGTTGAGGCGTGCGCGCATGAAGCCTGTCTGCGGGTCGAGAACGTTCTTCCAGTATTGCGCGGAAGTCATAAACTCCTCATATTCAGCGAGATGCCCGAGCCTGAGCGCCACCTGCGCCACACACCAGTCGTCGAACGCGTACTCGAGCGTTTTGGACACGCTCTCGTGTTCGTCGTCGGCCAGCACAAGGCCGTTGCGGCGGAAACTGTCCATGCCGAAGGCCGGGTTGTGCGCGGACGCGACCAGCGCCTCGAACGCGTGCTGATAGTCGAAGCCCTGCAGGCCGCGCGCGATTGCGTCCGCGATCACGGGGGCGCTGTTGTAACCGATCATGCAGTTGGTCTCCCAGCCGGAGAGCTCCCAGACTGGCAGCTTGCCCGCTTCGTCGTAGACGGAGAGCATGGTCCGGATGAAGTCCACGGTCCGCTCGGGCTCGATCTCGGTCAGCAGCGGATGCAGGCCACGGAAGGTGTCCCACAGGGAGAACACGGTATAGCGCTCCCAGCCGTTCGCACGGTGCACCTGCCCGTCCATGCCGCGGTACTCGCCGTTCGAGTCTGAATAGAGGCTCGGGTGAATCGCCGTGTGGTAAAGCGCGGTGTAGAAACGTGTTTTGTGCTCGCGGTCGCGGTATGGGCATTTGAGCTTGCGAAGGTAGTGGTTCCAGGCTTTTTCGGTGGATTTGCGCAGGGCCTTCAGAGACTTGGGATAATCGCTCATCAGGTTCGCGCGCGCGTTCTCCCAGCTGACTGAGGAGATGCCGACACGAATGGTAAGCAGGTTGCCGCTGAATCGAAGCAGGGCTTTGTCGCCCAGCAACTGAGTCTGCGCGACGGGCTCGGAAAACTCCATATAGAAATGCACCTGCTGGCCTCGGGCCCAGCTGCTGGAAGTGCGGTGGCCGTGGCAGGAATTGCCGTCCACCGCTATCGAGCAGCTCTCCACGAAATCGCGATGCTTGAGGTCGATGAGGATCTCCGCATTGCCTTGGAAAGTGTATTCGTGAATAGCGCTGCGGCGGCCAGCGGCGAGCTTCGCCAGGACGCGGGTGTCCTCCAGCCAGACTTCGTAGAAGCCTGGCGAGGCCGATTCGCGCTCGTGGCTGAAGCGGGAAGCCCGGCCGCCCGGCACGACGAGTATATCGCACCAGTCGTCACAGCCCGTTCCGCTGAGGTGAGTGTGCGAAAAACCGTAAATCAGGCTGTCAGAATAATGGTAGCCGCTGCAGCCGTCCCAGTCTCCGGCGTTCGGGCGGGTGTCCGGACTGAGCTGGATCTGGCCGAAGGGATAGACGGCGCCAGGGAAGGTGTGGCCGTGCGCATCCGTGCCCACGAAAGGATTGACGAACGGGAGCAGGGAGAGAAGTAGTGCCAGGACCGTCGTCATTATTTATCGAGCCACTTGTTAATGGATTCGGCTTTGACCTTGAACCAGTTGTTCGAGCTGTTTTCGAGCAGGCGGTATTCGGAATGATTGCCCCAGGATGCCGGGACATCTTTCAGAGTCATATCTTCTCCCGTGTCGTTGGACACATAATCGGCGAACAGCTTCTGCCAGGTCCTGATTCTTTCGGCGCTGGCCGTCTGGCCGGTCCATGGATTGTCAGCGGTGGAGAAATCCCTCAGGTATTCCGTGTACTTCGCGCGGAATTCGCTGACACTGAGCACCTTGGCGATGAAAGGCTGGTCGTCCGAGCCCCAGTGATAGGGATCCTGACGGCCGGAATCGTTCTGCACTCCCACATTGTGCGAAGTGCCGAGAGTGTTGTCCAGGTCGTAGGGCAGCATGAACACTTTGTAATTCTCCATGTCGCGGCTGTTGAAATAGAGATAAAAGTTGTTCATGTTGTTCCAGTAGTCGTCCCAGTGCCCGATGGCGACATAGACCGCGTACATTTTCAGGAGAAGGTCCACGTCGCATACCTTATTGAGCCATTCCTTGAGTTCGTCTCCCTGAAGACGGTTCAGCTTGCTGATGAATCCCAACAGCTGGGATTTGGCATTTGCGAAGTCTGACAGCTCTCCGTTTTTCAGCTCATACGGGTAGGACTTGGAGAGATTGTTGTCATAGTGGAAACGCCAGCTGTCCGTGCCCTTCAGGTTTGCCCCCCAGGCGCACTTCCACAGCCAGCCGTCTGCAGAGCCGAACTGCTCCTGACGCCTCTTCACATAGCGCATGTCTATCGATTCTATCATCAGATAGACTCCGTAATAGACCGGGTCGTCCGCGCCGATTTTGAAATTCAGCCTGCACCACGAAGTCATCGGCGCTGTCCAAACCCCATACCTCGAGAGCAGATCGTAGGAGTAATGCTCCCTGACGTAAGTGGCGTCGTCTTTTGCGTATTTGAGGTTGATCCTTCGGATGCCGTCGAAACTGCCCTCTTCGGAGAACTTCCTGCAGTTCAGGCCGAAATGCACACGGCGCCAGTGCGGATCCTTTGTTTTATGTTCTTCTCCCTTCCATCCTTCCGGCCGGCGGCGGGATGTGTTTCCCTTAAGCCTCAACCCCACGTTCTTCACCGTGAGGGTTTCGTCGTCCCTTTCGAAACGGACTTCGTCGCATCTCACATACTCCGGGGTGTGGTCGTCCGCATCGTATTTCTCGAGCAGACTGTTCCACTCGTCCAGACTTATTTTGATGTTGATTTCCGGGAGCTTGGTCTCGTCAAATATGGACTGCGCTTCTTCGTAAGTCCCTTTCTTCTCTTCCGGCTTCACGATCACCTTCTCCACTTCGCAGGAAATGAAGAGCAGAAGCAGCGGAAGGAAGCGGACTAATCTCACAGATCGGCGTCTTTAAGGAGTTCTTCCAGCACGGGCTGGACCAGCTTGTCCATCTCCTGGAATCCTGCCAGGGCGGGATGCACTCCGTCATAGGCGTAGGGCTCCGGGAAGCCGCCGTCTTCGGCCACGAACGGGGTATAGTAATCTATGAAGGGATAACCGCGCTCCTCGCACCAGGCCTTAATCAGCGCATTGGCCTCCTGAATGTGTCCGACGATTGTCACTCCGGACTTAGAGGGCTTCCAGTCGTCTGCCCACCACCAGAATTTGTTGGCGGGAGTCAGGGAGCCCACGACCACCTTGATCTTGGCCTCCTCGGCCATGTCGGCCATCTTCTCGATATTGGCCAGGATCGCGCTGCTTTCCACATAATAGCCGTCGTTCTCGGCCACGTCGTTGATACCGCACATTATGTGCACGACATACGGGTCGTTGCCCACCACATCCTTCTTGAAACGGCCGGCGATGGTCCTGGAAGTCTGCCCGTCTATTCCCTTGCCCATGTAGCCGTGGGACATGAAGAACGAAGCGTCTGTCTCCGGCCAGAGCCTGGTGATCGAATCGCCTATGAACACTGCCTTGCGGGTGTGCTTCACCGGCGGGGTCGGCGGAGTGGGAGGCGCTGCCTTGAGGGTGTTGAATTCCACGGACAGCCAGTCCGAAACCTGCCCGTCATTTTCGCTGCGGACCTTGAAAACCAGGGGCGAGTTATCCGGCAGGCCGGTGGCGACCACATTGCACACTTCCACCGTGCCCTCGGTGCTGAAACCTTCGCCCTCCACAGTCCAGCGGTAGAGCTTCGCCGCTTCCACATAGTTCCAGCGGACGGATATTGAAGAATCAGTCACGCTCTGGACTTGCAGCCCGGCCGGTTTGGCAAGGGGCTTGACCTCCGCCTCCGGTTTCTCCGTGCAGGCTGCCAGCGCGAAGCATGCTATAAAGAAGATACTTGCCAGTCTTTTGATCATACTGTTCCGGTTATTGATGTAAAGTTACCTATTTTTTCCTATCTTCGTATTCAAGTAGTGTAAACCAATCCATTATGGCAGTCAAATTCTACAAACCCGAGAATCAGGTTCCCCTCGAGATGCACAAAGTGCGCGTGGTCCAGAAGCTCACTCTTCTCCCCGTGGAGGAACGCCTCAAACATATTCAGGAAGCGGGAAACAACACTTTCCTTCTGCAGAACCGCGACATCTATCTCGATATGATCACTGACTCCGGAGTGAACGGAATGTCAGACAGGCAGGTGGCGGCGATGAGCATCGCGGACGACTCCTACGCCGGCAGCGAGACCTTCAACCGCGTGAAAGCGGCCGTGAAGGAAGTGTTCGGCACGGAGAACGTCCTGCCGGCCCACCAGGGCCGCGCGGCGGAGAACATCCTCGCCGAAGCCTATGTCAAGCCGGGCATGTACGCCCTCATGAACTTCCACTTCACCACCACCAAGGCCCACATCACCCGCCTGGGCGGCGAAGTGATCGAGCTCGTGGACAAGAAGGGCCTCATCCCCCAGAGCGACGACCCGTTCAAGGGCGACTTCGACCTCAAGCTCCTGCGCAAGACCATCAAGGACCTCGGCCCGGAGAAGGTCGCGTTCGTGCGCGTGGAGGCCGGAACAAACCTGATCGGCGGCCAGCCAGTCTCCCTCGAGAACATGCTCGCCGTCACGGACATCTGCCATGAATTCGGAGTGAAGAGCGTGCTGGACGCATCGCTCCTGCAGGACAACGTCTACTTCATGAAAGTGCGCGAGCCTCGCTGCAAGTTCATGACCACGAAAGAGATCTACCACACCCTGGCGGACCGCTTCGACATAATCTACTTCAGCGCACGCAAGCTCGGCTTCTCCCGCGGAGGCATCATCACGGCGCACGACAAGAAGTACACGGACGAGATGATGGAATTCGTGCCGCTCTACGAAGGTTTCCTGACCTACGGCGGTATGGAAGTCCGCTCGATGGAAGCAATGGCCGAGGGCCTCTACGAATCGCTGGACATGGAGTACATCAGCCAGGGACCGGAGTTCATCGCCTACCTCGTGAAGGAGCTGGACGACTACGGAGTGCCGGTCATCAAGCCAGCCGGCGGCCTCGGAGCGCACCTCAACTGCTCGGAGATAGTGCCGAAACTCCCGCACAACCAGTATCCAGCCGCCGCTGTGGGCGCTGCAATCTACATAGCCGGCGGCATACGCGGAATGGAGCGCGGCACCGTCAGCGAGCAGCGCGAGCCGGACGGCACCGAGCGCTATGCCGAGATGGAGCTCCTGCGCCTCGCCATGCCCCGCCGCGTGTTCACCCTCTCGCAGGTCAAGTACTGCGCGGACCGCGTGAAATGGGTCTGGGACAACCGCGAGATGATAGGCGGCCTGCAATGGACATATGAACCGAAGGTCCTCCGCTTCTTCTTCGGCCGCATGGCCGAGATCGGCTACTGGCAGGAAGACCTCGTTAAAAAATTCCGCGCCGACTTCGGCGATTCACTGTAATGAAACGATTTTTGATAATTTGTGCGCTGCTGATTTGCGGCGCCGGACTGCGGGCACAAGATGCCAAGGTCGCATCTGGCCATTCGATTTCCGCAAGTATCGTGGGATTCGAGTATGGCTATGAGCATGCTATGGGAGACAACTGGTCAATGATTTTCCGGGCAGGACTGCCTCCCGTTCTAAGTTCTTATATCCGTTATACGGATTCTAATGGACAGGCCAATGTCACGGCTCAGTTCAATGCCATGCCCGCCCTAACGGTGGAGCCGCGGCTCTACACCACTCTCAACCGCAGGGTAAGACTCGGGAAAAGCACTGTCAACAATAGTTCTGATTTCCTCAGTCTGAGGACAATAGTCTACACTTCCGACTTTGGCTCATACTACATCACGGCTATTCCGATGTATGGTTTCCGCCGCGGTAGCGAACACTGGTTCCGCGAGTACACCCTAGGTGCGGCCTTCCACACCATCAAGCCGGGTTTCCTTCCCCATTTCAATTTCAGAATAGGGTATTCGTTCTAGCGGGTGCTGTTAACCCCGAACCTGTAGATGCAGGTCTGCGTGTAAGTTTCGCCTGGTCTGAGAATGATATCGGTGAAATTCGGATGGTTGACTGCATCCGGATATTTCTGTGTCTCAAGGGCAAGCGAGGTGCGGTACAGGTCGCCGGTAAAGAAATTACCGCTGTAGAACTGCAAACCGGGCTGGTCTGAGAGCACTTCGATGAAGCGGCCGGAAACCGGATCCTGCACCTTGCACACCAGCTCGACTCCTTCTGCGGTCTTGTCTATGCACCAGTTGTGGTCATAGCCGCGGGCGTTGATGAGCTGCTGATCATTGAGGCCGATGCGCTCGCCAATCAGGTGAGGCTCGCGGAAATCGAAGGGAGTCCCTTCCACCGGGGCAATCTCGCCGGTAGGGATGCTCTCGGCGTCGATAGGCAGATAGTGCGAAGCGTTGATCTGCATCTGGTACTCTTCCACACGGCCTTTTCCGTCTCCGCGAAGGCAGAAGAAGGGATGGTGGGTCAGGTTGACGGGCGCCGCCTTGTCCGTGGTGACATTATACCTGATGATGAACTCGTTATTAGAGTTGACCTCATAGGTCATATGAATGTCCAGATTTGCGCAAAAGCCTTCGATACCTTCCAGATAGTAGAGGTGGAAGACAAGGCTGGAGTCCGTGCGCTCGTGGACTGCCCAAAACAGGTTGTCCAGTCCCTTGAATCCGCCGTGCAAAGTGTTGTGGCCGTTGTCATTTGCGGGGGTGTGGTAGACGACTCCGTCCAACTCGAACTGTGCGTCTCCAATCCTATTCGCGACCGGCCCCACGCACGCGCCGAGGAAACGTTCGCCCTGGGGGTTAATGTATTCCTTCGCCGTTTTGTGGCCAATGACTATATTCTGCAAATTCCCGTCGCGGTCCGGCGCGGTGATGGACATTACGCGCGCACCGAAATCTGTAACTTTCATAGTGAGGTCTCCAGCCTCAAGTGTGTAGACCTTCGGGATTCTCTGGCAGGAAACAAGCGCCAGCAAAGCAGCAAGAATCAAAAACCGTTTCATATTACTCAAAGTTAAGTAAAAAAATTTTTGCGTGTTTTCTTGCATATTAAAAAAATCGTCGTACCTTTGCAGTGTACTATTAAACTAATACACACAAAAAGATATGATCGAGATTAAGAATTTAGCCTTCAGCTACGGTTCCAAGAACGTACTGAAAAGCATTTCGATGACTCTTGAGCCGGGGAAGATCTACGGTCTTCTCGGAGAGAACGGAGTGGGCAAGACAACGCTCCTGACTCTCCTTTGCGGTCTCAAGAAACCCCAGGAGGGAAGCATCTTCACGGATGGCGTAGATCCCTACAAGCGTCTTCCTTCTTTCCTTGAGAATCTTTACTACCTCCCCGATGAGGTGGCTCCTCTCAACATCAGCGCTGACAAATGGGCCAAGGCGAACGGAAAGTTCTGGCCGAACTTCAGCCTGGACACCTATTATAATATTATGAAGGAGTTCGAGACGGACGGAAGCCAGAAGATGAACTCTATGTCCGCCGGCCAGCTTAAGAAGGCCTATATCGCCTTCGCGCTCGCGGCCGGGACTCAGTACCTCTTCATGGACGAGCCGACCAACGGATTGGACATCCCTTCGAAGGCTCAGTTCCGCGCGGCCATCATGAAGTACACAAGAGAGGACTCGACCATCGTGATCAGCACCCATCAGGTGCGCGACCTCGAGAATGTGATCGATCCTATCGTGATTCTGGACCGCTGCGACGTTCTTCTCAACGCCTCGATCGAGGAGATCAGCTCTAAACTGTTCTTCGACTACGGCACTCAGCTCCATCCGGGCGCTCTCTATGCGGAGCAACTCCCCGGCGGCTTCATCCAGGTCTATCCCAACACTTCCGGCAAGGAGAGCAAAGTCAATGTGGAGGCTCTCTTCAATGCGGTGCACAATAACAAAGAACTCGTAAAAGGTATTTTCAGCCATGAATAATGTGTTTTCAGCAAAAAGGTTCGGAAAATATTTCCTCTACGACCTCAATAACGCGAAAAGCAATTTCGGCATTTCGCTCCTGATTCTGGGACTGCTTCCTATTATTATCTTTATGATATCGGAGCTGTTCAGCCTGCTTTTCAACGGCGCATTCACGAATAATTCGGACGCGTCTCTTCCCGGCAGGATAATGGGCGCTTGTGTGGCTGTGGCCGTGGTGTTGATGGTCGGCCCCGTGAAACTCTATGGCCATGTCACAGACAAGCGCGCCGGCTCTTCCTTCCTTATGCTTCCGGCTTCCACCTTCGAGAAGTGGCTGTCAATGGTGCTTATGGTTGTCCTGGTGCTGCCCGTCTGCTTCAGCTGCGTCTACCTGCTCTCCGATTCCCTGATGGGCGTCATTTTCCCGAACTCTTTCGGAAAACCTGTCTTCTCCCTTCCGCTGGATGAGGTGAAGGCCTTTATGGCAGAACAACTTCCGAACGTACATTTCAGTATCATAGGTCTGACCTTCGCCAACTGGGTAATGTATGTTCTCTTCTTTGCCCTTGGAGCCATCGTGTTCAAGAAAGGTAAGGTGGGCAAGTGTATCCTCGTGCTGTTCGGCCTGGCCATGCTTTTCTCGCTGATCCTTACAGCCATCGTGGGCGTTTCCGCCGATGCGGATCTGGAGTCTTTCCTCACCGGGCTTAACCTTGATCCCGAGGTGGCGGCAAAGATATTCATCAACTTCTGCAGGGTAGTGATGGGCCTTGAGATTGCGGCTTTGCTGGCTCTGCTCTACGCTCGACTTCGTACAATCAAACAGTAGACGACCATGGAATTCAACGAGAACAAACCGATCTACATCCAGATCGCGGACGGAATCTGCGAACAGATCCTGTCCGGAAAACTGGAGCCGGGAGGACGCATCCCGTCCGTCCGTGAGTGGGGCGCCACGATAGGCGTGAACCCTAACACGGTGGCCCGCTCCTACGATGAACTCACGGACCGTGGCGTCATCTTCCAGAAGAGAGGAATAGGCTTCTTCGTCGCTGAAGATGCTAAGGGAGCTATCCTCAAAACGGAAAAACAGAAGTTTATCACAGAAGAATTACCCGAATTTGTCAAACGCGCCAACCTGCTTGGCATCAATCTCAAAGAATTGATATGAAAAAGATTATTGTTGCGGTGCTCGCTATCGCCGCTCTCACAGCTTGCAGTTTTACTATCTCAGGCTCCAACGGCAGCGACCTCGCCGGGAGCTCTGAGCAGGTCACGAAGACCTTCGACGTGGCGCCCTTCGATGTTCTGACCATCAACATCCCCGGTGACATTACCTATGAGGCAGGCGCCCCCAAGGTGGTGATAGTCGCCCCTGAGAAATACATGGAGCATATTGTGGTGGAGCCGGACGGTGAAGGAGCCATTGTCATCAAGAGCGACGACAAAAAGATCCGTTCGTTCAAGAACACCAGGATCTATGTCACTTCCGACCTGCTCTCAGAGCTCACCATCAACGGTGCGGCGGACATGGAGTGCAAGCACGGCATCCGCTCGGCCGGCGATTTCGCCCTCACGCTGAACGGCGCGGGCGACCTGGACATCGTTGGTCTTGAAGCGGCGGACGTCACCGTGAGGTGCAACGGCGCGGCAGATCTTAACATCAAAGACCTGAAAGCCGCGGCGCTGGATGTGACCATGAACGGAGCTGGCGACATCAAGGTGGCCGGAGAGGCGGATCGCGCCTGGCTGACCATCAACGGCGCCGGCGACATAGACGCCACCGGACTCGAAGCGGCATCAATCCGCCCGAGTGTCCATGGAGTCGGCTCTGTCCGCACCCGCTAGAGCAGCGCGGAGAGCGAATCGTAATAGGTCTTGGAGACCGGAATCGGCGGGCAGCCCGGGGTGTCCAGGTCTGCGAAAACGAATCCTGCCGGGTCCTTGCGGAGCACGGTGACGTGCGCGGGATTCACGAAAAACGCCCTCTGACACCTCTGAAGACCCTGCTTGTGCAGCATATCTTCAAGGCGCTTCATCGAAGAGCGCAGCTGATATTTCTTAACATTGGAGCCATCGAGATACACTATGTTCACATAGTTCTCGTTGGCTTCGACGTATAACAGCGAACTCACTGCGACAGCGAGCTTGAGTTTCTGGTTGGAGTCCTTGAACCTGATCAGATTGTCTTCTCCGGCGGGTTCTTCTGCCTCACGGTTATGGGCATAGATCATGGTTCCCATCTCGATCAGGAGATAGGGGATTATGAGAATTCCGAAGAAGTCTATCAGACTGCGGGGAAGGGCATAGAAATACGAGTACTGCACTTCCTGACCGATGGTGATCAGGGTCATGTACATCGCTCCGAAGCACGAGAAGATGAACATCTCCGAAAGACACCAGCCTGCGTAGGCCAGGGGAGTGGGGTCCATCTTGTTCCTGAGGAAATAGAATGCCAGGCGGGTGCCGACAAGCACCAGCAGCAGGATGGTAGTCAGGATCGTGACATTAAATTCCATATATACTCCGCCCTTGTCGATGAAATCTATTATTCCGGCGGGTTTGTAGACCAGCAGGAAAAGAAGAAAATACACCGGAAGGCCCACAAAGTGCACTATCTGGGTCGGGAATCTGAAGAAAGCTTTGGGAATACCTGTGTTCTTTTGCATAACGCACAAAGATAAACAATATATTGTTATCTTTGCAAAGTATGTCTAAAACCTGGCTCAAGACTCTCGCCGCACTTGCGGCATCGCTTCTCCTCAGCTCCTGCTGGTTCCAAAGCGGGGACTCTTCCGGCGATTCCGTGCCGGAAGTGAAAGGCTTCGAACTTCTCAGCTACATCCCCTCTGATGCTTGCGGAGTGATAGTCTGCGAAAAGGCGGGCGCCGGCCTGGAGAATCTTTTCGATTCGGGCAGCGTTTTCCGCGAGCTTGCGTATGGACGTCTTGCAGACAGCAAGATGGTGATTTCGTACCACTTTGTGGGCGAGCTCATTCCCATGATAGCAGTGGACGCCGGGAAAACGCAGGCGGATGTGAAACAGGCGGCAGACATAATCGAATCGGCCGCGGAGTTGGATCTGCAGGCCAGGATAGTCCAGAAGCCTGAAAAGCGCGGGAAAAGAAACGTGCTGCTGATCAGCCCCGCCGCCGCAATCATTGACGCCGCCGAGCGCCACATGGAGGCCCACACCTCCGTGATGGAGGTGGTGGGCATCACGGACGCGCTCGAGAAGGCGCCGGCCCGCGGCGACGTGGTGATTTTCCGCAACGACGCAATCGCGAATCTCCTCCCGAAGGACTTCCTTTCCCAATATATCTCCCGCAAGCAGCTGGTCAGCTTCATCAAAGGTTATTCAGAC
>JAGAAD010000005.1 GCA_017615445.1 Bacteroidales bacterium
TAGGGAATTATGCATTCATTAACTCTCCGGTCAAAAAGGCCACTTTTGGCCCTGCTTTAACTGGACTCGGGGGCAGCCTATTCACTCCTTCGACTATTGAAGAAGTCCATTTCCAGACTACTTCCGGATTCCCTCGCCGAGGCTTCTATTCAAGCTGGCTTGGTGAGGAAGACGTCAATCCTTCGCTGAAGATATACGTCCCTGCATCAGCGTACGAGGAGTACTACAATAAGTGGAATGCCGCTTCCTGGTGGTCCAAGGTCCTGACAGAATAGCGCGGGATAGGCTCGTTAAAAAAACATTAGAACGGCAGCAGATACCCCTTCGGGAACTTTTTCCGGAGGCGGTATCTCATTGTGTAGACGCTGGTGCGCATAACGTGCATGGCGGAAGAAATATCGTCGGTTGAGGCGCCGGAGAGGAAGAGAAGTATGTAGCAGCGCTCCACTGCAGAAAGCTGGGAAGTGGCTGCGCTTATTACGGCCTTTGCTAGTTTAAGATCGACTCCGGCGGTGAGCTCTTTCACTGCCGGGTTCTTCTGCATAAGGGCCTGCAAGGCGATGTCTACACTTTTGTCTCTCACTTACTATCTTATAGTGAGAGCAAAAATAATTGATACGGATTTTTTGACGTATAGACAAATATAGACAAACGTCAAAACGGCAGCGAAAAACCTGGGGGATATTTCTTTTTAATCCTGTATCGCATCGTGTAGACGCTCGAGACGTCTACATTCATTGCTGTCGCGATTTCCTCGGTCGACGAGCCCGACATAAACAGCAGAATATACTGTCGCTCAACTGCCGACAGAGGTTTGGAGGCCGAATCGAAGATCTTCCGTGCGAGGTCATGGCTGACCCCGGCCGTGAGTTTGCGGACCTTCGGGTCCTTCTCGACCAGCGCTTCGACTGCGGCGGTGTACCGGCTCTGTTCGCGGCTGCGGATGAGCATGCGATAGTAAATGACCATGGCCACGAGCAGCAGAACAAAGACGGCCGCTATGCCCTGGACTCGCGACAGGCGAGTCTCGACCTTCGCGACGTTGTACCGGGCTTCCACCTCGCGCACGGCGGCGTTCCGCTCGGCTCCGAAGCGCACTCGGTCGTTCTCGCCCTTGAGCTGCTGGTATTCGAGCGCCTTCTCTGGCTCGCCGATGGCCGTGTAAACTTCCACGAAAAAAGCATAGGCCTCGCCGCGCTCGGTCAGCACGGTGTTGGGCGCGACCGTCTCAACGCTGTCAATCAGCGCTAGCACGGTCGTCATCTCTTCGAGCGCCCGGTCGATCTGTCCGTCGGCATAGTAGAGCCATGCCCGTTCGTCGCGGATGGAAACGTCGCCCTGCTGGCGTTCATGCTCCTTAGCATTGGGTCGCTCACGGTTGACCTTTTCGGCCATGGCCAGGTACTTCTCTATCGAATCGCGGACTGGCTGCTCGCAGTAGATGTCGTAGCCAGTGGCCATATTATAGTAGTTCCAGACCGGGTTGATCCGGTAGTCTTCCATCTCCTTCCAGCTCATCCTTTCTTGCAGGGCCAGGGCCTGCCGTATCTCATCGAAGATGGCATCGCGTGTCTCATCCAACCCGTCTTCTTCATAGCGGGCGGCGTAGAAACCGCTCATCATAGAGTGGTAGCTGTAGCCCACGCCCGCATCGTCAGGATGGTCCTCGGCAAGCTCCTTCATCCTGGCCATAATCCTCTGCAGCCCGATGGTGTCGCGCTGGTTGAAGTAGTTGTTTGCCATCTCGTAGAGACAGCACGATTCGAAGGCCCAGTTGCCGACCTTATGGAAATCGTCCGCCAGATGTTGGTAGCCTTCGTGAGCCTTTTCAGGCGACTCGCTGAAGGTCTGCTCGTGGACGGCATCCCAGCGCTCAAGAAGCCGCGAGTTTTTCGCCTCCCGACAACCGCTGAGCGCAATTCCAGCAAGAGTCATTATGATGAGAACCGTTTTTTTCATCTTAAATATCTTGATATCGCGAAGATAAAAATAATTCCACATCTTAGACACGCAAGATATGCACGGAGATTTCTCCCAAAGTGCAAATTAGCACTAAAAAAACATATTAAAACTTGTACAAGTTAAAAAATGATTGTAAATTTGTACTATGAAGTTCGATGATGTGTTAGGAGATGGCCGTTTGTGGGCGGTGAGGTACGATGGGATGCAGGATAATATCTTATTCTGTACATTTCATGATTGGGTGGACATAGACTGGTTGGAGCTGTTTTTTACCGAACACATCGCAGATCTGAGGCGCTATTTTAGAATAACCGAGGTAAATGATGCTATTATAGATACTATAACTGATGCTACGCGGTTACAGGCCTTGATACTGGATTTATCGCCAGAGGCGGATTTAGATTTGCTCTTTAGGCCGTTAGATAATAATAGGATTGCAGAGATGCTTCTGGGGAAGGAAAAGGCAAAGGGAGAGAGAACGTCAGGTCACCCGTCTTGGTTAAGGCTATATGCATTGAAGGTTGAACCACAAATATATATTATAACAGGTGGCGCGATAAAGTTGACTTACAAGATGGAAGATAGGCAACACACATTGAAAGAGCTTGAGCGACTTGAGGTGGTTCGTAATTTCTTAATTGAAAAAGGCGTCGCGGACTTGGAGGGTATGATTGATTTAAACAAAGAAGAATATGACAAGAGCAATTGACGTACTGCGCGCAAACCAGAGCGCAGAGAATTCAAAATGGCGAGAACAGGCCCAATGGCGGACGGAGAATTGGGGCTGGCTGAAGCACTCTCTCCATATTGCCCTACAGACAAGAGACCGAATGAGGGCGCTTGGCCTCACCCAGAAAGAATTGGCAGAAAGGATGGGCTGTTCTCAGCAATACGTTTCCCTGATTCTCAAAGGGAAGGAGAATCTTACTCTTGAAACAATCTCAAAAATTGAAAGTGTTCTCGACTTTGACCTAATCGGTAATCGTGCTAAATGTGTAGAGGGGTATTCCCCAACATATACTCCTTCTTATCTCAGTGAGACCGAAGGCCCCGAATATGGAGAAAAGAAAGAGTAAATCGGCATCCTCCACAAGAAAAGCATCGCTTCGCGGCGATGCTTTTCTTGTGCCCGTAGTTGGGGTGTTATCGAACCCTTTGCTGGAGGATTTGGAAAAGATATGGGCTTTAAGGGAGTGGATACCTATTAAATGTGGGTAATCGATATGCTGCTGATACCGCCTCGAAGTTCCATGATGAGGGCGTCGACTCTGACACCGCCTTTTTGGACTTCCATCTTGAGGTAGCCGTAGGCGTTCCAGCTGGATCCTTCGGGCTCTGCTGCAGTATATTTGATGTTCGCCTCCTCATGATTGAAAAGGCATACGTATCCGTCTTCTTCTGTGCGAGTGCCATTCAATTCAACGTTCCAGTCGCGATGTCCATCTGCAGTAGGGTCAACTGCTGTAGCTTTCAGTTTGAACTTTGTTGGAAACTTACATTCACCAAAGGCAAAATCCCCATCGTAATCGAATTCCCATGCCGCGACTCCGGCAATCTTCGTTATTGTAGCGCCTTTAAGCGCTCCATCGCGATTGACTGTCCATACGCTACCGTCCGTCGATAGCGAAGTCCCGTCAGAGAGGTAGAAATACTTGGCCATGGAGCCTTCTTTGTCCATCTTAAGGGCAGATTCAAGTTCCAAAAGGCAGTCGGTTACTATGTCGTTGGAAATGTATAGCAAGTAATCTTTAAGATAAGTGCTTACATATGATGGTGAGGGCGAATAGTGGTCCGTCCCGTCGTATTTCGAGCATGAAACCAGAGTTGTTGTCACTATCAGGAGGTATAATAGTCTCTTCATAATTGCTGCTATAGATTAAAACCAATGCCACACTTGACAATATAATAAGTGCCAACTCCGACTTCACCAAATAGGTATAAAGAATCATCCCCAAGATATATACCCAAAGGAGATATTTGATAGGCAAAATTTAGTGTTGTGGGCTGATAGTCTCCAATAGAAAGATATGTGCCAGCATAAAGTCTGGCATAAATACCACCTCTGCGATTATTGGTCTTCTTATACCAGAAAGTTGCAGTGGGCATAAGCGAAATATAATGCTGAGAGAGAGTCTGGCTCTGAGAGTCATCCCGGAAGTCGTGTCTATAAGCTAAACCAGGTTGAGTCTCTACCCTAATTACTCCCCATCCTGCTTCGGCTCCGACATTAAGCCAATCGGTAAGACTATAATTGTATTGAGCCCCTAAAGTCGTGAACTTGTCATAGCGGACGTCATCGTCATAAAGATTCTTGAGGGTAGTCTGGTATGAGTTAGGGTTGTTATACTTGAGATCCAGCATAGCCGACCCGCCTGCTGGTCCTCCAATGGACAACTCGAGAAAACTCCTTTTCTCTTGAGAGTGAACAGTCACGATCACTCCACATATAAAGGTAATTAGTAGAAGTGTTTTTTTCATCTGGTTGTTCTTTATATCGCGAAGATATAAAAAATCCAGGACCTTGATGCGGCAGAGCGTGCATACCTGGCTCTGCAAAGCGCCAGGTATGAGCGTTTAAGCCCCTATTTGCTCATACCTGGTCACAAATTTGACCAGGTATGCACGGTGGAGTCGGCATGCCCCGGCGGGGCAGCTGCGTAGCAGCGGGGGAAGAAGTGGAGCTCAGCGGAAGTTGAGCGGCGGCACGAAAAAGGGAGACCACATCGGTCTCCCTTTCTTGTGCCCAAAGCCGGGATCGAACCGGCACGTCTTTAAGGGACACTGGATTTTGAGTCCAGCGCGTCTACCAATTCCGCCATTCGGGCTGGTAGGATTCGGAGAAGAGTGAGGGGTCGCAGCCCTGCGTGACTCTATCCGGATTCGAGGGCAAAGGTAGCGCAAAAACGCGATTATTCAAATATTATGGCTAATTTCGCGTTAATGAAGAAACAAGCATACATAGTCTACGACCACGCGGTGGGGAGTTTCGCACAGGAACTGTCCGCGAAGTGGCAAAAGGAGGGATACTGCGAGGTGAAGGATAAGATGGAGATCTTCGCCACGGAGGAGGACAAGAGTCTCGCGACGGTGCAGGCGATATGCAGCTGGCTGCTGGCAAGCGGCGCGCCGAGGAGCGCGACGCTGGTGGCGGTCGGCGGAGGAGTCACGACCGACCTCGTCGGGCTCGCGGGCGCGCTCTACAAGAGGGGCATGCCGGTGGAATATGTCCCGACCACCCTTCTGGCGCAGGTGGACGCGGCGATAGGCGGTAAGACCGGAGCAAATCTGGACGGAGTGAAAAACGCCCTCGGAACGATAAGCCTTCCTCAGAAGGTCCATATTCTCGCCGAGCCGCTGAAAACTCTCAGCCCGCGCGAATGGAAATCCGGATCTGCGGAGCTCATCAAGACCTTTGCGCTCTTCGACCCTGAGCAGTACGACAAAGCGATACGCATATTCTCGCTGGTCAACGGCGCCGGCTACACTCAGGAAGCGATAGACGCCGCAATCCCAGAAATAATAGAACTCTCGAAAGCTGCGGCGAAATTGAAGGAAAAGGCCGTGAAGAAAGACCTATTCGACCGCGACAAACGTCACCTTCTGAACCTTGGGCATACCTATGGCCATGCGATAGAGTGGTGGCAGAGCGCAGGAGCATCCATCACCAAAGGGAACGAAATAACGGTCGCGAACTTCAGCCACGGTGAAGCGGTGGCAATCGGGATGGTGATAGCCGCGAGGCTGTCGGAGATAGAAGATATAGCCGAGCATGGTTTCGCGGCGAAGCTCGCAAAGGATCTGGAGTCCTGCGGCTTACCCACCCAGCTTCCGACCAAGGCCGAGGATCTTCTCCCGGCAATAAGCAACGATAAAAAGATCGAAGGTGACAAACTGGATTTCGTCTACCTCAAGGCGATTGGCAAGCCAGTCCTGAAAAAGCGCCGCCCTAAAGACTTGATGATACAAGGATGATCTGCACTACAATTCAACATAAGACCTACGCGGAGATACTCCAGGCCCTCGACGACCCGTTCGTGGAGATGGCGGAAATCCGCCTGGACAAAAGCGAACTCAGCGAGGAAGAAATAAAGGAACTCTTCGGCAGCTGCGAAAAGCCGCTGATAGCCACATACAGAGTCGGCAGGCAGCCAGGCCTCAAAGAGTTCAATATCGAATGGGAGAAAGCTCTCAGAAAGATGTCGCAGGCTGTAGAAGCGGGAGCCCGTTATGTGGACGTGGACCTCGCGGCGCCGGTCAATATCAGCAAGTATTTCCAGAAACTTTGTCACAAATCGGGCACGGAGCTCATCAGATCTTATCACGATTTCGAGAAGACTCCGGACCTTGCATATCTGCAGCAGGTGGCTGCCAGATGCCTCCGTTATGGAGCGGATGTGGCGAAAATAGTCACAACAGCATCGAAAATAACAGACTGTGACGAAATCGAGAAGCTCTACACGGCCCCGACCCCCGAAGGACAGGATTACCCGCGCACGAGGCTTATCGCCTTCGCGATGGGACCGCAAGGCCAAAAGACCAGAATCGATTGCCTGAAGCTCGGCGCCCCGTTCTCCTACGGCGCACTGGACGAGCCCGCGGCCGACGGCCAGATTCCCTTTGTGGAGATGCACGAAAAGGTCTACGGCGATTTCCCGGGCCTGTACCGCAGCGATTTCGCCGTGCCGAGCTCAAAGAGTTTCGCTCAGAGGGCGATAATCGCCGCCGCCCTGGCCGAGGGCACCTCGCACCTGGAGAACTACACCCCCTGCGACGACTCCGAATCGGCCGTGAAGGTCGCGCGCACCCTCGGCGCGAAAGTCACCCGCAGAGGCGGCACGCTGACCATTGAGGGAATCGGCCCGATCAAAGAAAAGCTCGCGGTGGAGAAGATAAACGCCGGCGAATCCGGCATCCTCGCCCGCCTGATGATTCCCATCCTCGCGCAGATCAACGGCTGCCCGGCCATCATCGAAGGCCGCGGGACTTTGCTGAACCGCCCGCTCGCGTCGGCCTCGGACATAATGGCGGCGTTCGGCGTGATCCTGCGCAACGAACAGCCGCGCGAAAGCAAGGAAATTTTCGTCCCTCTCGCCGTCAAGGGCGAGATGATCGCAGGCACGGCCGATCTCCCAGGTAAACCCGGCTCGCAGCTGGTCTCCGGCGTGCTGATGGCCCTGCCGCTGAACGCGAAAGACTCGAAAGTCTATGTGGGCGAGCCGAAGAGCATCCCGTATATGTTCATCACACTAGACGTCCTCCGCCGCTTCGGCATCAAGGCCGGAGCGCAGCTCGAAGGAAACGCCGAAATGCTCGAGCAGCATGACTGGACCTACTGCACGGGGATCAATTTCACGGTGGAAGGAGGGCAGAGCTACAAAGCGGCCGACATCAGGCTCGAAGGAGACTGGAGCGCGGCGGCGAACTTCCTCGTGGGAGGAGCAATCTACGGCTCGGTGGAGATAGAAGGGCTGGACACTTCGTCACTGCAGGCGGACATTTCCATCCTCGACGTGCTGGTTGAGGCCGGCGCTGCCGTGGCCTACGATGAAGACGTGGTCTGTGTCAAAAAGGGTCCGCTCGAGGCCTTCGACTTCGACCTCTGCCAGGCCCCGGACATCTTCCCGATAGTGAGCCTGCTGGCGGCATTCTGCTCCGGGACCAGCACCCTCGCCGGCGTAACACGCCTGCGCGGCAAGGAGACCGACAGGGCCGCTGCGATAGTGGAAATGCTCACCAAAATGGGCGTCAAAGCCTGGATTGAGGGCGATATTCTCTCGGTGGAAGGAGAACCTCTCGCATCACGCATCCTCAATAGCAGGCTGCTTAAGGGCGGCGAGTACACTGCCCACCGCGACCACCGTATGGCGATGGTCCTGAAGATTGCATCCATCGCGGCGGACAGCCCGATTATTATAGACGACACAGATTGTGTGACGAAATCATTCCCGGAATTTTTTGAACAGTTCACATGAAAAAATTCTTTTCAGCCATTTTCATCACTTTGCTGATTGCAGCTTGCGCTCCTCAGCCCACTCCGAATCCGGACACGACTCCGGACGATAAGCCCGTTCAGACCGACTCGTCCGAAGTCCAGCCCACACCTGTAGATTCTGTCGCAATAGCGCTGGAGGAAGCCCTGCAGCTCGATGTAGTCTTCGACGACGATGGCACTGCCCACGACGCATCCAAAAACCACTACTGGATAGACACGAAGAGCGGCTTGAACATGATGACCTACTACAACCGTTCGGCCGGGCGCTATGCGGCGCGTTTCTTCCACAGTCTCGGGGCCTTTGTGGATGAAGGATACTACAAGTTTGCCTATCACAGCAATAACGTATTTAAAAATGAGCTCGCTTCAGGGCATACTTTGGAGGTGGTGTTTATGCTTGGCGCCGAGCCGGGCGATGTGGGCGAAATCAAAATGTTTTCGTCTATGGAGGCCGGAGGCACCGGTTTCTTAATCACCGACCAATCCCGGGGTCGCGAAATCACTTTCCTGCCTAATACCACCTACGAAGGCGAAAAAGCCTGGCGCTGGTGCCGCAGCGGCATCGTGCCGGAGGTGGGAAGATACTACCATGTGGTGGGTGTTTGGGATAAAGATGCGGGTAAGGCCAGAATCTATGTGGATGGCGTCCTTCGAAACACCGTGAGCGCCCCAGGCACCTTCAATTTCCCCAGCGGCGCCACTTCGAACTGGTTTTGCATAGGCGGCGACCCTTCAGGAGTTGCCTGTCAGTCGGCGTGGAACGGAGATGTGGTGATAGCCCGCGTCTACGACAAAGCTCTCGATGAGACTGAAGTCGCTAAACTATGGGATAATACTCCGAAGGACATAAAGGATTCGCCTATTAAGATTTCGAATGTGCTGTTTTTCCCCGAATGTGAGGTGAAGCGCCAGGGCTCTTATACTATTGCCGGCGACGGTTTCGTCACAGGTGACATGATTCTGCTCGAAGGTGACGAAATATTCGAGTGCACAACCGAGGTGAAGAGTGATCGCGTGGTGATAACAATTCCCGTGGGCTTCCAGAGCGGAACCTATAGGATAACGGTCGTCCGCGGGGAGGAAGCAGCGACTCTCGGCACCGCCCGCCTGGCCGTCTCCGACTCCCCGCGCGAGCTCTTCGCACCGGGCGTGGTCGCGCATCGCGGCTTCCACGGAGACGGACGCCCCGAAAACTCCATAGCCGCCCTCAAAGCGGCCCAGGATGGAGGTTTCTACGGCTCGGAGATGGACGTGTGGATGACGACGGATGGCGAACTTTTCGTCAATCACGACGGTGTGGTCGTGGGAATGCGAATTCAGGATTGCACGGCGGCCGACCTTGCGGGCGTCTATCTCTCCAACCTCGAACCTCTGCCTACCTTCCGCCAGTATCTCGAACAGTTCGCCAAGAACACAAAGACCAAATTGGTGATAGAAGTGAAAGGGCACTCGTCCGATGAGCGGAACACTGCCTGCACTATGGAGATGCTGAAGGAAGTGGATGAGTTCGGGGTGGGAGACCGAGTGGATTATATCAGTTTCGATATTGGTGTCTGCACCACGATTGCATCCATGAAGCCCGGGGCGAACGTCGGCTACCTGACCTCCACCGAGGACCTCGCGGGCCTGATGTCAAAAGGAATCAACTGCGCAGACTTCGCCTACACCTACATGTTCGTGAATCAGGACATATTCGACCAGGCCCACTCCCTCGGGATGAAGGTCAACATCTGGACTGTGGATTCCACCAACGACATGTTGCGCGCAATCGGACTTGGAGCGGATTTGATCACCACCAACAAGCCCGATGTCCTGCAGGATATTATAAACAGGTTATTCTGATGCCACGTCCGCTTCGAAGCAGATCTTCTGACCGCTGACCAGGTGGTCGCACTCGATAGCGGGCACGCTGGCGGAAGACAGACCGGCGGAGGCGACTTCAATCCACACCTCATTGCCGGGCATCAGCAAAGCCAGATTATAATCTGAGCGCACACCGTCCACGGCGAACCACGCGTCGCGGTAGATGGGCGCTACTCCCACATTTGCTACCAGCAGGGCGGCCTTGCCGCTTCCCACGCGGAAATCCTTAACCCTGAACTTGTAGCCCATCGAGAGCGACGCCTCGCGTATTCTGTCCCACTTCTGGTAAGAAGGCTGGTCTGCTCCGATAATGAAAGTCATGTGGAACTTCGCCACCTCGTCTTCGAACTTCCGGCCGTGCATTCCGCCGGCATCCAGGCAGTGCTTCTGGTCGTAGTCCGTGTAGTAGCTGAACTCTCCTCCTAACGGCGCCTTCTTATAGCGCTCCTTGCCGAAGAACGCCCAGCTTTCGTAGTTGTAGCCGTCGTGGTCCTGGCACATGAAAGAGTCGTCGAAGTTGCCGAAACGCAGATCCAGCAAAGACTTGTCCATCTGGAACGGGCCGTAGGTGTTGTCGGCGGCGTCGATGGAGATGCTCCAGGTGGTCTCCTTGAACCATTCGGCCATCCCGCGCATGAATTCGGCCTGGAAATCCTTGGAAGGGAAGGTCTTGCCCATCACGAACGGTCCGTCGTAGATATGGTACTCCGCCCAAAGGCCGAAGCCGGTCTCGAGGAACGCCAGGCGGGGGTCGGAGTCATAGCGCTCGGCCAGCCGGCGGTGGAATTCCATATGGAAGCGCCGGAGTTCTTCGCAGCGCCAGTCCGGGAAGTAGGTGGTGCGGCCTTCGCTCTTGCCCACAGTCTCTTCATACCCGGGCCACGCTTTGATGTAGTCCGGCACCGTGCATTTCTTTCCCACATAGGTGTAGTGGAAACGGATCACCGCCTGATGTCCGCGCGAGGCTATTCCTTCGAGCAGATTGTCCAGCACGGTCCAGTCGTAGACGTCCTTCTCCTTGCAGATGCTGTTGTACTCCATATATGAGTACTCGAGCGAGATGTCCTCCGACTTGTACGGCGCCCACATCACGATACCGGTCATCGGCTGCACCTTGGTGACGCTGCTCTTGAGGGCGACGCGGGTGTAGTCTTTATACGCCTCGGGGACGGTGACAGTCTCGGAGATTTCCTGCTGATTGTCTTCCGGATCCTTGATGGTGTTAGTGTTGTTGTTTTCGGGCCCGCAGGCTGTCAGCGCCGCCGCCGCGGCAAACAAGGCAAATAATCTTTTCATTTATGCGGGAGTTCTGTGATTACTATTGCGGAAGTGACGACACGCTCATTGCCGTCGCTGGGGTGGTTGAGGATCGAGCCGCCTGCACCCACGATGCACGAAGAGCCGCCGCCGTCGAAGTTGATCGCGTCCGTGCAGCCGAGCGAGATGAACTTGGCCGCGAGCTCGGCGAGGGTGAAACCCTTGCTGCCGTCCATGCCACGCCCGTCGCAGACCAGCAGAACTAGCTTGCCGTCCGCCGTGATTCCGGCGCCGGTGCGTGGATGCCGCCCGAATGCCGCCGTGCCGCCGGAGTTGAGGCACTCGCCCCAGTAGGCGTCGGTGGAGACGTCAACCCCGTTCTGCACCAGTCTGGGGCCGCCGCCCATCGCCTCGACCGGCTCCCATGTCCATGTCCCCTCGCAGTAGTCCGCCTTCGGCGGCTCGGCCATGAAGGTCTCCGTCTGCTCGTTGTTGTCCAGCCAGGAAGGGAAGACCGTGTGCGTCTTGTACGCTATGTCCGTGCAGTAGGTCCACTGGATTTCGAACGATCCGTCAGTCATCTGGCCGAGGGCCGAGCGGACAGGGTAGATCGTGTACTGTGCGTTTTCATCGTTGGGCCAGTTGAAGGCACGGAAGGCCTTCACCACGAATTCTCCCTGATGTGCGACCAGGCTCACGGATGTGCTGCCGGCGAAATATCCGCCGTTGGTGGCCAGGCAGGGGACTCCGTCGGCCTCTTCCGTGTCCGCGAAAAACTTGGATGGGCCTTTCTTCTTGCTGGTCTTCCGGCAATTGAAGCGCAGGTTGGGATTCTGAGCGAAATCGATCGTGGCCACGAATCCCTTGCAGACATTGCCGTCCGCGAAACTGTCCGTGAAAGGCTCCACGGTCAAACCGACGGGGTAACCGTCCACCCAACTCCAGTCCCTGCCGGGCTCGGGCGGGGTCTGCTGGGTGCTGTCTGCGGGCACTTGATGAGAAAGAGTGTCCGCCGGTTCGTCCGGAGTCTGCGGCGCCGGCTGATTGTGGGGCGTGCAGCTGAAAGCGGCGAAAAAGGCCGCCAGAACAGGCAGGAAAAGTGTTTTTCTGGTCATTATAAGGACAATGTGGCGAAATCCGCCTATGCAAAGATAATAATCCCGCGTAAAATTGTTAATTTTACGTCACCAAAAACTAACCAACACTAACCAATGATCAGAACCGAACTGACAAGACTCAAGTTCCCGGTTGCATTGCTCGCTTTTTTGCTCATCGCCTCGCAGGCCTTCGCGCAGGTGCAGGTGAAGGGTAAGGTGACCAGCGACGCAGGCCCCGAGCCGGGAGTGATAGTCTTCGTGAAAGGAAACGCCGGCAGCGGCACGATGACCGATGCGGACGGAAACTATTCACTCACCGTCGCCGGACCGAACGAGATTCTCATCTTCAGCCTCATGGGCTACAAGGAGCAGGAAATCAAGGTCGGCAACCGAAGCACAATCAATGTCCAGCTTGAAGAAGACGCAAACCTCCTCGAAGAGGTGCTCGTGGTGGGCTACGGAACCCAGAAGAAGGAATTCGTCGTGGGCTCCGTCTCGCAGGTGAGCAGCAAGGATCTCCTGAAAGCTCCGAACACCAACGTCAGCTCCATGCTCGCCGGCCGTCTCGCCGAAATGACGGCGGTGCAGACCACCGGTATCCCGGGCGGAGACCAGGCCTCGCTGCTCGTGCGCGGAACCAGCACCTTCAACAGCAGCTCGCCTCTCATCCTCGTGGACGGCGTGGAGCGCTCGATGAACTACATCAACCCTAACGACATCGCTTCGATCTCCATCCTCAAGGATGCCGCCACCGCAGCAATCTACGGCGTGCGCGGCGGTAACGGCGTCATCATGGTCACGACCAAGAGCGGCTCCACCGGCAAGGCGCAGATAGTCTACGACGGTTCGGCTTCCTTCGACACGAACACTGTGACGCCGGAGCTCCTGACCGCGGACGAGTACATCTACTGGCACAACAAAGCCCGCGAGATGGACAACCAGACCCCGTTCTGGACTCCCGAGCGCATCCAGAGCCTCAAGGACCGCGGCCTCTATGCCGAGACAGACAACTGGGCCCTGATTTATAATGATTATGGCCTCACCCGTCAGCACAACATCTCGGCGAGCGGCGGAACGGAGAAGTTCAAGTACTACACCTCGGTGGGCTACATGAACCAGCAGGGTATCCTGAAGAACACCTCGCTGGAGCGCTATAACGTCCGTGCCCATATCGACGCCCAGCTCTCGAAGGGCCTTCGCTACGACATCAACCTGTCCGCAGCGAACTCCGCGAGGGTGTGGCCGGGCCTCAGCATGCGTGACAACAAAGGAAAGGAAACCTGGCAGGGCGAGTTCTCGCCTCTGCGCCAGGCCTGCTACGCCATCCCTATCCTGGCCACCGAATACAACGGCCTGCCTCTCGGATACACTAACGGAACTTACACCTACACCCCTCTGGCCGCTCTCAACACAGGCTTCCAGTACGAAGACAGGTGGATGGCCGAAGTCCGCTCCAACCTCGAGTACGACTTCTCAGCCCTTGGCCTTGAAATCCTCAAGGGCCTCAAGGCAGGTGTCAACCTGGCTTATAACTTCGATTATACGCTGAACCGCAATTATCTTGAGAGTTTCCAGCTCTATCAGTATAGCGCAGTGACCGACGACGTGGCCCAGAAGACTTCCCTCGGTATCGGAGAGAACAACTTCAACAAGTCGCACTCGATGGGTTACAACCTTACCATCCGTCCGCAGATTAACTATGAGCGTGATTTCGGAAAGAACCACATTTCCGCGATAGCCTTCATGGAGCGCTACACCTACCACGGCGACACGATGACCGGTTCGAAGACCGGCTATGCCGAAGCTTCGCCTATCGACATCAGCTTCGGTCAGACTTTGCCGCAGACCCCCGTCTCCGGCGGTTACAACAACAGCGGCAGTTTCGGCACCGCAGGCCGCGTCAGTTACGCCTACGACAAGAAGTACCTCGCCGAGGTGACTCTCCGCGCCGACGCATCATACAAGTTCGCTCCCAAGAACAGATGGGGCTTCTTCCCGTCCGTCGCTCTCGGTTGGGTGCTCTCGGAAGAGAACTTCATGAAGGGTCTTTCAAACGTGAACTTCATGAAGATCCGCTTCTCTGCCGGTATCCTGGGCAAGGACGACACCGAGGCGTATCTCTACATGCAGACCTACAAATCCACCCGTCCGTCGACCACCTTCTACATCAGCGGTCAGCCGACTTCGATCTACTACACTTCGAACTATGTCTACGACGATCTGACCTGGTCCCGCACGAACACCTACAACGTGGGTTACGAACTGAAGATGTTCGGTAACCGCCTGTCCCTGGATCTGGATGTGTTCTACAAATACACTTCACGCATTCTTGAGTACGATTCGCTTGGCACTTATTCTCCATCGCTCGGTGGAAACAATCCTTCCTGGATGAACACCGGTGCGGTGGATAACCGCGGATTCGATATGACTCTCAGCTGGGGCGACGCTTTCGCAAGCGGTTGGAGTTACACCGTGACCGGCATCCTCAGCTGGTCCCGCAACAGGCTGATCTCGAGGCGTCTCTCAGACTCCTACCCGTCTTATCGTGCGCAGCTCGGTCAGCCTATGGGTTCCTTCTACGGCTTCCATGCCCTCGGTCTGTTCCAGACCCAGGAAGAAGCCGACCAGGCCCCCACAGCCCCGACCGGCTATGTCGAGATGGGTGCCATCAAGTACCAGGATGTGAACGGAGACGGCAAGATCAGCAGCACTGAAGACTTCGTGAAGATCGGCCGTTCCAGCACTCCTGAGATGACCTTCTCCATGAACTTCGACGTGGCCTACAAGGGAATCTCGCTGAGCGTGCTGCTCCAGGGGGCGACCCTTTGCAACTACGCCCTCTGCGGCACATGGGCTAACGATAACATGGACAACACCATGTACACCCGCGCCTTCTACGGCGGTGGAAACACCCTCCGTTACCTGGTGGAGGATGCATGGACCCCCGAGAACACCGGAGCCCACTATCCCAAGCTCTCTGCCAGCACCAACGCCAACAACGCATGGATCTCCGACTGGTGGATACGCGATGGAAGCTATCTCCGCGTCAAGAACGCGCAGCTGGCCTATGATTTCCCGACCGGATGGTTCGCAAGAACTCCGGTGACCGGTGTCCGCGTGTTCCTCGCCGGAACCAACCTTCTCACTTTCTCTCATTTCAAGTACATCGACCCCGAGAACCCCGGTATCAACAACGGCTACTATCCTCAGCAGAGGACGGTCAGCCTTGGAGCTAAAGTAACATTCTAACATGGGAGGAACGACAATGAAAAAATACATCTTTATCGTCATCGCCGCTGCATGCCTCACCGCTTGCTCAGACTGGATCAATGAAGCTCTTGACATCGATCCTTCCGATCGTTACTCCGTGACCTCGGTGTGGTCCACCGAAGGAAATGTGGACCAGTACCTGCTCGGTCTCTACAGCTATGTCAAGGAAAACCATGGCACAGTCGGCGGAAACAGCAACCAGTCCGCATATTGGGACGCCTATTCAGACATAATCAAATCCAACTCCTGGAACCAGTATAACCACCCTTACAACACCGCCTTCCTCCAGAACAGCTTCAGCGGAGAGAGCGCGGGCGTGTTCGAATGCTGGTCGGACAGTTACACCCGCATCCGCCGCTGCAACGAATTCCTTCGCGACGCTCCGGTCTACGGTGCCAAGCACGGAGAGACCTTCGTGAAGTCCCGCATGGCGGAGATGAAGTGCCTGCGTGCCTACATCTACATCCGCCTGATGAAGATCTACGGCAAGTGCATAATTCGCGACGCCGTGGACGGACCGGACCAGAACGACAAGGCGCTCGCCACTCCGGACGAAGTCTGGGACTTCATCGAGGCCGACCTGCGCGATGCGGGCAGCAACATAAGGGCAGAGCAGCCTCGCGGCCGCATCACCCGCGCATTCGCATGGGGTCTCCTCAGTTCCGCGGCGCTCTACGCTGAGCGTTGGGATCTCGCCATCGAGGCGGCCGACTCCTGCGAGGCCTACGGCGGCACGCTCGATCCGAGCTATGCCAACATCTTTGCGGACATCGACAGCCCCGAGCACCTGCTCACCTTTGAGTTTGTGCAGAACAAGCTCACGCATAGGGGAGACGTGTTCTTCAGGCCGTCTGGCGACGGCGCGGAAGGCGGACTGCATCCCGGTGCGAACGTCTATGCAGTCTTCAACCCCACTTCGGAGCTGGTGGACAGCTATGAAATGGCGGACGGCACCCCGTTCAGCTGGGATGCCAACGGCGCGGATCCGTACAGCGGCCGCGAGGAGCGTTTCTATGCGAGCATCCTCTACAACGGAGCACCGTGGGAGGGCAGGACGATCGAGACCTACGACGGCGGAACGGACAAGATAGTCGAGTTCAACACCTCCGGCGCCGCTCTCACCACCGTCACCGGCTACTACCTCAGGAAGTTCATCACAGAGGGCCAGACCGGCTGGGAGAAATACGGCAGCGACCACTTCGGAATCGTCATGCGCTTCGCGGAGGTGGTGCTGAACAAGGCCGAGGCATACGCTCAGAAGGGTGATTTAGTCAATGCCAACCTGCAGCTCAACCGCATACGCCAGCGCGTGCATCTGCCGGACAAGTCGGGCGCCGATCTGGCCACCGTCATGGCCGACATCAAGCACGAGCGCATGGTCGAGCTCGCGGGCGAGGGACAGCGTTTCTGGGATCTCCGCCGCTGGAAAGACGCGGTGGATGTCATCAACCAGAAGAACTTCCACGGCTGCTGGATTACCAAGAACCCGGACGACAGCTTCACCTACAAGCAGGTCAGCTGCGACGGCGCCGGAATGATCCACACCTTCCTCCCGAGCTACTATGCCTTCGCGCTTCCGACCTCGGAAATCAACAACAACAATGCAATCTCTCCTTCCGACAACAATCCCGGATGGTAAAAATCAGATCAGAAGATGAAACGCATACTATCATTATTAGCAATCGCGGCCCTGGCCCTGGGTGCTTCTTCATGCGCCAAGCCGGACGCTGATTTCGTCCACGACGACGCTACTATCAGCGCCATCTACATCTGCACGACTATGAAGGATGCCACAGGTAAGGAGTTGCCTTACAAGGAAGCCGGAGTAATCGATCAGGAAACCGGGGAGGTCGTGTTCACTATCCCGAAAGCCAAACGTAAGGACATAGACCTTACCGCAGTCAAACTGAGGGCGAACGTGGGCTTCGACGCCTATGTCAAGGTCACCAAGGAACTCGGCAAGGATGTGGACCGCACTCTCTACGGCGTCCACGACATCTCCGAAGGAATATACCTGACCGTCACCGCCAAGATGACGGGCAGGACAAAAGATTATCATCTCACTGGAAAATACGCTAAAGAATAACAACCAAAATTAACAAACATGAAAGCATCAAAATTTTTCTTTGCGGCTCTCGCCGTCATCGGCGCGATCGCA
>JAGAAD010000034.1 GCA_017615445.1 Bacteroidales bacterium
CGGCACCATCGATGCGGACTATCGCGGAGAGGTGAAGGTGATCCTGGTGAATCTGTCGAACGAACCGTTCGTGGTGGAGCCGGGCGAGAGAATAGCCCAGCTCGTGCTGGCAAAGCACGAAGTGATAGAGTGGGAGGAAGTCGAGGAACTCGCCGAGTCCGCTAGGGGCGAGGGCGGTTTCGGAAGCACAGGCGTGAAATAGCGCAGAGGATTTCGGCGAAGATCAGTCCGACCACGAAACCGGTCAGGACGTCTCCGAGGAAGTGCTTGCCCACAAATATTCGGCTCAAGCCGACCAGCACAGCCCAGATTACAATAAAGATTGAATATGCCGAGCAGAGACCTTTCCACGGTCTCTGCTCGGCGTCTCGGCCCATCCTGAGCGCCTTCAGGGTGCACACGGCGAAGGCCAGAGCGTTTCCGGCGTGGGCGGAGAAGAAACCATAGGACTTGGCTCCGCTGGAAATCAGCACATACAGCCCACGCTGCAGCATCTCCGGGTCGCATCCCGGGCGCAGGCGCATGACTGAGTTCTTGATGAGATTGGCGAACTGGTCCACACAAAGGATGCAGAGGGCGGTGGTGAGTATCATCACCAGGCCTTTCTTCCAGCCGAGTCTCCAGATAAGGAGCGCAATCACCAGAACATACAGGGGAATCCATTCAGTCCTGCCGCTGAAGAACATCCACATCCTGTCCGTGAAGGGTGTGTGCAGACTGTTTATGGCAAGAGTCCAGGTCTTGTCCAGCTGTTCGAGAGCCCCTATCATTTGTGCAGAGCCTCCCAGAGTGTGTCTTTAAGCTCCTTCAAGCCTTCCTGAGTGAGCGACGAGATGAAGACGTGCGGCAGATCCTTCGGAAGGGACTTCTCGATGTCCTTCTCGATGTCTTTGTCTATCAGATCGCATTTGGTGATCGCGAGCACCCTGTCTTTATCCAGCAACTCGGGATTGTACATCTCAAGCTCGTTCAGAAGGGTCTTGTAAGCCCCCTTGATATCTTCCTCCAGGGCGGAGACCATGAACAGGAGAACGGAGTTGCGCTCGATATGGCGGAGGAAGCGGATTCCGATTCCGCGGCCTTCGTGGGCGCCTTCGATAATACCCGGGATGTCAGCCATCACGAACGACTGGTCGTCGTAGTAACTGACGATTCCGAGATTCGGCTCGAGGGTGGTGAAGGCGTAGGATGCTATCTTCGGCTTCGCGGAGGTGATGGTGCTGAGCAGGGTGGACTTGCCGGCATTCGGGAAGCCCACAAGACCCACGTCGGCCAGCAGCTTCAGCTCGAGGATGTACCAGCCCTCGACCCCTTCCTCGCCCGGCTGGGCGAAACGCGGAGTCTGGAGGGTCGCGGTCTTGAAGTTGTTGTTCCCCAGGCCGCCCCGGCCGCCGGGGCAGAGAATGCGCTCCTCGCCGGGCTCCACCAGCTCGAACAGCACCTCGCCGGTCTCGGCGTCCTTGACCACGGTCCCGACCGGCACCTGCAGGGTCACGTCGGCCCCGTTCTTACCGTGCCTGAGCGCGCCGCTGCCGTTCTCGCCGTCCTCGGCCTTGATGTGCTTGCGGTACTTGAGGTGGATCAGTGTCCAGAACTGCGGATCGGCCTTCAGAATGATATGGCCTCCGCGCCCTCCATCTCCGCCGTCCGGTCCGCCCTTAGGGACGTACTTCGCGCGGTACAGATGCATCGATCCCGCCCCTCCGTGCCCGGAGTGGCAGAATATCTTTACGTAGTCTATGAAGTTGCTGTCAGCCATATCCCTGCAAATGTACAATTATTTTTTCGTTATTTTATTTTCAGATTTACCTGCAGTTTTAGTTCGTATTTGGGATCCTTGGCGGGCGAAGTCCACGGGTAGCGGGTAGTGGCAGCGCGAAGGGAGAGCCAGCGCCAGCGGGCGTAGAGACTGAGCGCCCAGCCGCGGCCGTAGTAGGCCGGGACGTTGAAGTTTCCGGGAGAATCGCGTTCGTAGGAGTAGATACGGTCGTTCCATTTGTCCACTTTGAACAGGGTTCCGCGCAGGTACAGCGCGGTCTTTTCGCGTTTGTAGCCGGCCTCGAGGTAGGCAAGCCATGCCCATTGCTCGCAACGGAGGGCGTTGACCCGGCCGTGGAACATCCACGGGCCGGTCTGGGCATCAAGTTCGGCGCGCAGGTCGTTGCGCCAGCGGAACTTCTCTTCCGGACGGTAGCGTGAGTTTAAGCGGAATGAGGGTTTCAGGGCCCATGTCCCAACGGCGATAGTCGGGTTGCACAGCGCGACCGTGCGGAGCTGGCGGGTGGCTTTCACGCGGTTGAGCGTGGCTTCGGCGGTGACGCAGGCCCAGCGGGTCTCAGCTCCGAGGGCGGCGGCGTATTCGTCCGGGCTGCTGCGAATCAGCAGCGCGCCTCGGTTGCCGTAGGAATGGTTGTAGAACGCGCCGGTTCGGAGGGATAGCCCGTCGGGCATGACGGCGGCTTCACCGAATGCGGTGAACTTCCGGACTGTCAGGCGCCAGTCGGCGGAGGCGGCGAGCATGGTGGGGGTGTGCTGCACGGAGAGGCCGTAGCTGCCGCGGCGGGTAAGGTATTGGAAATGAGCTAGTTGCTCGCCCTCGAGGGTAGCATAGAGGCTGAGGTTTGCGTTGCGCCAGGCGATGTCGGCGGCGGCGCCGCGCTTGGCGCTCCCGGCCGAAAGGGTGTTCGAACCGGAGAGTCCGGACGGGGAGCGCGCAAAGGCGCCG
>JAGAAD010000035.1 GCA_017615445.1 Bacteroidales bacterium
AGACCAAACTAACCGGGAAAAGTTTTCAACATTTTTGTGTTGAATATTAGCTATTTAGGAGTTTTTGTACGGAGTACGGAGAGGGTGCTTCGGGGCATTTATTTTCCGATGCAGAAGTTCTCGAAGATGTTTCCGAGAAGTTCGTCGGTGGTGATTTCCCCGAAAATAGAGCCCAGAGAAGCGATTGCGGCGCGGAGGTCCTCCGCCAGCAGGTCGCCGGGGAGGCAGTCCTCGAGCGCTTTCTGCGCGAGAGAGAGGCTCTCCGCGGCCTCGCACAGGGCGGAGTAGTGCCGCGCCGAAGTCACTATCGCGCTTTCACCTTCACCCACTCCGTAGCCGCATTTTTCGATCGCTTCGCGCAGTTCGTCCAGTCCGTCGCCGGTCAGGGCGGAGATGCGCACGATGAAAAGGCGGGGGCGGCCGTCGCCTTGCAGCGAGAACGATGCGCTCAGGAAAGCGGACAGGCCCTCCGGATGCAGTTCCTTCGCGCCCGGGAGGTCGATTTTATTCAGCGCGAGTATGAGTTTCTGGTCGTGCGAGAGCTCGGCCGCCAGCGAGCGTGCGGATTCGCGCAGCTTCTCAGGGGAGGCCGTGGCGTCCACGACGCCGATCACTATCGAAGCCGTGCGCAGCTTCTCGAGCGAGCGCTCTATGCCGAGCCGCTCGACCGCGTCGGACGATTCACGAATTCCGGCCGTGTCTATGAAACGGTAGCGCACGCCGCCAAGGACAAGCGTCTCTTCCACCGTGTCGCGGGTGGTGCCAGGGATGGGGGAGACTATCGCCCTGTCCTCGCAGAGCAGCGCGTTCAGAAGCGTGCTTTTGCCCGAATTCGGGGCGCCTGCGATCGCCACCGGCACACCGCTCTTCACGGCGTTTCCGATGCGGTACGACGCCTTCAGAGCCTCGATGCGCGCCCGCGCCTGACCAAGGATGCGGGCGAGCCTGTCCCTGTCCGCGAACTCCACCTCCTCTTCGCTGAAGTCCAGCTCCAGCTCCACTAGCGAGGCGAGTTCCACCAGCTGCGCGCGCAGCTTCTTGAATTCGTCCGAATAACGGCCCTTCAGCTGTGAGAGCGCAAGTCTATGCGCCGCCGCCGAATCAGCGGCGATCAGGTCCGCGACCGCCTCCGCCTGCGCCAGGTCCATCTTCCCGTTAAGGAACGCCCTGCGGGTGAATTCGCCCGGTTCGGCCATCCTGCAGCCCAGCTCGCACAGGCGGCTGATGATCTCCGAGACCACATACGGCGAAGCGTGGCAGCTGATTTCGAAGCCGTCCTCGCCAGTGTAAGAGTGCGGGGCGCGGAACAGGCAGACCAGGACCTGGTCCAGGCCCTTGATTTCGCCATACTTCACTTCGTAGCCCTTGGAATCGCGCGCGCGGCCCCTGCGGAAACGCACCAGCGCGTCCGCACAGGCCATCGCCTTCGGACCGCTGACACGCACCACTGAGACGGCTCCGGAACCCACCGGAGTCGCAGGCGCGCAGATTGTGTCGCTCAGCTGGATCATATCACAAAATTAAGTATTAATTCGTATATTTGAGATATGATTAGAAAAGTATATCTGCCAGAAGCGGGATTCAAGGCCTCCGATATCCCGGAGCTCTTTCAGGAAGAACAGATTCAGTATGAGAAGATCGATGTGCTGAACTGGCCGGACAAGTTCCCCTACAAACCCCTTGTCGAATTTGCGATGGCCCACACCGGCCGCGAGATACTAATCCACTACCGTGTGGTGGAGAAGACCTCACGCGCCGCGGCAGGGAAGGATATGGGCAGCGTCTGGGAGGATTCCTGCGTGGAGTTCTTCAGCAGCCCGGACGGGAAAGTCTACTACAATCTGGAGTGCAACTGCATCGGAAAGGTTCTTCTGTGCTGCGGAGCCGGCCGCCACGACCGCGTTCCCGCCCCGGCAGAAGTGCTTTCGAAGATCCAGCGCTGGGCCTCGCTCGGAAGCGAGCCTTTCGCGGAAACCTCGGCCGGCCCATGGGAAGTCTGCCTGATAGTCCCGGTGGAGTTTTATTTCAAGCACAAAATCGAGAACCTGGACGGTCTGCAGGTCAAGGCGAACTTCTACAAATGCGGAGACCTTCTTCAGACGCCGCATTTCCTGAGCTACGCCCCGATCAGCACCCCGGATCCGGACTTCCATCGCCCTGAATTCTTTGTCCCCGTCGCATTCGAGTAGGATGAAATACTCAGTCATCATACCGGTCTACAACCGCCCGGAAGAGCTCGCCGAACTCCTTGCCAGCATCGCTGCCCAGAAGTTCAGTGATTTCGAGGTCCTCGTGGTGGAAGACGGTTCTTCCGTCAAATGCGAAGATATTGTAAATCAGTATGCTGGCAAACTTGACATAAAGTATCTCTACAAGGAGAACGGCGGCCCTGCGATGGCCCGGAACTTCGCCGCGCAGAGGGCTGAAGGAGAGTATTTGCTCATCCTGGACTCGGACACAGTCCTCCCGGAAGGATACTTCGAGGCCATCGAGGCCTTCGTCTGCGAGAACCATCCGGACGCTTTCGGCGGACCGGACCGCGGCGGGGAAGATTTCACCCCGGTGCAGAAGGCGATAAGCTATTCGATGACTTCATTTTTCACCACCGGCGGAATCCGCGGCGGCAAACGCAAGATAACGCGCTTCTTCCCGCGCTCCTTCAATATGGGCGTACGCCGCGAGGTCTTCGCTCAGCTCGGCGGTTTTTCGGCCATGCGCTTCGGCGAGGACGTGGACTTCAGCATGAGGGTGGTGGAGGCAGGCTTCAGCACTGCGCTGATTCCGGATGCGTGGCTCTACCACAAGCGTCGCACGGACTTCCGCAAGTTCTTCCGCCAGGTCAAGAACTCCGGCAAGGCCAGGATAGCCCTTACAAGGCGCCATCCGGGCTCTCTGAGGCTCGTACACCTCTTCCCGCTGGCATTCGTCGTCCTGAGCCTTATCCTGCCTTTTGACGTGCTTTACGCGCTTCTCGTGCTCGCGGACTCTTCGATAAAAAACAAGAGCCCGAAAGTCGGACTCTTGTCTGTGGCTGCAGCGTATGTGCAGCTTTGGGGTTACGGAATCGGTTTTGTCGCCGGGCTGTTCGAAAAAGAGCAGGCCAATATAGACAACGACAAATTCTACCGCTAGAACGAATCGTAGAACTTCGCCTCGCGCGGACTCACCTTGTTCATATTGTCCAGCAAGTCCTGATTGGTCTTGTACTCGTCCATCAGCTGAAGCATGAAGTTCATCGCTTCCGTGGGATTCATGTCCGCAAGGAGCTTGCGCAGGATCCAAATCCTCTGGCCGTTGTACTTTTCGTACAAGAGGTCGTCGCGGCGGGTACCTGAAAGCACCACGTTCACGGCAGGGAAGATACGCCTGTTCGCAAGAGTCCTGTCCAGCTGGATTTCTGAGTTACCTGTTCCCTTGAATTCCTCGAAGATAACGTCGTCCATCTTCGAACCGGTCTCGGTCAGGGCCGTGGCGAGGATAGTCAGCGAGCCGCCGCCTTCCACATTACGGGCAGCGCCGAAGAAGCGCTTGGGCTTCTGCAGGGCGTTCGCGTCCACACCGCCGGTGAGGACCTTGCCCGATGCGGGCTGCACGGTGTTGTACGCACGGGCGAGGCGGGTGATGCTGTCCAGCAGGATCACGACGTCGTGTCCGCACTCCACCAGCCTGCGGGCCTTCTCGAGCACCATGTTCGCCACCTTGACGTGGTGGTCCGCCGGTTCGTCGAAGGTGCTGGCCACAACCTCGGCTTTCACGCTGCGCTGCATGTCGGTGACTTCCTCCGGACGTTCGTCGATCAAAAGCACGATTTCGTAGACCTCCGGATGGTTGTCCGCGATGGCGTTGGCGATGCTCTTCAGGAGCATGGTCTTACCGGTCTTCGGCTGAGCCACTATCAGGCCGCGCTGGCCTTTTCCGATCGGGGAGAACATGTCCACTATGCGGCAGGACGGGTCTGAGCCGTGTCCATGGCCAAGCAGGTTGAACTTCTCATCCGGGAAGAGCGGGGTGAGGAAATCGAACGGCACGCGGTCGCGGATGAACTCCGGAGTCCTGCCGTTGATGAACTTGACCTTCACGAGAGGGAAGTACTTGTCTCCCTCGCGAGGGGGCCTGATTTCGCCGGTTACGGTGTCTCCGTTCTTCAGAGCGTTCTGCTTGATCTGCTGCTGGGAGATGTAGATGTCGTCCGGGCTGTTCAGATAATTGTAATCAGAGCTGCGCAGAAAGCCGTAGCCGTCCGGCATTATCTCCAGAACGCCAGTGGCCTCCACCGTTCCCTCATACTCTGGGACCTTCGGCTTCTGAGGCTGATTCTGGTTTTGGTTCTGGTTCTGATTCTGATTATTGTTGTTATGCTGTTTTCCCTGGTTCTTCTTCTGGTCAAGCCTTTCCTGAGCCTTTGCGAGAATTGCGGCCTTCTTCTCTTCGGCTGCTGCGTCCTCTTTCTTCGGCTGAGGCTGCTCTTCCTGGGGCTTCTGGGCCTTCGGCTTGCGGCCGCGCTTCTTCGGAGCAGGCTTTTCCTGCTCAGGCTCGGCTGCCGGCGCTGCCTCTTCCTTCTTAGGCTGAGGCTGATCTTCCTGAGCCTTTTCGGCCTTCGGCTTGCGGCCGCGCTTCTTCGGTGCGGGCTTGTCCGCGTCCGGCTGAGACGCCGCCAGGCTGGCCTCTGCATCCAATATGGCGTAGGCGAGGTTTTCGTCGTCCAGTTTCTTGATAGATTTGATTTTGAGTCCCGAAGCAATCTCTTCGAGCTGCTCACGACTCATCTGACTGAGGTCGTAAAGACGATGTGTCATAGTTGAAAATTATAGAGTTTTCGGCAGAGCTGCCGATGCATTATCGAAATTGACAGTGCAAATATAGTAAAATTTTTATCTATCCCAATAGCTGCTGCTCTTCTTGAAGCGAAGCAGATCTGCAAGGGAAGCCGCATTGGCAGCTATCTTGAAGCTGTAGGACTGCCAGGTTCCGAGCGGCACCCAGGACACGGCGATGTTGAAACAGTGCAGGTCGTAGGTGGCGCTTATCTGGGTGGTAGTAATCTTTTTCGCTATGAAGTCGTAGCCGGAAGATGCGTTGATGGACATCCTCGGAGTGAGCTTGATGTTTCCGCTCATTCCGAGTGTGCTGGTGATGTTGTTCTTGAAGGTCAACTGGTCCGTGGTGGCGTCATAGAGCGGGGAACGGGAGCAGTTGATGTTAGCGTTGAAGTTGACGGACCAAGGCACATTGGGGTTCGTGTAGTACAGCCAGCCGCCGGGGACATACTCGCCCGTGACCGGATGATAGTAAATCCTCTGATAGTAGTCCGCAGGACTGCCGCTCTCCTCGCGGCCGTCGTTACCGTTTATAGTGCCTTTTCCGGAGAGGGAATAGGATGCTGAAGCGGATGCGTTCGTGAAGCGGGCTATGCCCTGGCCCTGAGTGAACGCAAATTCCTTGATTGTGCGACCCTTATGGTTGACGGCGTAGGGATCGAAGCCGGCGCTGGCGCTGATGTTGATCTTGCCGAGCAGGTTAGTGCTCATCGAGGCGCTGATCTTACCCATCCGGCAGGAGTCCGCAAGGAAGTTGTAGTTCGTGGAGAGGTTCAACTGATCGAGGAGTTTCACCTTCTTGCTGCCCTTGCCGGTGCTGTCCTGAGGATCGCGCACCTTCGCTTCCAGGTTGTTTCCTATCGAGAGGGAAGCAGTGGCGCTCTTGCCCTTGCTGGGGTAGGAGCCTAACTGTCCCTGATAGATGTTGTAGTCGTATTCCTTGGCTTCGCCGTTCTTATCCACATAGGTGTAGGTCCTCCAGCCGTTGGCATAAGTGCCCTTTTCAGGGCTAAGCGACATGCTCACCGAAGGCGAAATGACGTGTCTTATCGCCTGGATCTTGCTGTAGCGTCCGAAGTTGAACATACCGTAGAGACGCGTGCTCATGGACACGGATCCTGAATAAGTCTGGGCTATTCCGAAATGCTTGAATGCGTCTCCCTGCACGAGACTCACCTTGTTTGTCTCCGGGTCGTAGACCGCCTCGCTGGCCCTGAAGAACCAGCTCTGAGCATAGCTCACCGAAGGATTGAAGTTCAGATACTTCAGCAGCTGGAAACTCGGCAGGCCTATCGAGAAGTTGTGGTTCATGCCGTTCTTGAACCTGTCCGTGAAGGCCGGTGTGCCGAACTCCTCCTTGAACTCGCTGGCCTTGAAGTTTATCTTGTTCTGCAGGGAAGTGCTGTAGCCGAATGAGATCTTTTCCCACGGCTTTTCCTTGCCCACGCGGTTCTTCTTCTTGAACGGATAGAAAGTACTGACCGAAAGGGAGATGTTAGGCAGGGTGAAGGCATACGAACTGTCCCTCGAGTTCTGGCTGTGCAGGGCGTTTATCGAGAGGTTCACCTTTCCGCCCCAGTTGTGGGCATAGGAGATTGAAGACGATATCTGGTTCTGCAGAGCTTCGTTGACGGAGTGAGAATTGTACTTGCTGTTCTTCGGGCTGGAGAAATTAACCGATGCGCTGAAAGACGTTCCGGGGTGGGCCTTGCTGTCCTGTGAGTGAGACCACCTCACTCCGAAGTTTCCGGAACTCTCGAAATCCGGGGAGCCCTGTTCGCCTACCTGGTCGTGGGACAGGGTCATGGAGAACGAGCCGTTCGCCTTGTAATTGATCTTGTAGCGCGAGTTGATGTCCAGAGCCCAGGAACCCAGGGTGTAGTAATCTCCCGTGACCGAGAGGTCCAGGTAGTCGCCGAAGACGAAGTACATTCCTCCGTCCCTCATGTAGAAGCCTCGGGCGGTCTCTTCGCCGAAGCTCGGCATCAGGAGGCCCGTGGCCCTTTCAGGGCGCTTGGGGATGAAGCCGAAGGGGATACCCACGAAGGGCAGGTGTACGTCTCCGATCACGAGGTGGGCCGGGCCGAACACGGTCTTGCGGCTGGGTTTCGTGACCACCTTCGCGACGGACAGCTCCATCCAGTAGTGGGGATGTTCCAGGTCGCAGACGGTGTACTTTCCATGGTCCACGTTGATGGACTTGTCCGGCATCATCTTCACATGGTCTCCGTGCAGCAGGCCGTCGTCTTCCGAGGTGATAACCTGCTTGATGTTCGCCTTGCGGTTGTTGAAGTTGTACTTGACCTCGGCCATATTGTAGGTCTTGCCGCCCTGAGTCATCACCGGCCGGCCTATCCATTCGCCCGTGAGGGTGTCCTGCACGCCGTGCGCGTAACAGATACCCGTGTTCAGGTCGTACTCCATCCGCTCGGCCTTTAGGGTGATGTCCTGGTATTTGACGGTGACGTCGCCGTAGTAATAGATTTTGCGGCTGCCGTCCGTGAAGACCTCCACGATGGAGTCTCTCGCCTCGGAGAATGCGGGCTGGGTGAGCGAGCTGTTCTTCAGCATGTTCAGAGAGTCCACCTTGAAGAGGGAATCCGCTCTGTGGACAGAGTCGCGCCGGGCAAGCTCCACGGAGTCCGGAGGGGCGGCCTCCTTGCGGGGCCGTGCGCCGCCCGCCAGGGGCTTGCGCTCCGCGCGCCTCTGCGCGAAAGCATCCGCTCCGCCCAGCATCAGCAGGACGAAAAGAAAGAACAGGATGTGGATGCTTTTATTGCGCAAAATTGCTATTTTTGTAGAGCCACAAATATACTACTTTATTTCCAAGTTATCAACGATGAGACGCATCCTGACTTCGCTCACACTCCTTCTGGCGTTCTCCCTGACGGGCCTTTCGCAGGACCGTCTCTCCCTGAGCACCGTCGTTATAGACGCCGGGCACGGAGGAAAGGATCCGGGAGCAGTCAGCAAAGACGGCAACACATACGAAAAAACTTTCACCCTGGACATAGCCAAAACCCTTGCGGAAAAGATCCGCGAAGAGTATCCGGAAGTCAATGTGGTCCTGACGCGCAGCACCGATCACTTCGTTACCCTCAATGACCGTGCCGAAATCGCGAATAAAGCGGGCGCGAACCTATTTATTTCCATCCACATCAATTCTTCAGGCGGAACCACCGCCAACGGTTACTCGGTGCATGTCCTCGGACAGTCGCATAAAAAAGGCACAGACCTGTATAAAATGAACCTTGCGATGGTCCAGAGGGAAAACTCCGTGATTATGCTTGACGACGATTACAACCCCGCCACCGCGGGCTTCAATCCCGAGGATCCGGAGTCGTACATCTTCATGACCATGATGCAGAGCGCCTACCTGGAGCAGAGCATCCAGTTCGCTGAGGTGATAGGAGACAAACTCGCCGGCGGCCCGATCAAGAACAGCCGCGGAGTCAGCCAGGATCCCTTCTATGTCCTGTGGAAAACCTCGATGCCCTCAGTGCTGGTCGAGCTCGGCTTTATCAGCAACGAAGACGACCTGGCCGTCCTAAAGCAGGATAAGTGCAGGGGAGAGCTCGCCGAATGTCTGCTCAAGGCGTTCAGGGAGTATAAAGCTCAGTATGACAAGTCCATGACGGTTGATAAACCGGTCGCAAAAACTGGCAGCGGCAACGGGGTTGTCCAGGAAAGCAAAGCCTCCGGGGCAATCCCCGTTGCCGACACTAACAATTCTGCTGTCAAATACGGCGTTCAGATAGCGACTTTGTCCAGGGAACTGCCCGAAGGAGACAGCCGGCTTCTGGGTTATAAACCGCTTGTGAAAAAAACTGCGAACGGCAAGATGTATAGACATGTAATCGCGGTGTGCAAAACCAAGGAAGAAGCGAAGAAGAAAATGGCTGAAATCGCGAAGAAATATCCGGACTGTTTCCTTGTCAAAATAGACGGAGAATCGGTTAGCAGAGTCAATTGATGCGAGTGTGCGTATTTAGACAAATTCTAAATTATAATAATCGCGATAATCAATCACTTACACATATGTAAACTCTGTAAATCATTGATTTTCAAGAAAATGAGGCCCCTGAATTTTTAGGGGCCTTTCTTAAAAATATAAGTCGAAAAAAATTAATAAACAATAGAAAGAAATATTTTTTGTTAAGAATTTATCCCCCATATTTGCAGTCCGACTTCCAGTGAAGTAAGTTCATACTTTACACTAGTCCGCACACATGCAAGAGAACGAAAAACACATCCAAGTGTGGGAAGCTTGTCTGCGCATCATCGAGCAGAACATAGAGCCCCAGCAGTACGAGACCTGGTTCAAACCTATCAGGCCCGTTTCTCTTGTGGACAGCACCCTGACTATCGAAGTCCCCACTGATTATTATAGGAGTTATCTGGAGAGCGCATTCCTGGACATCCTCAGCAGGACGCTCCGCAGGGAGCTCGGCGCCGGGGCGCGCCTGATGTACAGGGTCCGCCCTGTGCAGGGCCAGCAGCCCATCACTGTCTCAGGCGCGGAGGGCGCCGCAGCCCAGAACAAGCCGGTGTCCGTCCCTTCGTATTCCTCGTCCGGTAATCCCAGCGCCCTGGTCTTCCCGGGCCTCAAGAGGATACAGATAGACCCCAGGCTTAATCCGGCCTACCGTTTCAGCAGCCTGATCGAGGGCGAGTGCAACAAGCTCGGAATCACTGTGGGAAAGGACATCTCCGCCAAGCCCGGAATCACTCCCTTCAACCCTCTGTTCATTTTCGGCGGCTCCGGCCTCGGAAAGACCCATCTCGCCCAGGCGGTGGGTAATGCAGTGAAGGAGCAGTATCCGGATCTGACGGTCCTGTACGTCACCGGGAACGAATTCAAAACGCAGTATATGGACGCGACCGCAGTGAGAAATAAGCTCACTGATTTCCTCGCGTTCTATATGAAGATAGATGTCCTCATTCTGGACGACATCCAGGACCTGATCGGAACCGGTTGCCAGAATGCGTACTTCAACATCTTCAATTATCTCCACCAGAACGGCAAACAGCTTATCCTCACCTCAGACCGCGCTCCGAAGGACCTCGCGAACTTCGAGGAAAGGATGCTCTCGCGCTTCAAGTGGGGCCTTTCAGTGGAATTGGGCCATCCTGATTTCGCAACCCGCCTCGCGATGCTCCGCAAGCGCTGCCTGCAGGAAGGTTTGCCGGTGGATGAAGATGTGCTGAAGCATATCGCCATGAACGTCAAGAACAACTTCAGGGAGCTGGAAGGTGCCCTGATTTCGATGATGGCCTATGCGACCTACACCCACAAAGACTGCACTATCGAGCTCGCAAGCAGCATAGTGGACAAGATTGTGGGGGAGAACACAAACGAAATCAGCATCTCGAAGGTGCAGGACACCGTCTGCGAGTATTTCAAGATCACGCATGCAGACCTGATTTCGAACTCACGCAAGCGCCAGATAGTGCAGGCGCGCCAGATCTCGATGTACCTCTGCCGTAACCTGATCTCCAACTGCTCCCTTTCTTCTATCGGAGCGGAGACCGGCGGCAAGGACCATAGCACCGTCCTGCATTCCTGCACCATCGTCTCAGACCTGATGAGTACAGACAGGGTCTTCAAGAAGTATGTCACTGACCTTCAGAGCATACTCGCCCCCGTCGAAATATAATTTCTGCCATGGATGCTAAAAGAGTCCTTGAGATTTTCAAGGAGATTACCCGTATTCCCCGCGAATCAGGGCACGAGGAGCCCATCACCGCCTGGTTGCTTGACTGGGCGAAGACGCATGGCCTGAAGGCCAAGCGCGACGAAATAGGCAATGTCTGCATCAGCAGGCCGGCCGCTCCCGGCAAGGAGAGCGTGCCCACACTCGTGCTTCAGGCGCATCAGGACATGGTCTGCGAGAAGCTCGCAGGCTCGAAGCACGACTTCCTCAAGGATCCGATCGAGTACGTCATCGAAGACGGCTGGATGGTGGCGAAGGAGACCACCCTCGGCGCGGACGACGGAATCGGAATCGCCGCCTGCCTGGCCCTGCTCGAGAGCGAGGACAAAACCGGCGCGCTCGAGTGCATCTTCACCATCTCCGAAGAGACGGGAATGGACGGCGCCGAGGCGATGCAGCCGGGCTTCTTCACCGGCAAGACGCTGATTAACCTAGACTCCGAAGACGAAGGCCAGATGTTCATCGGCTGCGCCGGCGGAGTGACCACGGAAGCCACATACACATTCAATACAGAGCCCGCCGGCGCCCGCGAAGCCCTCAAGCTTTCAATCGCGGGCGGCCTCGGAGGCCACAGCGGCGACGACATCAACAAAGGCCGCGCGAACACGGTAATGCTCCTCCTGCGTTTCCTGTACTCGCAGCTGGGCGGAATCCGTCTCATCAGTTTCGACGGCGGCGGCAAACACAACGCCATCGCCCGCGACTGCAGCGCCACCATCCTAGCAGACGACCCTGCAGCCGTGAAGAAGGCCTATGCTGAATTCGGCCAGGTCATCGCCGAGGAATTCCACACGACCGACCCTTCGCTGATCTTCAGCTGCACGCCTGCGAAGGCAGACGAAGCGATGGATGAAGACAGCACCCGCCGGATCGTCGCATCCCTCTATGCCTGCCCGCACGGCGTTCTCGCCATGAGCCAGGACATCAAAGATTTCGTGGAGACCAGCACTAACCTGGCGGCGGTCCACACTAACCCGGCGGAGAAGACCGTGTTCGTCTGCACCAGCCAGCGCAGCAGCTCGAAGCCTGCCTGCAGGGCCGCAGCCGCGAAGGTGGAAGCAGCCCTTGCCCTCGGCGGAGCGAAGGTGGTGCATCTGAGCGAGTACCCGGGCTGGAACCCGAACGTGAACTCGCACATCCTGAAAGTCTGTGTGGACTCATACAAAAAGTGCTTCGGGGTGGAACCCCTCGTGCTGGCGATCCACGCCGGACTCGAGTGCGGCCTCTTCCTCGAGAAGTTCCCGGGGCTGGACATGATCTCCTTCGGACCCACCCTGCGCGGAGTCCATGCCCCCGGCGAAAAGCTCGAACTTGCCAGCCTGGACAAGTTCGTGCGCCATCTGGAAGACGTAGTCGTAAACTTCAAGTGATATGATAGTAGCTCCTTCTCTCCTTACCGCCGATTTCCTCCATCTCGAGAAAGATGTGAGGATGGTGGATGAACATGCGGACATGATCCATCTGGACATCATGGACGGAACTCTGGTGCCCAACATCTCCTTTGGTTTCCCGGTGGTAGCCGGAATCGCCAGCATCGCGACCAAGCCCCTGGACGCCCACCTGATGGTGGTGAATCCGGACAAATGGTTCGACAGGCTGAAGGAACTAGGCGTCAGCTGGGTCAGCTTCCATATTGAAGCGTCAGGCTGCAGGACCTCCCGCTTTATCCGTCAGGCCCACAAGCTCGGATTCAAGGTGGGTGTGGCGCTGGACCCGGATGTGAAGATCGAGAAGGTCTTCAAGTATGTGGGGAAGGCGGACTTCATCCTAGTGATGTCCGTGTTCGCCGGTTTCGGAGGACAGAAATTCATCTACGAAACGATAGACAGAGTCACCAGGCTCAAAGCCGAAATCGCGAGGAAGGGCGCCAAAACCCTGATCGAGGTGGACGGCGGAGTGAACCCCTCGAATGTCAAGGCTCTTGCAGAGGCGGGAGTGGATATCGTGGTGGGAGGAAGCGCTGTTCTCGGTGCGCCCGATCCGGCGGCAGCGATCAAAGCCCTTCAGGAAGCCTGAAGACTCTTTTTCCAAATTCTTCTTGCAGCAGCTTTCTGCCGTCTTCGCCCGAAATCATCTCGGCGTGGCGGCAGAAAATTTTGTAGAAGGTCTCCAATTCGGCATGGACATCATATTCCTTGCCTGTCAGTTCCTTAAGCGAAACCGGGTTGGGGAGTTCGGACGGCCAGTTCTCTTCATTGATGTTAAGGCCTATTCCTATTATGCTTGCCTTCACGAACTGCCCGTCCAGGACGTTTTCAATCAGGATTCCGCAGATCTTCCTGTCTCCCACCCAGATGTCGTTGGGCCATTTGATCCTGGCCTGCACGCCGTGGTATTCCAGATACTTCACCAGGGAGACGGTGGTGATGTGAGTCAGCACTATCGCATCGCGGGCATCCAGGCCGCGGGGCTTCAGCACAGCGGTGAAAGTGAGGTTGCGGCCCGGGGTGGCGTACCAGGTGTGCAGCCCCTGCCCGCGGCCGGCCGTCTGACTTTCTGTCGCCAGCACTGAAAAATTGTCAAGCCCCTCCAGGGCCCTTCTGGCCTCGTTATTGGTCGAATCCAGCTCCGCAAACCACTTAATTCCTGACATCTTTACTTCGGTCCTATTTTTGTGTATATTTGTAGTACAAATTTAATACAATTCAGTTTATGATTACACACGACCTGCGCGTCATAGCGGACGCTATCCTCGACAAAAAGGGGGAGAACGTTGTGTCCATTGACCTCCGCAGCATAGGGACGGCCATCACGGACTATTTCGTGGTCTGCGACGGAAGTTCCACCACCAATGTCTCCGCAATAGCGGACAACATCCTCAAGGAAACGAAGGAGAAGCTCGGACTCAAGCCCAGTAAGGTTCAGGGCCTTGAGAACAATTTCTGGGTGATTATGGACTTCGGAAACATAGTGGTCCACGTCTTCCAGAAAGAGTACCGTGATTTCTACCGCCTGGAAGACCTCTGGGCGGACGCTCCTCACAAGACATACAAAGCAAGATGAGTACGAACAAAAAGAAAAATCCCAAGATAAAGACCATCAAGCTGAACCTCTCCTGGTTCTACATCCTTCTGATAGGAGGAATCTTCTTCCTCCTCTTCAGGGACGGCAGCAAGGCCAACCCTCAGAAGGTGGAATGGGCCGAGGTGCAGGAGATGGTACTCAGGGGAGACGTGAAGGACATCCACTTCATCCGTAACGATTTCAAGGGCACAATCACCATCAAGCCGGACAGGATCGAGCAGTACAAGAGCCGTTTCGGCGGGGAAGTCCCTGCGAAATCGCCCCATTTCAGTTTCCTGGTGTCCGCCACCTTCGACGCCGAGCGTGAGTTCGGAGAGTTGAACTCGCAGCTGGCAGAATCGCAGAGGGTCCCGATCATCATGGAACACGACAGCAAGATCTGGGACGGCGTGCTTCAGTGGACGCTGCCTCTGCTTCTTCTGGTAGTCTTCTGGATCTGGATGTTCCGCGGAATGAACCGCGGGATGGGCGGTCCCGGAGGCCAGGGCGGCGGGATGAACCCCTTCAATGTGGGCAAGGCCCAGGGCAAGCTGACGGACAAGAACAAGGTCAACGTCACCTTCAAAGACGTCGCCGGCCTGTACGGCGCGAAGGAGGAAGTAGTGGAGATAGTGGACTTCCTCAAGAACCCGCAGAAGTACACCTCCCTCGGAGCGAAGATCCCCAAGGGCGCCCTTCTCGTAGGCCCTCCCGGCACGGGTAAGACTCTCCTTGCGAAGGCTGTGGCAGGCGAGGCGAACGTCCCGTTCTTCAGCATCAGCGGCTCGGACTTCGTGGAGATGTTCGTGGGTGTGGGTGCAAGCCGCGTCCGCGACCTCTTCCAGCAGGCGAAGGAGAAAGCCCCCTGCATAGTCTTCATAGACGAGATAGACGCCGTGGGTCGCGCCCGCGGCAAGAACGCCGGCTTCTCGGGGAACGACGAGCGTGAGAACACTCTCAACCAGCTCCTCACCGAGATGGACGGTTTCGGGACCAACAGCGGAGTGATAGTCCTCGCAGCGACCAACCGCGCTGACATCCTGGACAAGGCTCTGATGCGCGCCGGCCGCTTCGACCGCCAGATCCATGTGGACCTGCCCGAGCTCAAGGAGCGCGAGGAGATCTTCAAGGTCCACCTCAAGGGCCTCAAGCTGGATCCGGACTTCGACGTCACCTTCATGGCGAAGCACACCCCGGGCTTCAGCGGCGCGGACATCGCAAACGTCTGCAACGAAGCAGCCCTGACCGCAGCCCGCAGGGGCAAGAAAAAGATCGAAAGCCAGGACTTCCTGGATGCCGTGGACCGCATAATCGGCGGCATCGAGAAGAAGAGTTCGATAATCACCCCGTTCGAGAAGAAGAGCATTGCGCACCACGAAGCAGGCCACGCCGTCGTGAGCTGGCTGCTGCCGCACGCAAGCCCTCTCTTCAAGGTCACCCTCATCCCGCGCGGAAACGCCCTCGGCGCCGCCTGGTACCTGCCTGAGGAGCACAAGCTGCACACCAGGAGCCAGATGATGGACGAGATGTGCTCGCTGATAGGCGGACGTGTGGCCGAAGAGATGCTGAACGGAGAGCCCTCCACCGGCGCGCTCAACGACCTCGAGCGCCTGACCCAGATGGCCTACGCGATGATTCAGTACTACGGCATGTCGGACAAGGTGGGCAACCTCAGCTTCTACGACAGCACGGGAGCCCGCGGCTACGAATTCACGAAGCCTTATTCGGAGAAGACTGCCGAGATGATGGACGAGGAAGTCAAGAAACTCATCAAGGACATCCACGACAAGACTCTCAAACTCCTCAAAGATCATAAGGAGGGCTGGGAGGCCGTGGCAAACCTTCTCCTCGAGAAGGAGGTCATCTTCGCGGATGACGTGGAGGCGATACTCGGACCGAAGGTGAAACCGGAAGGCGAAGAGGCCCCCGAAAAACCGGAGGAAGAAAAGAAGGATGAAGGAGCTGCCTAAAAGGATAATCTTCGGCATTCTGTTCGCCGCGACAGTGGTGGTGGGGACTGTGGTCCTGCCGCCGCTGTTCCATTTGCTGATGGCCTTCGCGATAGCCTGGACGCTGCACGAATTCTATGCGATGGCGATAGGGAAGCGGGACTATCTGGCGGAAAGGATAATGGCGGTCGCGGGAGCTGAACTGCTCTATGCGTTCCTTGTCCTCTACAAAGCCGGAATCCTGACTCAGCTCAACCTAATCGCCCTTGCGTTTGTCCCGGTGTTTCTGCTGATGATAGTGCCCATCTGGCACAAGGACCACTCTAACCACGGCAAATTGGCCTACATCTTCGCGGGCCTGGGCTATATCGGTTACCCTCTGGCGCTTCTGCCCCTGCTGCACTACCACTCCGGCGAGCCGGACGGCTGGCTGATCCTGGCCCTTCTCATCACAGTCTGGGGATCGGATGTGGGAGCGTATTTCATCGGCACCGCATTCGGCCAGAAACCGAACTCTATCAAGATCGCTCCCGCGATCTCTCCCAAAAAGTCGTTATGGGGCCTTTTCGGGGCCGTTCTGTTCGGAATAATCTGTGCGGTGGGGTTCCACTGCCTTCAGGTCTTTGAGTTCCCTCTGGGGCACTCTATAGCCCTCGGAGCGCTTGCCGCAGCAGGCGGACTGCTCGGAGATCTGGTGGAGAGTATGTGGAAGAGGTATTTCGGAGTGAAAGACTCGGGCAATCTGATCCCGGGCCACGGCGGCCTCTACGACAGGCTGGACAGCGCCATAATCGCGCTTCCGATGATCACAGTTTATCTTGCTGCGGCCGGTCTGCTTTGATAAGTTCGAGCAGACGGTCCACAGCCTCTGATTCAGGAACGTGCCTCAGAACGGGCACGTTCTTTTTGTAGATGCTCACCCTGCCGCCGCCTTCGCCCACATAGCCCCAGTCCGCATCGGCCATCTCGCCGGGGCCGTTCACGATGCAGCCCATCACCGCGATTACTATGTCCTTGAGGCCGGCCGTCTTCGCCTGCACGTCCGCAAGCGCCTTCTGAAGGTCGTACATGGTCCGGCCGCAGCCGGGGCAGGCGATGTACTCGGGCTTGTAGAAACGGCGCCTGGCGGCCTGCATTATTTCGTCGCGAAGGTAGGGGTCCACGTCCGCAGGGATCTCGTCTATCTCGCGGTTCATAAGCTTCGGGCCCCAGGTGCAGGCGGCATCCAGCATCTTCAGCTCGCGCTCGGGCAGCACGGGCATCGCCGTGCCTCCATAGCGGGCGGCAAGGTACTGAGCCACCGGAATCTCGGCCGCAGGGTCCTCGGTTAGCGAGACGCGGATCGTGTCGCCTATGCCTTCCTCGAGCAGCGTGGCGATTCCCACGCAGGACTTGATCCTGCCGCTGTCGCCGCCTCCGGCTTCGGTCACTCCCACATGGAGAGGGAAGATGTGGCCCTCCGCCTTCATCATACGGACAAGCTGGCGGTAGGCCTCCACCATAGTGACGGTGTTCGAGGACTTGAGCGAAATGACCACCTGGTTGAAATCGGCATCCACGCACATTCTGACCCATTCCATCGCCGCTATCGCCATCGCCTCCGGCGTGTTGCCGTAGCGCTCGGTGATGTACTCGCCCAGCGAGCCGTGGTTAACTCCGATGCGGATGGCGGTGCCGCAGCGCTTGCATATTTCGATAAGCGCAGCGAACTGCTCGCGCGCCTTGGCGTGGTCTTTATGGAAATTGCCGGGATTGATGCGGACTTTGTCCACGAAAGGGGCCACTTCCAGGGCCGTCTGGGAGCTGAAGTGGATATCCGCCACTATCGGGGTTATAATTCCCTCAGAACGCAGCTTTTCGCGCACTGCGCGGATGTGAGGCACGTCCTGCAGCCCCGGCACGGTGATGCGGATTATCTGCGCGCCTGCAGCGGCAAGCCGGCGGCACTGCTCGAGCGTCTTCTGTTCGTCGTCCGTGTGCGTGTTGCACATGGTCTGGACCACTATCGGATTCGAGCCGCCGAGCAGCAGAGGCTCAGTGCCTATTCTGACCTCACTGGTTGTAAGCCTTGTCTGTGCCATAAACTATCTCGTATGCTTCCCGCTTAAGGTCTTTGCGCGTTTTGCCGTAGCGCTTTCCGAGGGCGAAGTTGACGCCCGCGGAGAAGATGTAGTCCATAGGGTAGGCGAAGCGCCAGTAGACTGCATTGCGGTCTTCATAGCCCGAACCCACCGGGAACTGCGAATCCGGCTCGAAGATGCTGGACCAGCCGTAGCGCAGCTGCGCCATCACGAAGAATTCAAACTGGCCCAGGAAGAAACCCATTCCGAGGCCGCCCTGCAGGCCGTAGTCTATCTGACGGTCGCTGTCGTACCAGTTGTAGCGGTAGTTCTCGTCCACATAAGGGCCGAAACGCTCCACACTCAGACGATATCCGCCGTAGAGGCCCACCTCGCCGAAGAACTTCAGCCAGCGGGTGTCGTAGTGGATCATCGCCAGGAAGGGCACTTCCACCACCTCCATCTTGATTCTGTTCGAACGCTCTTTGTAGAGCATATCCTCTTCCTTGCGGAAGCGGTAGCCTTCGTGGCCGTATTCGATTCCTATCTGCCAGCCGAAATAGGGGAGATAGTCGAACATCTTCTCATAGTGGGTGAAACGCAGCGATGCGTAACCGGGGTAATAGGTGTGGTGCTGGCGGTGGCTCGGGTTGAAGGACATGTAGGTGCTCGTGACTCCGAAGCTCACACCGATCGAGGAGTAATTGTTAAGATCCGGGACCCGGATTTGCACGGTGTCCAGGTAGACCTGTTCGCGGAGAACTGCCGCCGTGTCGATGGGGGCAGGGATCTCAGACTCGAAGTACTGGGCGTACAGCGAGGCTGAAGCAAAGATTGCGAACAGAACAAGTAACTTCCTCATAATCACTGCTTGATAAGGTCAGCCACATTGATGGTCTGGTTCAGATCCACCGCCTCCGGGATGTCTATGAACTCCTGTCCGTCCTCCATCTTGAAGAAGTTGACGTTCTCCGGCATCTTGCGGGAAAGCAGATCGCCGGTGTCTATCATGGAGTTGTTGTTAACGTCTTCCGTAATTCTTATTGAATACTTGCCCTTCTTCAGGTAGGGGAAGAGAAGGTCCTTGTTCTCGCTGACGGAGTAGGTGCGAAGCACTCTGTCGCGTTTCTCGTTGAGAAGGTCCACTATAAGCTTTCCCGTGACCCCCTCAAGAGTCACCGTGAGGCTGCTCAGTTTCTCGTCCGAAGGAAGTGTCACTTTCACCTCCGTGCTGTCCGAGTAGAAGCCGTTTATGTCGCGGAAAGCCTTGTGGGGAATCTTCATGAAGTACTCGTAGCCCGGCAGGAGCTTTTCCTTGGGCATCAGTTTGTAGACGCGCAGGTCCAGAGTGTCGCGGGTGACGGTGAACTCTCCGTCTATGTCTTTCTGCTTGGGGTTCAGGTGGTGGAAGCGGACGGAATCGAAGTTCTCGTAGATTATGGGATAATTGAACGAGAGGGTGTAGCCTTCCTGCTCGACAAGCTCCGGCACCGCCTCAAGTTTGAAGACGCAGATGGTGTCCTCGTGCTTCATGTTCTTGCGGGAGTTGTAGTCGTTACGCTGCCTGCGCGGGAGAGCACCCTCGATGAAGAGGGGATAGTGCTCCACCACCGGCTCCAGAACGTGGGTGGAATCGTTGGTCTTGCGGTAGTTCACATAGAGCTGGAGGGTGTCCGGCACAGGCCTGCGGTCGTTGATCCAGATCTCCAGGCTGTCCTGGCGCAGGTTGAACTGGGTTATCAGCCTGTCTGCCTTGTAACCTTTTATCCAGAGGGAATCTATCCACGCGTCCTTGGCCATGAAGGAAATGAAGCCGTAGCGCTCGGCGGTGCGGCCGTGGTTCTTCAGGAACTGGCGGGTGGGCTCTTCCTTGAACATCTTGAGGGTGTACTCGCTGTTGCGTTCACGGCAGGAGAGAGTGTCCTTCATGTCGTATTTCTGGAGTTCCTTCAAGGTGTCGTTGACCACCGTAACCGGGCGGATAAGAGAATCGATGAAGGCAATCTGCTCGGTCTCCATCTGATACAGGTTGTCGTTGTTCTCATCCTTGATCGCGTACAGCCTGAACAGGGTGTCCTGCAGATAGGGAAGGGCGAAGTAGCCCCAGTCGTCAGTCTTGACAGCCGCCACGGGCCTGGACTTGAACACAGCCGAGTCCGAGTGGTCTTTGTAAAGCATCACTGTGGCGTTCTTGACCGGCTGCAAGGTATTGCAGTCCAGGACGGTGCCGGTGATCATAAGCGAATCCACGGAAGCGCCTGTGGAGAACACGTAGGCGTAGCCGGGGAACATATTGTTTTCGTTGTTGTCCGCGATGGCGTCCGTGAAGCTGATAGTGTAGGTGGTGTTCGGCTCAAGGTCTTCTTCGAACCACACCACCACGCTTTTGCCCTTTATCTTCGATTTGGGAGGTTTCTGCTGGGGAGGCGACAGGAAGATGTTTGTGGCTGTCTTCACCTTCACATATTCGTCGAAACCGAACTCGAATTTGGCACCGTGCACCGGAACATTAACCGAGCCCGGGACTGGCTTGGTCCAATACAGTGCCGGAGGGATGGTGTCCTTCGGACCGCCGGTAGGAGCCTGGGTGGTGTTCGCGCAGGAGTGCATGAAGAAAGTCGGGACCAGCGCGGCCGCGGCGAAAAGAAGGGGCAGAATACTGTTCAGTCTGCGTTTCATAACTCCATTCTTACTACACTTTGTATGCCATCGATGCGGCTCATCGCGGAAATAAGCTTCTCCAGCGTCTCACGGTCGCCCACGAACAGCTCGATAGTGCCCTCGAAGACGCCGCCTTCGCTGCCGAGCACCAGCTTGCGCATGTTGATGTTCATGGACTGCGAGATCAGCTGGGAAATGTCGCTGAGCATACCCACGCGGTCCAGGCCCTTGAGGGAAATCTTCACGGGGAAGTCCGTCACGTGCGCTGCATTGATCCAGCGGGGGACAGTCACCTTCTCACCGTTTGTGCTCGCGTAGCTCTCTGCCTCCCTGCAGGACTTCTTGTGGACGGTGATGGAGCCGTCCGGATTGGCGAAGCCTATCACTGGATCGCCCGGGATGGGATTGCAGCAGGAGGCGATTATATACTTGATGCCTTCGTTGATGATTATGCGGGCGGCCTGGGTCTGGTGGCCGCTCTTGAGCTCCATTATATCCTGGGCCTTCGAGAGATACTGAGGTTCGTTCTCCCTGAAGTAGTCCATTATCTTGCGCTTGGCATTGCGGGTCACCACAAAATCCAGCCAGCCGAGCACGGGGGTGGCGTTCTGCGCCGTGATAATCTCAATCTGGTCTCCCTGGTGCAGGATGTGGGGCAGCGAACAGAGCTTCATGTTCACCTTCGCCGCTATCGCGTGTTCGCCTATCTTGGTGTGGATTGCGTAGGCGAAATCCAGCACCGTGGCGCCCGAAGGAAGGGTGCGCTGCTCGCCTTTGGGAGTGAAGACCACTATGTCCGTGGCCAGCAAATCCTGGTGGATTATGTCCAGCAGCTCGAGCGAGCCCAGATCCGGGCTCTTGATAATGTTCTGGATCTTCTCCAGCCACTTGTCCATCTCGCTGTCGTTCTCGGAGATGTAGCCGTCGCGCTTGTAGGCCCAGTGCGCCGCGATACCCTTCTCTGCGATGTCGTCCATACGCTTCGAACGGATCTGCACCTCCACCCAGATTCCGCTCTTGCTCATCAGGGTGCAGTGAAGCGCTTCGTAGCCGTTGTTTTTCGGGGTCTTTATCCAGTCGCGCAGGCGGTCAGGCTGATAGCGGTAGAGGCTGGTGATGGTGCTGAAGATGTCGTAGCACTGCTTGCGCTCCTTCACCGGATCGTTGGTGTCCGGATCGAAGATTATCCTCACCGCGTAGAGGTCGTAGATCTGGTCGAAGGTGACATGCTTGGTACGCATCTTATGCCAGATGGAGTACGGAGTCTTCACCCTCTTCTTGATGGTGAATTTGTAGCCTTCCTCCTTCAGCGCGGCCTCGATGGGGGCGATGAAGGTGTCTATCTGCCTGCCGGTAGTGTCCACCTTGGCCTGAGTCTGGGATGTGATTTCGGCATAGTCCTCGGGCTCTTTGTAGATGAGCCAGATGTTTTCCATCTCTGACTTGATGCTGTAGAGACCCAGGCGGTGCGCCAGCGGGATGAAGAGGTACATGGTCTCGCTGAGGATCTTGTCCCTCTTGTGTTCGGGCATGAACTCAATCGTGCGGCAGTTGTGCAGGCGGTCCGCCAGCTTGATCAGCACCACGCGGACGTCGTCGTTCATAGTGAGGAGTATCCTCTTGAAGTTCTCGGCCTGCAGGCTCTCGGTCTGGTAGCCGTTCTGCTTGGTCCTGTCCTCTTCGTCCAGGACTATCTTCATCTTCGTCAGGCCGTCCACCAGAGAGGCCACCTTCGCGCCGAACAGATTCTTGATGTCGTCCACCGTGTACTCGGTGTCTTCCACCACGTCGTGCAGCAGGGCGGCGGCAATAGACTTGTAGCCCAGGCCTATGTCCGTCACCACTATCTTCGCCACCTGGATGGGGTGGATAATATACGGCACTCCCGAACGCCTGCGCACGTTCTTGTGCGCCTCGTTCGCAAACTCGAAGGCCTTCTGCACCACCTTGAACTCGTCTTCGGTCCGGCAGCGCGCCTTGGCCACTTCACAGAGCGAAGCGTATTCCTTCTCGATGAGGTCGAAATCTTCTTTGGTGAACTCTGTCTTCATACACTACCTAAAATAGAGTCGGTTCCGACTCGTCGGACGAATCTATCCTGCTTCCCTCGGGAAGCATCTCCCAAAATTCGTCTTCACTGACTATCTTGATGCCAAGTTCCTGGCATTTCTTTACCTTTTCGGGGCCCGGCTTGATTCCGGCGAGCAGGAAGGAGGTCTTCGCGCTCACCGAGCCGGAATTGCGTCCGCCGTGGCGGGCGATAAGGTCTTTGAGGGTCTCGCGGCTGCAGGAGAAATTGCCGGAGACCACTATCGTCTGGTCTTTCAGCGCGTCCGAGAGCACGCTCTGCGCCCCGCCGTCCACGGCGAACTTGAGGCCGTAGCCCCTCAGGCGCTGGATCTCGATCGCATGCCGTCCGTCCGACATATACTCGAAGATGCTGCCGGCGATCACATCGCCCACATCCTTGACCGCCGCGAGTTCTTCCTCGCTTGCGGCCGCAATCGCGTCTATGTCGCCGAAATGGCGGGCTACCTCGCGCGCCGTCTGCTCGCCCACATAGCGTATGCCGAGGGCGAAGAGCACACGCTCGAAGGGCACCTTCACGGATTCGCGCAGGCTGTCGATAAAGCGCTTGGCGGACTTTTCCTTCCAGCCCTCGAGGGTCATCAGCTGACTCGCCTTGAGGTCGTAGAGGTCCGCCGGAGTGTGCGCCAGGCCGAGGTTATAGAGCTGGTCCACGGTGGCGTCGCCGGCGATTATGTTCATGGCCTTACGGCTCATGAAGTGCAGCAGGCGGCCCTTGATCTGCATCGGACAGCCGTCCGTGTTCGGGCAGAACCACTTCGCCTCGCCTTCGCCTCGGCGCAGGGGAGTGTGGCAGTCCGGGCATTCCGCCGGGAATTCCACCGGCTTCGAGTCCGCTGGACGCTTGGTCAGGTCCACTGCCGTGATTTTCGGGATTATCTCGCCGCCCTTCTCCACATAGACCGTGTCGCCGATCCGTATGTCCAGGATGGCCATCTGGTCCGCGTTGTTCAGGGTCGCGCGTTTGACTATCGTTCCGGAAAGCAGCACGGGGCTGAGGTTCGCCACCGGAGTCACCGCGCCGGTGCGGCCGACCTGATAGTCGATCGAAAGCACCTTCGCGAGCGCCTGCTCGGCCTTGAACTTATAGGCCACCGCCCAGCGGGGCGATTTCGCCGTGTACCCCAGCTCCCTCTGGCAGTCCAGTTCGTCTATCTTGATGACTATTCCGTCCGTGGCATAAGGCAGCTTCTTGCGCTCCGTGTCCCAGCGGTCTATGTACTCCAGGACCTCTTCGATCCCATGGCAGACCTTATTGTACTCGGACACCGGCAGGCCCCAGGACGCCGCCTTCTGCAGCAGCTCGCTGTGTTTGCCCGCCAGCGAATCGTCCGCGAGGCTCTGCGCCGGAATGTGGTAGAGCGTGCAGTACAACCCGCGCCTGGCCACTTCGTCCGGGTCCTGCAGCTTCAGCGAGCCCGACGCGGCGTTGCGCGGGTTGGCGAAGGGCTGATCCTCGGCGTCCAGACGCTGCTGGTTCAGATGGTCGAACGAAGAATAGGGCATGAGGATCTCGCCCCTGATCTCGAACTCATCCGGATAATCACCCTTTAGTTCGTGGGGGATGTTCGCTATCCTCAGGACGTTTTCAGTGACGTCGTCGCCCATCCGGCCATCGCCGCGGGTGAGCGCGCGCACGAGCTTGCCGCCTTTGTAGGTCAGGCAGATGCTTGTGCCGTCGAACTTCAGCTCGCAGCAATACGAGAATTCGCGGCCTTCGAGCAGCTTGTCCGCCCTGGCCGCGAATTCTTCTATCTCTTCACGCGAATAAGTGTTGGCAAGAGAGAGCATCGGATAACGGTGCTCACGCTGAACGAAGCCCTGCTGGGCAGCAGGACCGTCCTCGAGGTCGGAGCCGACCTTCTGAGTCGGAGAATCGGGGCTGTAGAACTCCGGAAATTCGTTTTCCAGGTCCTCAAGTTCGCGCATCAGGTGGTCGTAGTCGAAGTCCGACATGGTCGGAGCGTTCTCGACATAGTACTTCCTGCTGTTCTCCCACAAAACAGCCCTCAGCTC
>JAGAAD010000036.1 GCA_017615445.1 Bacteroidales bacterium
GCTGTCACGGTGGCGAGAAGCATAGTGCCACCCATCTTCACGACAGCGGATCCGGCGGCCTGCTTGGCCAGTTTGCCGGTCTCGATCTCAATCACGCGGCCATCCGCGAGTTCGATCTTCTTGTTGATTACATTCATTCTATTTCGTCTTAATACTGCTTCAAAAAAGGGGTAGTGCCGCCAGGCACTACCCCGCATTCCTATGATTACCTACGGAGTCCCAACTCCTTGATAATGCTTCTGTACCTCTCAATGTCCACTTTCTGGAGATAATCCAGAACCTGACGGCGCTTACCGACGAGACGAAGGAGAGAACGGCGGGTGACGACGTCCTTCTTATTCTTCTTCACATGCTCGGTAAGATGAGCGATACGGTAGGAAAATAGAGCAACTTGACTCTCAGGAGAGCCGGTGTCTTTATTAGACTTTCCGTACTTCGCGAAAATCTCTTGCTTCTTCTCAGGCATTAAATACTCAGCCATTGTGCAAAAGTTTTTGTTGTTAGTTTTTACGCTCGCGGGACCGTCCCGCAAAAAAGTGTGCAATATTAGTGAATAAATTCGGGAATACCAAATAATAAAAAAGAAAGCCGGCTGAAAGCCGGCCTTCAATAGAGAGTCAATTTAATTATTCCGCTGTTCCAGTGTGCACTTCACCGTCGGAATCCCAATCGCTGATGCCGATATTAATACCGGCGCCGGTGCGATTGACGGTGATGGTGAATGTGTACATCATACCCGTCTTGAAGGTGATGTCGGTCTTGAAGTTATATGACTCGCCATTCATGCTGATGGTAATGAAGGGCTGAGAAGAAGTAATGGCCTGAGGCACAACAATTGCCTTATAGCCGTCACCTGTCTCGTAAGGAACTATCGCAGAAGCCTGGCCCGTTGCAGTAACACTACCAGCTTCAAGATCAATCTGAGCCGCTGTTTTTACGCCAGTGATAGTCACCGATTTATTCGCAGTTGCGAAAGACTCGGGAGAAAAACCAGCGCCAGCCTTCAGCGTAACAATGACGGATGAGAACAAGTGCTTGGTGTTGATTGCCACCAAAGTCTCACTTGGAGGGACTCCTTCAAGTTTACCCCACAGAAAATCTGATGTGGAATAGTATGACGCAGAGTTCTGGTTTGCCCGGACATTGAAGGTGTATGCACGGACATTGTCGGGATTACCGTGAGGGTAATAAGCGTAGAAATCAGCCTTGTTGGTTTTGTCCGGCCAGTACATATTCACCGAAGGCACCCAACCATTGTTTGTGAGTTGAAGACCAACGTTGTCATAAGTATTGCCAGAATTTACCATGGTGCCGGCTACGCCTTCGCTGTAGCTGACCATGTACACTCCGACACGGTCGCCTGTCTGGAACTCGCCGTTTGCCACCTTTGTATCCATGCCGAAAACAAATTTGATGGGCGTCTTGGCTTCTTCCGGAATCGGTTTTACCTCCTCCTTATTTTCGCAAGAAGCGAAGAAGGCCAGACCGGCGAAGCAAATGAATGAGAATAATAGAATCTTTTTCATGTACTTAAAATGTATTAATCCCAATCATCAATAGAAGCGTCGATCGAGATCTCAAGCTTCTCCTGTGTGGGCGATGTGTTAACTGTGACGTTGAAAATGTTTATGTAACCCGGCTTGAAGGAAACGCTGGACTCAAGGAGGTAGGCGATGCCGTCCATCGTAATCTCAATAAGCGGAGTTCTGCGCTCCACATTCTGAGGGATGACGATAGCTTCATACTTCTGCTGATTGAGTTTCCTCATGGTGATAGTCCTATGCTCGCCGTAAGCATACTTTTCAATGCCGCCGGAGATCATATTCACCTTTGCAGAAGTAACCGTGTTATAGACATGAGCTGTGATATCCTCAGGGAATTCACCCTCATAGTTCGAGCCCTTTATCACATTCACGACGCACTTTGCCATCATATGGCCGAAATGGAGGTTGACGCTTCCATCCGCTCTGCTCACATTGATAGCCTTTGCATAGAGAATATCGCTCGCCTCATATGCTCCAGGAACATTTTGGTCTAGCGCGAGATCCACAATCTGGCCGTCAATCGAAGTGAAATCCTGATAAGGATACAGAGCGTAGAAATCGCAAGGTTTTGCGCTCCAGTAGAGAGTTTCTTCTCCTACCCACTTCGTTCCGTTGTAAGTAACTTTCTCGTTGTTGAGATAGTTGCCGCCGATCTGGAGAGGAAGAGCCTCTTCCCCGTCATATTCTACGGCGAACAGAGAGATCTGATCTCCATTCTCAAAGGAGGTAGATGTGACCTTAGTCGCCTTTCCGGGAACAGACACCGTGAGGGTGAGTTCATTCGACTCGGTCGTTCGAACGTCCTGCTTATTACAGCCGAACAAAGCCAGGGCAGCAAGACCGGCAAATATTATTATTGTCTTTTTCATATCTTATTCCTCCACTTTTCTTACGGGTTTAACAGGATTGCTCTCAGGGCTACCCTTCAGGATAACCGGCTCTGAATGCTGGCTGGGCAGAGGGTAAGGAACGGTGGTGAAATTGAGGAACGAACCGCTCTTTGTGATGGTGCCCATCGTCATGATATCGTTGTCGATGAAATCATCCAGCGAGAACTGCTCTCCTGCGTAAGCCATTATACGCTCCACAATTGCCTGACGGGAAATTGCAGAGTAGTAAGGGATGTTGTTGTTCATACAGCTGACAGACTCGCTACGGAACACTCCTCTTGAGTGGAAGTAACCGCCTTCGTAGATGTCCACGACATTGGAATACTTCGGATGGAAGATCAGGTGAGACCAACCCACTTCGTGCATATCTCCAGTCAGCTCCATATTGCGTCCCCAACCAAGAGCCTTTGCTGCGAGGAACTCGCAAACATGGTTACAGCAGCAACAGTTACATCCGGAAATAAACGCATTATGATAAATATACTCATCGAGCAACTTGCCAAATCCATGACCACCTGCCTCATGTTGGATAATACCGCGATAATCGTAAGGATAAGCCTCTGTCGAGACCGGGCAGACTGCGATAGCGGAACCATCTTCCCACATGTAGCACACGCCGGCGTAGACCGGAGAATTCTCAGTGAGCACCACGAGAGTCTTACTCATGTCGGTTGCCCCTGTCTTCTTCGCATACTTGAAGCAGATATCAGAATCGGGAGCTAGTCCAGATGTGGCATAAGCACTTCCAAAACGAGAATCGCGAATGGTGTTAACAGAACCCATTCCACTATCTTTGGATTCGCCAAAGACGAGGTAGGCGTTGAAATACTCTTTGTAGGTCTTGTAAGGCTCGAGATCAAAGAAATGAGTAAAGCCCTGCTTTACATTGATGAGGTACTTACCCATGGCGATATCCTTTGCGTCATAGCAGTCGCCCATGAACACAAGGTTAATGCCATTGCCTTTGGTTGCAGTATTAAGCACCATCATATCACCGTCACCATAGGCATAGTTGTACTGCTCAACAGTCATCTTGGATGTGTACTCGACATCTTCCAGCAAGAAAACGATTTCCCCTGAACGATACTTGGCGCCCCATTCCGACCAAGTGTTTCCATCCCACTGGCTTTCACGATACTCCTTATCTGCCTCGTCCGCTCTCATTGAGTTAAACACAACTGTAACTTCCGCCTTACCTGTACCACTTTCAGGATATACCGTAATCCAACTAGGTTTGCTCTGTACTTTCCACTTCATTCCAGTAGGGGCCCTAAGAACGTAGGTCTTGGGCTCACTTGAGTTGAGCGCGCGGCTGATATTTCTGCTGATAGCGAAGTCGTAGTGGGCAGCGATACGCCTAAACTCACCCCACTGGGAATCGGACTGATATCTGGTCACAGACTGCTGAGGGACTTCCACCGTGAAATTATCTTTTGCAACTCCGTCAAATGCGCCCTTAACAACATTCGGAACCTCAACGGCTTTACAGACGATGCTACCAATTCCATAGCACCCATTGAACGCACCTTCAGAAATGGTTTGAAGCGTTGATGGCAACACCAACTTTTCAACGGTGTTGCAACCCTGGAAGGCCCAGTTTCCAATACCTACACATCCCTCCGGTATTTCCAATGTACCAAGCAATCTCCAGTTGTTGCTAAACGCATAATTACCTATACGCTTCAATTCCTTAGGCAAAACTACGTATGAGAATTCGTTACTCTCAAAACATGCTTCCTCAATGGCCGTCAGCTCGTCAGGGAGCACTAATTCTCCTCTGAATCGGTTACCAGAAAATGCTCTCTCTCCAATGGATTTCACCGAGGCAGGGATTGATAGCATTCCGGTGAAGCCAGAAGCATGGAATGCATAGTTGCCAATTTTTTCCACTTCATCCGGGATCTCTAATGACCCGACGAATTTATTATTGTAGAAAGTCCACTCTCGTATCTCTTTGAGATGCTCCGGAAGCTTAAGTTGCCCCGTAAAACCGCAACTTTGGAATGCGCCATTGCCAATATACGTTACAGTATTGGGCAGGATAAGAGGGGAATTGAAGTTGCTACAGCTGCTAAATGCATTATCTCCAATGTACTCGATCGCATTCGGAAGCGTCAGCCCAGTCAACGTTCTACACTGGTCAAAAGCACTATACTCTATCTTCTTTACCGAATCAGGAATAATCAACTGACCCGAAATTGAAGTTCTATAGAACGCATAAGAACCAATCGAACTAACTTCCTCCGGGAACGCAAAGTAATACAAGGTCGTCTTATTTGAGAATGCGTCTCTAGGAATCCTGCTGGAATCCTCACCCTTATTGAGGATTGTATACTGTCCATAAGGATCATACCCGTAAATGGGATTATCAGGATAATCAATGTAAATCTTAACCTCCTTTAGGTTAAGAGCCTCAAGGATAGTCATGGTGTCTCTCATAAAGCGGAAGTCCACCTCGTTGATCGTACCTGTGACTTTGAGGTTCTTAATCTTCGCCGGGTTCATACCAGCCTTGCGGATGATATTTCCGAGCTGACCAGGAGTCGCCTTAGCCACATAGTACTGACGCGCTTCTCCATCGTGCGTGTCCAGATCCTCTATCCATTCGTCGATGGAAGAAGCAACCAGTTCAAGCTCGAATTCTCCTGAAGAAGCTTTTTTGTTAATTGCGATAACAAATGACTTAAGCTTTCCGCTGATGTAGGTGGTATTATCAGCCTCCTTGTAAGAGTAGGTTTTTCCCCCAACCGTGATAGAGAGAAGAACATTGCCAGCAGCGACCGACTGAGGAACCACTATTCCACGATAGCTACCATCAGACTGCTTCGCCAGGATAGTTCCGGTAGCAGCTGCTGCGCCGAGTGGAGTAACCTCTCCGGTGGCGAAATCTATGGATGCGTTTCTGGTCAAGCTCTGAGCGAGAACGGATTTGCTGATAAGATCAAATTCTCCTTCAAGGAAACCAGTTCCTTCTTGAAGAACAACGTTGATGCCGGCCATCTTGTGAGCAAGCTTAACTTTTACCTTGCTCTCTGTAGGGGCGACATCGGTAACCTTTCCCCAAAGGAAGTCAGAAGCTTCGTAGTTGCTCATCATGCCGGGATCCGGAATAGCGCCCTGATCCTGCTTAACTTCAAAGCGATAGTCGTTGACAGAGGTAGGAACCGCATAAGGATAGTAGCAGTAGATATCCACATGCGTGTCCGGATCTTTGTAGTAAGATGCGCTGACGGCTTTCCAAGTCCAGTTGGGCTCGTCGAACACATACTTAACGTGATCTGCCTGGTTGCCCTCATCCTTAAGAACACCAGGCACGGTGTTGTTGTTCTCGTAGTTTACGGCATAGAGACCAAGTCCGTCTCCATTGACAAATCCGCTTGCCGTAGCCTTCGTAGGAACCTGTTTGATGGAGCCTTCGACCGAAATCGCAAGCGTTCCTTCCGGCGCTTTAATTTCCGGCTGTTCCATCTCTGCAAGGCTGCAGGACGCCAATAGCAATCCTACACCAAAGATTAAGCTGATTTTTTTCATTGGTTATTATTTAGCTATACCTGAATAATCGTTAGGATCAGTTTCCCAGCCTTCGATATTGAAGACTATTCCGGTTTGTGTTTTATCCACCTGAACCGTCAATTTATGCTTTGTCTTCGTCTGGAAGGTTATATGCTGAGAAAGAGAGAAGGAGACACCTGAGACCACGATGGAAAGAAGGGGGCCGGATGAATTGGAATCCTGAGGCACAACAATCGCCCTGAAATCTTCTCCCGTGTCATATGGATTAATGTTCACAGCATCCCCCGTGGCTGAGACCACACCGGAAGTGAGATTAATCCTAGCCGTATTTCTCAATCCGCAGAAAGTGACGGATTTTGCCGCTGCAGTGAACTCCTCTTTTGTGAAGCCTTCTCCCGGCTTCAACTCCACAATAAATGTACTTAATACATGAGACATGCTGATGCCTATGAGATCCTGACTGGGGGCAACCCCAAGAGTGCGCCCCCACAAAAAGTCTGCGGCCTTGAAAGAAGCCAGGTTCGACTGGTTGGCATTGACGATGAATTCATACTCAGAGACATATGCGGGACTGCCATAGGGACAGTATGCATAGAAATCCGCAGGAGTAGAACTATCATTCCAGAATATTTCGCCCTCTGTCTTCCATGCTCCGGAAATAAGGCTGTATTTCTTATTATCTACGTGGTTTCCGGAATTCTGAAGAGGCCCATACACCATATACAAGCCGATTTGATCTCCAGCCTCAAAACTGTCCTCCGTTACTTTTGTTTCCGGCCCAATAACACCGAATGAAAGATTTACCGGAATGGGATTATTGTTGTCAATATTATCCTGCTTGTTAGGGCCCGCCTCACCGCCTTCGTCTTCGCAAGAACAAACAAGCATAGCAGTGGCTAGAACCACACAACCCAAAAGGAGGGTAACTGTTTTTCTCATAGGTAATTAGCTTTGTGTTAGGGACAAATTTAGTGAATTTGGATCAAGATACCAAATATTTATAAACGCCTGCGTTGTTAGTAAATTATTTTATTATACTTTTGCTATATTTGTCTAGTTATGAAAAAAGTTCTTTTTGCCTTAATAGTTTTGGCTATGGCAGCGACAGCATGCACCAGCGGCGCGCAGGCTTCGAAGGAAGCGGCGCAGAAAGCAGTCTTTGACAACATTATGACCAGGACCTCGATCCGGCAGTTCAGCAGCGAGCCCGTGCCGGCCGAGATGGTCGAGCAGATCCTCCGCGCGGGGATGGCAGCGCCCACGGCGATGAACTCGCAGCCCTGGGAGTTCGTGGTCCTGAACGACCGCGACACCCTGGACAAGCTGGCCGGCCAGCTTCGCTATGCGAAGATGCTCCAGCAGGCTCCGCTCGCAATCGTGGTGTGCGGCCATGACAAATGGCTGGACCGCGAAGGAAACGAGCGTGAGAACATCTTCTGGGTGGACGACTGCTCGGCAGCCACCGAAAACATCCTTCTCGCGGCGCACGCCCTCGGGCTCGGCGCCGTCTGGACGGCGGCGAAGGACGATCGCGGCGCGATAGTCGCGGATGCCCTCGGCATCCCCGAGGGTGTGAAGCCCCTCTGCGTCATCCCCATCGGCTTCCCCGCTGACGATCCTCAGCCGAAGGACAAATGGAAACCCGAAAAAATCCACTATAATAGGTATTAGTATATGAAAACGCTCAGAGTACTCTTCGCCTCGCTTCTCTTTGCGGCGGCGACAGTTGCGGCTTCCGCAGCCGGGAACACCCCGGTTATCGGCGCCGAGCGCGTGAAATGGTGGGATGCCGAATATCTCACCATCACCTGGGGCGGCGGCATCACACCCTTCTGGGGGAACAAATCCTCCGCACGCGATGCCCGCACCTACATCCTCTCGATTCTGGACAGTCCGTCAAGGAACGACAACAAACTCTACTGGTCTCCCTGGGACCACGACATCTATCTCGGATCGCGTGTGCTTGAAGTGGACGGCCGCAGCGCCTATGGCTGGAACTCGGACCGCTTCTACGATGCCCTCGCAGCGCCCGGGCAGCACACCCTGACCCTCGAGCATGTGGGCATCGGCGTCTATGAAGCCACCTGCGGCTACATCGACGTTCCCGCCTGGATGACAGCCGGCGGCTTCAATCCGTACTCCTGCAAGTGGACCAGGACATCCTACAACCAGATGTCCGACCGCTTCAAGATCCGCATGGACAAAGATGTCGCCTGGAGAACCTTCAGCACCTTCGATTATTACTTCTCATCTGACGATGTCCTCGCAGACAAGGAGCTCTTCGACGTTATCTGCAAGATGCTTGAAGAGAACGGCCTGCACCGCGATCAGGACAACCCGGATGTGGTGTTCACCCTGATCAAGGACGCGAACCAGAGCATAGACTACACCTATGTCCCCGAGACCCGCGAGCAGATCCAGACCGGAAGCACCAGCACCCCGATCTACGGCTACAAAGGCGCCTATCTCGGCTCAGTGACGAAGAACAAGTATGAGACCGTCACCACCGGAGGCTACACCCAGAAGACCGCCTCCACTCAGGCCTACCTGGAAGTGAACTTCATGGAGACAAAACGGCTCGGCGAGAAGGTCCTCCCGCTCATCTGGCAGCTCAAGTACAACTACCACGAGCAGAGCCAGGCCAACATAGACCAGCTCTATGCAAACGCCATAACCTGGGTGGACTGGCCCATATGTGATGAAAAGGAAGAAAAGACCTCCGACTCCTGCACCAGGTTCTTCTACGGCGACATTCCGCTCTACGATTTCGGCATTGTGCTGGACGCAGACGCAGTGGTGATCGGACTTGACAAAAACTCGGACGTGGTGAAAAAGAGCGGACTTCGCATCGGCGACCGCCTCCTCGGAATAGACGTTAAGCAGAGCACATCGCTTGACAAGTCCCGCAAGACTATGTATTCAGGAACTCTCACCGTGGACAGGGGCGGCAGCACCAACAAGCTTGCCTTCTCAAAGTGTAAGCGCACCAAGTTCTTCGGCAAGATGACCTTCGCTTCCGGACGTGCAACCTTTTAACCCCGTATGACCATGAAAAGATTAGTTTTGATTCTCGCCCTTCTGGGCGTCTCGCTCGCGGGGTTTGCACAAAACCGCCAATACGCAACCTACGATCTTAACCAGAGCAAGGACAAGCTCTCCGAGATGTTCTACTGCGACAATGCGATGAGTATCGCTTTCGGCTACACCAACATGCAGTGGAAAGATCCCGCCGGCAATATAGCCCCTGGCGCACCTGCCAACGGCTCGGCCGTGCACGGTTTCAAATATGAGTCTGATTTCCTCTGGGCATTGTGGGGCCCGCTCGCCCTCGATATCATCTGGCTGGGATACAACGCCGGATTCGGCAGCTGGAACGGCGATTTCGCAGCCCATATGAGCTGGAACTGGGGCATCCTGCCCACCTTCAGCATGCATATCAACTACAACACCCAGCTTCGCCTCTATGCCGGCTACAAAGCCTATGTCGCTTTCTGCCTGGACGGCACGGATCCTTTCCCTCTGACCACCCTCAGCGACAATGTGGAGAGCATAGGAAAGCTCGGCTGGATCAACAAAACCATCGGCGGGGAGATCGTTTTCGACACCTTCGGCATCCGCGTCAGCTACGAAACCCCTCTCAACGGCCGTCTGAAGGACAGCTGGTATGCAAACACGGGAGTCAGCCGCGACGCCTACAACCCCGGCTACTACACCCTCAACCTCGGTGTGGTCTGGTGGTTTGAGCTATAGTAGCCCGGGGGGGCCGTGGGGGCCAACCCCTTGACTATCAGTCAAATACGCAAATTAGGTGTGCCATTTTTGGCACACCTAATTTGCTTAACGGGCTGATTTACAGAGAGTTGGCCCCCACGCGCATTTTGATGGGGAGGAAAAAACGAGCACCCTTGGCGCTAAAACTAATCCAGAATCACGAGCAGCGGGGCGATAGAGTCAAACAAATTGAAGCGCCGTGAGACTGGCGGCGAAAGCTCTTACTCCGGCTGCTATTTTTGCCACGGTCTTCTTGGATGGCTTGCTTTGACCATGGAGATAATGGCCAAGCTGTTTCTGGTTAATACCAGTTATGCGCTGCAGACCAGCTAGTGAAAACGCTTCACAGTATTCTGCAAGAAAACTGGCGGTGTCATAATAAAACTGGAAATCAATCTCCTCAAACACTCTGCCAATACTCCCATAGAATTCCTTGATTCCTTCATACGACTTCCGGAAGTCATCGATAGCTTCCTGCACGGTAGCTCCATCTCCGGTACATCCATAATCCAGTCCGGCCTCTTCCATATACGCAGAGAACCCGAATTCCGCTTTTTCGATATATACTTTTATCTGTTTCATTTTTCTTTATTTCAATCCAGCATCTCTCATTATTTGATTTAGTGTCCCGCGAGGCACTTCTTGTGTTCCATGATTACTGAGTTTAAAGTACTTCTTTGTAACTGGGCTATACCAGATGGGATGACCATTGGCCTGTGCCCCCGTGTCATAACACTTAATTGCTCTAAGCTTCCGTTTAAGTTCGGTGTATTTCATTGCCTCGGCACTTCAAAGGTAGTAATTTTTCTACTACTACCAAATAATAATATCATTTTTTCTACTTACTGGAAGGGTGATATTATCTATCCTCCTAAAGACTATGGCAATGATATAACGAAAATTAGAGTTTTCCCTGCTTCAGCGCTTCGACGTAGAGATCTATTCGTCGCAGCTCGGTAGGGATTTCGATCTGCTGGGGGCAGGCTTCGAGGCACTGCTTGCAGCCAATACAATGGTCGGCCTGACGCAATGTCGGGACGGCCTTGTTGTATTCAAGGAGGTACTTCTTGCGGGCCTTGGAGTAGTTCTTCTGATCGGGGCTGACCACATAGGTCCCCTCCCGGACGTTCCGGTTGTAGAACCTGAAGATGCCGGGGATGTCGATGCCATAGGGGCAGGGCATACAGTACTTGCAGTCCGTGCAGGGCACGAGCGGATACTCGTTCATCCGCTTGGCCACCTCCGCCAGCAGCGTGAAGTCCTCCTCGGCGAGCGGTTCGAAATCCAGATAGGTCTCCAGATTGTCTTTCAGGTGCTCCAGATAGGTCATACCGCTGAGCACGGTGAGTACTTTCGGGAAGCTGCCCACGAAGCGGAAGGCCCAGGAGGCGATGCTCTTGTCCGGCTCGGCGGCCTTGAGCATGTCCGCCAGGGGCGCAGGCACGGATGCGAGCCTGCCGCCGAGCAGGGGCTCCATTATCACCACCGGGATGTCCATTTCGGCCAGCCGCTCATACATGTATTTCGCATCCACGTCGCGAACGGCGTAGTTCCAGTCGTTGTAGTTCATCTGGATCTGCACGAAATCCCAATGGTACTTGTCGTGCAGGGCCAAAAGTTCGTCAAACCCTTCACGTGGGCCGTGGAACGAGAAGCCGAGATTGAGTATGCGTCCGGCTTCGCGCTCCTGCGCGAAATAGTCCACCAGATGCGTGTCCTCGAAGCGCGTCTTGAACTCGTCGTAGCCGCTGATGGAGTGCAGCAGATAATAGTCCAGATGGTCCGTCTCGAAATTCTCCAGAGATTGGAGGTACATCTTCTTGCCCTGTTCGAAGGAGTACGGGCCGCGGAAGTTCGAGCATTTTGTGGCGATAATGTAGCTCTCGCGCGGGTGCCTCAGCAGCGCCAGCGCCGTGGCGCGTTCTGACTTGCCGCGCAGATACACCGGCGCGGAGTCGTAGTAGTTCACGCCGTGCGCGAGGGCATAGTCCACCATCTCATTGACGGCTTCCTGATCGATCTCGCCGTCTTTCATAGGCCAGCGCATGGCGCCATAGCCGAGCAGGCTGACACCAGGATAGTTCTGGGCCATGTGCTCAGGGCCGAGCGCCTGCTTCGTGAGGGGCGCCGCCTCGCCAGAAACGCGAGGGGTCGTGGTCCTGGGCGCGCAGGAGGCCAGCCCGGCAGAAGCCGCAGCGAGGCCTGATATCTTCAAAAACGATCTTCTATCCATCGTGTCTGACGTGTTTGGAGCGGCCGTTCACCCTGACCGCGCTTATCGGGCGCACGGGGCAGAGGTTCTCACACGCTCCGCAACCGATGCACAATTCTTCGTCCACGACCGGCATCTGTCTGCCGGCGCGGTTGGTCACCACCCTTATCGCGCCCACCGGGCAATGCCTGACGCAGTTCAGGCAATCGGTGCCCTGGCGCTGGAGGCAATCCTTATGGTAGACGTGGGCCACGCCCCAGCTGACTGCGAGTTTCTCGAACTTCGCGAGCGGTTCGATCGCGCCGGCGGGGCACACGGTCCCGCAGACGTTGCACTCGGGCCGGCAATAGCCGTCGGCATAGCTCATGCGCGGCTGCAGCAGATGTCCGAGGTCCGTGCTCGTTTTCAGCACGCCGTTCGGGCAGTTCGAGACGCAGAGCTGGCAGCCCGTGCAACGGTCGTAGAAGCGCTTCACGCTCTCGGCCCCCGGCGGCACCAGCGGCGTCTCACGCTCCGGGTCTTGTTTCGGAGTAATCGGCGCGAAACCACCGTGTAACTGCGCCTTCGCCTCCAGGCTCGTAAGGGCTAATCCACCTGCCAGGACCGCGGTCTTGCCGATGAAATCTCTTCTATCAGAGGGCTCATTGTCCTGCGGAGACGGGGATTGCCCCAGAGGCTTCGTTTTCTGGGACAACCCCGTCGAAGCAGCCCCCTTACGCCCCCACGCCCAGCGGAGCTTTATTCCGCCGGCGTCGCAGACTCCGATGCAGTCGAAGCAGTCCACGCAGCGCGAATGGTCGATCACTTTCCCGCCGGCGATGTCGATGCAGCCGGCGCGGCACTCGCGCTCGCACTTGCGGCATTCGACGCACTTCTCCTGGTCGATCCCGATCCTGAACATGGCGAACCGGCTGACCAGTCCGAGCGCCGTTCCCACCGGGCAGACGTTCGAGCACCATGCCCGGCCGTAGATCCAGCTGAGCACCAGCAGCCCGACGAAGGTCACGCCCGCCACCGCGATCAGCGGCCATGCGAGCGATTTGCCTGCCGCCACGGCGACCATCCTACCGTAGGCGGAGTACGGTGCCACGAGCAGCACCACCCCCTGGATTCCGGCGGCGATGCATATAACTATTAAGGCCAGCACTCCGTAGCGCAGCCACTTCCTCTCTTTATGGTAGACGAAATGCTTTGCGGGCGATTTTTTGTGGGCTTTCGCGTAGGCTTTTTTCGTCAGCTTCGAGTAGACTCTGCGGAGCCAGATGATGATGTCCTGGAATACGCCGAGCGGGCAGACGACCGAGCAGTAGATGCGACCCATGATCAGAGTCACGGCCAGCACTCCGGCTATCACCGCTATATTCAGGCCCAGCACAGCCGGGAGAAACTGGAGTTTTGCCATCCAGCCCCACCAATCCGTGCCGATTCCGGTGAAGAGCAGCGTGATTCCCACTATGAACAGCGCCGCCAGTAAGATTCGGGTTTTGCGTAACATATCTTTTCAAAGATAATAATAACTTTGTAATATGAACGTAGTTATTCTGGCGGCGGGAGAGTTTCCGCGAAAGGCTTATCCTCTTTATTTATTGAGAGAGGCGGATGCCGTGGTTTGTTGCGACGGAGCGTTGGCTTCCGCGTTGAAGCACGGCGTGCAGCCTATGGCGGTGGTAGGCGATATGGATTCCATTGCGCCTGCCGTGTTGAAGAAGTTCGAGGGCAAGGTCGTGAAGGTCGCCGAACAGGACGACAACGATCTGACCAAGGCTCTCCGGTATGTGCTGGAGGAGTTCCCAACGGTCTCTGAAATCACCATCCTCGGCGCAACCGGAAAGAGAGAAGCCCACACCATCGGCAATCTGTCTTTGCTGATGGAATACGAAAAAACCTTCGGACTTTGCGACCACGGGGTGAATGTGCAGATAGTCTCGGACTACAGCACCGCTTTCGTTGTCGGCGATAGTTGCTCCCTGGCGCTCGGCGAAGGCCGTTCCGTGTCTTTTTTCACCTGCGACCAGTCCTTAAAAATAAAGTCCAGCGGCCTTCAGTGGCCCCTGGACTCTGTGGTTTTCGACAATTGGTGGAAAGCGACCCTGAATCGCGCCACCTCCGACGAAATCTCCCTAAAATTCAACCACCCCGCCCCGCTGCTCGTGATTCTGGATTAGAACGCGTGGGGGATAACCATCTGTAAATCAGCCCGTTAAGCAAATTAGGTGTACCGTTTTTGGCACACCTAATTTGCGTATTTGACTGATAGTCAAGGGGTTGGCCCCCACGGGGCACGAGCGCGGAGCTAAAAGCTGGATTAGAACGCGTAGCCGACGCCGAGGAGGAGACTTCCGGCGAGGGTGTCGGAGGCGAGGAGGTACGCGAAGTTCAGCGAGGCGCCGGCGAAGGAGGCGCCGAGGCCGACTGAAGCGTACGAGGGCACGCCGAGCGACTTGTTGCCGAGGTGGTAGCCTGCGCGGGCGCTAACCAAATTTGCATAGGTGTACTCCGCGCCGAGGCCGAGGTTGAACGCGCCCTGGAAGAGGTACGCGGCCTCTCCGGCCACCTTCAGTCCGTCGATAACGGCGTATGAGGCCGCGGCCTTCGCCAGGGCGGGCTGAGGATAGTCGCTTCCGCCGTAGTTCACCTTGCCGCCGAGATTGCACAGCGCGAACGCCGCCTGGAGCTTATCCTTTACGTACATCGCGCTGAGGTCTATTCCGAAGACGGACGCCTTGGCATCCTTACTCAGCACGGAAGACGTGCTCTTCACGGTCAAACCTGCCGAAAGGCCGGGAATTATCTGATATGCCACACCAAAAGCAAGCGACGATTCCTTCGGAGTGAAGGTCGGGGTGACCTGGCTTACGGTTCCGGTGTTTCCGGTCACTTCGTAAGCCGGCTGGATGAAGTTCTTATAACCAAGGGAAACAGACAATTTCTCCAGTAAGCGATAGGTTGCGCCGAGACCGATTATTTTGTCTGCAGCGGCCTTGGGCTGCCATGAACCATAGCTGAAATCCGCCGCGACAGTGCCGTCCATAAAGGCGGAAGAAGCGGCATATCCCTCAACGGCCATCGCATCGGAGCCCAGCAGCGAAACGCCGCCGGCGCCCAGCGCGGATGCGTCCGATGACACGAGAAGCGAAGGAAGACTCTGAGCAAATGCACCGATTGTCAAGGTGCCCAGGACTATAATAGAAAGTATCTTTTTCATAGCGTCAAATCTTTACAACCACATACTTAAGTTCCTGGCCGTCCTTGGTCAGAACGACTGTGTACACACCCGGAGCCGCCTTGGACATGTCCACGGTCGGCGGGTTGAACGGATCGATCTCGAGATCACCCTCGAAGAAGACCGCGCCCGATGAAGCGATTATCTTCACGTGCCAGGTTCCGGCCTCTCCAGCGCGGATATTGAGTTTGGTGCTCACCGGATTAGGATAGACCTCCACCGGCTTGCTGTTGTCTCGGATAAGGATTCTGAACGACTGCTCGACTGTCTCGCCGCGGACATCTTTTCCTTCCACCGTGATGCTTGCATTGCCGTAGTTCATCGGGGTGATGTGGAACTTGCCGGAGGCGTAGGTCATATTGCAGACGCTCACATTGCTGAAGTCGATCTTGTAGGAGAGTTCCTCGCCGTCGTCGTCCTTGAAATACTCGCTGGCATTGAGCACCAGCACAGGGTCGTTCTTGGAGAAGACCATATCCTCGAGCTCCTTGCCTTTGTAGGGTTTGTGGTTTTCGAGAATAGTGTATTCCACGATGTCCTGAACGGTCAGGCCGTAGTAGTCTGTCACGACCAGGGTGTCCTTATAAGTTCCGGACGCGGCGTTTGCACCGGTCACCACTATCTTCGGCAGGTTCCTGGTCAGGGTGTCAAGCTCAGTTCCTGTGCTTCCCTGCTTCAGTTCGATGGTGTACCAGTGGCCGTCCGGTTCTTCGATGCTGAACGGCATAGACGCCTTCTCGTGCGGCTTGATGGAGACCGTCGCCTCGCCGAGCCTGGTCAGGACAGGAGAGTTGTTGCCACCGGTGGTCACCTGCACACGCGAGGTCAGAGCCGAGCGGTTGCCTGCCAGGTCTGCGGCCTGAGCCGCCATATAGTACTTCGTGTTGAACTCGAGGCCCTTGATCTTGCCGGTCAGCACATCTCCGGCCTTCGCTTCGTCTCCAACATAGAACATGGCGAACGCAGCGTCGCTGGTTTTGCTGAAATCGGAGGTGCTGTAGTAGACATAGATCGCGCTCGGGGTGCCGTCGTCTTCGTCGGCGGGGATGCTCACCGAGCAGGTCACATTGTTCGACTGTGCAGTGAGGGTGGGGACAGACGGTTTGCCGGGCGCCTTACCGCCGGAGCCGGCGATAGCGCCATAGGCATTGATCAGGCCCGCGCCCATTCCCACGCCCTTGTTCACGGACTGGATGTCCACGGCCGTGTCCGTCATGAGTTTGCGGAGATCCGAGCTCTTGAAGCCCTTCGCCATCTTGTTCGCGAGGATCAGCGCGGCCACACCGCTGACGTGCGGGCAGGCCATCGAGGTTCCCTGCGAGAGGCCATATTTGTTGCCGGGGATGGTGCTGAGGATCTGATTTCCTTTCTTCGCATCGCCGCCGGGGGCGGAAATGTGCACCCACGGGCCATAGTTCGAATAATACGCGCGGCGGTAGTCCGCTCCCACGGAAGCCACGATGAACATGCGCTCGTAGTCCGAGCCGTAGGGCAGGATGCTGTTGTCGTTGCCGGCGGCGAAAATCACGATTCCACCGGCCATGGGGCCAACCTGCATGCCGTTTTCATCATAACCGGCCTTGTCCGTGAAGTAGTCCACGGCCGATTTGAGTGCGGCCGAGGTGCTGGTCTGCACGGTGGAGCCCCAGCTGTTCTGCGAGATGATGGCGCCGTTGTTACGGCTCCACACTATCGCCTCGGCGCCGGAGCCCTGCTTTTGGCCGTCGAATATCTGGCAGGACATGATGCGCACGCCCTTCACCTTCTTCTTCGCATCGCCGCCGGCGATTCCGCACACGCCGGTGCCGTTGTTATTCACAGCGGCGATCGTTCCTGCGACGTGAGTTCCGTGTTCCTGAGGGTTCACGGTGAAAGAACCGGTCGCGAAATTATAACCGAAGCGGTTGTCTCCCTTCTTTTCCGGGTTGATCCACATGTTGTCGGCCAGGTCTTCGTGGTTGAAGTCGATACCGGTGTCCACCACGCCGACTATGATATCCTCCGAACCGGTTTTATAGTTCCTCCAGACGGGATAGACATTCACATCGCAGCCGCTGGTGGAAGAAAAAGCAGAGCCGTCGTTGTAGTAACTCCACTGCTCCTTGAGGCGGGGATCGTCAAACGGGGCTGTGGCGGTCGGGGTGGCGTTTCTGGGAAGAGCCACCTCCACTATCTTCGGATTGCCCACTATCTCTATCCTGGGGTTGAACTCGATGAGCTCCACGCCGGGGACGTCCAGCGAAAAACCGCCCTTCGTCACACTCTGGGCCTCATCGTACTCCACCTTGTACCACTGGTGCAGGCCATACTCGCGCATCTGCGCTTCATATTTACCTCCATGCTGGAAGAGGCGCCTCATCCTGACGATACCGTTTGTCGGAAGGCTCTTCAACTCCGGCAGGGAGATATATCCTGTGCTGTCCGCCAGTGCTTCGAACTGGGCAGCCATCTCTTCATTTACTTTGATACTGACATATGGGAGCAGCCCTTCGTCCGGGATAAAACCGTTCAGGACATGGGCATCACCCTGCTGCGGCTGTTCCGCGAGGGTGCTCTCATTGACGCCCTGGCATCCACTCGCGATCACCGCGGCTGTCAGGGCCAGATACACTACTACTCGTTTCATTTATTCTCGCTTAAAAAATCCACCACCTTGAGAATGCTCTCAGGGTCTTTCCACTTGATCTTGTTTGTCTTGAGCCAGGCCTTGAAAGCCTCCTGGCCCTCTTTAGAAAGAGATGCATTTACGTCCTTTCGCGTTGCTTTCACGCAGTCTCCTCCGCGAATAATATAATAGGTGGTGATAACGTTCAAATCCGCTCCGTTCTCTTTTTCCTGCAGAAGGAGGACATGGTTCTGATTGACCTGACCTTCGAGCTCGAAGGAAGAGAGCTTACGGGTGCTGGCGGTCTCGGAAGACGCGCCATATCCGCCGCCTGTCTCCTGGGCGGCCGCAAAATCGCCTATGATCGACGCGGCGACCACACCGTTGTCGTTTTTCGCAACTATCTTCCACATTTCGCCCTCGAACGGAAGGAATGAATCGGGGCCTATGCTCACGATTAGCACATCCAGCAGGTCTGCTTTCTTCACTATGTCGTTGTCGATGAAATGCAGGTGGTCGTGGCGGAGATGGATGTTCATCATGACATCGCTCTTCGTCGCGCCCTTCATGTAGATCGTTCCGGGAGTGAAATTATCGTATAGGTACGGCCAGGTCGTGGTCGGATTCTGCGCAAGCGCAAACACGCTGCAAAGAAGCAGCGAAATTGTAAGGATTCTTTTCATACTTACAAATGTATAAAAAAAAGGATACCCGTGCAACACGGGTATCCTCATAAAGTATTTCCAAAAAACTGATTAGCGAACGAGCTTCTTCAGATTCTTAGCTGCGGGCTTCTTAACGGTTGAGGGTGCCGGAGCAGGCTCAGTGTAGTCGTAAGTAAGCGCCGTGCGGGTAAGAGCACCTTCGACAACATAATCCCAGGAGCCAAGGCCATACAGATACATATAGACCGTGTCGTTGAGGAGGATGTTGCCGGGAGCAGGGACCACGAAGAGGAACTCATTATCTTCACCTTCGCCGAAAGCGCAAGCGGGATAGTCCGTGCCCTTATAGTTACCAACTCCAATCTGATCTCCATAGACAGTCAGGACACCGCTGTCAGGATCAAAGTCTGCATAGAGCTTTGTGAAGTCGTTAGGGGTGTAGCCTCCTGAATAACCTACGAGGTCATCGAAGCAAGGAGTAGCCTGGAACATGTCGTAGATCATCAGATCGTAGTCTTTGTCGTCAGAAGGAGCAATGACGATGCCGGATTCGGCGCCGTCCACTCCGTAGTAAGTCGAATAAGTGAAGTTGTATGTTCCAAGAACAGCTGCCTTGGTGTAACCGTATGAGCAGAAGAGAACGTCCTCGATTACGAGAGCATTGTTCGTGTTGCCATAGAGGTCCTCGACAATTCCAGCCTCGACTGTGTATGTGACATAGCAGCCGAAGTCAGGAGTCTCGTCAAGTCCAAGCCAAACGTTTCCTGCAGCGTTCACATCCCATTCCTCGAGAGTGTACTCAACCTTGCGGCCGGACACGCTATGGACAGCGGTAGCGATAACATCGCCGTCACCATAGGTGGCGAGTTCATTGTAAAGGCCTTCGCACTGAGGGATGAGCTCGATTTCGACTGCAGCTGCGCTCTGGAACTTCACGACAGAATCCTCTGCCACTGAGCACTCGAAGTCGAAAGGCTTCGGCTCATACTGGGCGAGAAGGCCCTCGAAAGTGCCTGCGTAGGAACCCCTAAGGATAATGTAGTTGTCCTCGAAGGTCTCGTTGACTGCGCCAAGCTCGTTCACCACAGAACCTTCTGCGACGAAGAGTGCCATGTAGGCGCCAGGGGCATAGCCGTCGGCGGGAACAGTAACCACCACGGTGTGGCCGTCTTTATCCAAAGCGACATTCTCAGCAGGAACTAAGATCTGCTTGATGGGCTTAAGGAGGTAGTAGCCGGCTGCGCCGGAGTCGTAGTTCTTCGCATAAGTCATAGCAACGAAAGTCGCTGTGTCTGTCAGAGCGATAGGATCGTCGAACGGGACATAGAACACCACGCTGGTGTCTTCCGCGACCTCGACGTCGTAGTTGGCGAGAACGATCTCAGGGATAGTCTCGTCAGTGGTCTTGACGGTCTTGGCGATAACCTCACTCAGGGCCTGCTTCTCCTTGCTGGATGCCACAGCCACGAGGGTGTACTTGGTGTTCGGGGTAAGCTTCTTGATCTCAGCAACGAGGGAATCAGCCTTGGCGGAATTTCCGACCTCGGTCTTGATGGCGCCGCTGAGCTTGCCTGCGATAAGGTTTGCAGAGTTGACCGTTGCGGGGTCAAGCTCACCTTCCACGAAAGCATAAGCATAGTATCCGGTGTTTGCACCGGGCTCAACCTTGATCTTGATCGAGGTGTCGCTCGTTACTTCTGCGCTGATGACGGGAGTGTCCGCAGTCTCAAAAGTAACCGGGGTCTCCGCTTCAAACTCTGTGCAGGAAGCGAGAGCAAGAGCCGCGATTGATAATGCAAATAATACTTTTTTCATAATCGTTCAATTTTAATTCTTGACACCGGTAATACCAGGTTTGAAGATCTGGAGGTTTCCGACATCTTCAATGTAGACCCAAAGACCCCACTGAGTACCGAAGTCGATTGTGGTCGTTTCACCGAAGGTGATGGTAGCAGTTACGCTTCCAGAGTCATATCCATTCGATCCGTCGAAGCCGAGGAGGTAGCAAGGGTGACCGGAATACTGGTACTCATTCATCTCCTGACCGAACGGGATGACGATCTGGGTGAGGTCGTCGGAGACGGTACCATAGTACATGGTGTCCTCGCCCTTCCATCCATCCTTACCGAAGAGGTTGTAGAACCACACGGTGTGGTCATCGTTAGCATCCTTCATGAAAGTACAGATGAAGGTCTGCGGGCCATACCAGTAGTTGTCAACAGAGAAAGTCCAGTCTCCGAGGATAGGAGTAAGCGGGTGGTCGATGTCGTTCACCCTGACTGTGCAGGTCGAAAGGTTTCCGAGGGAAACGTTATCCGAAGCGTTGAGGGTGATCGTGAAGATGAGGTCTCCTGTGTATGTTCCATCAGCCTTAGGGACGATCTCGATATAGTTTACTCGATTCTCTGCGTCGAAGGAAAGGGTTGCGGTTTCATCCACCAGAGTGAAGTTCGTTCCCTGCTTTGCAGTGCTGTCCTTGACAGTATAGCTGATCCTTTCGCTAAGACCGGCAACGGATGCCAGAGTAACGGGAATACGGAGAGTGTCGGCCGAATCTTCGTCAATGTTGAACGAAGCGGCGTTGAAAGCGACGAATGCGAAGCTGTCGTCGAAGACTGCGTCTACATTGCCCTTTCCGCAGGAAGAGAACAGAGTGGCAGCAAGAGCTGCGATTCCAAAGTATAAGAATATCTTTTTCATTGTCTTCCCTTTTTATTATTTCGTGTTAGAATAACCAGGGTTCGGAACCAGGTTCTCGTTGACTTCGAGTTCGCGCTTAGGGATAGGCAGAGCCCACCTGTAGCTCGGGAAATCAACATTCTGGTTGATGGTACCGAGAACGAAGTCTTCAGCGGCGCGGGTAACACCCTTGCCCCAGCGAGCGAGATCGTTCAGATAGTTACCTTCCCAGCAGAGCTCCTTGCGGCGCTCGAGTTCGATGTTGGTCTGGTTGAGAACTGCGTAAGCGGATGCGTTACGGTTGTTCGGGATCATGTTGAGATCGTCGATACCGTTCACACCGGCGATGGTTGCACCATGCATGAGAGCCTCAGCACGGTTGAGGTACATCTCGGAGAGGCGCAGGATGATGACGTTGTTCACGTCGTTAGGGCTGCGGTCGCCCTTTCCGGGATATTTGTTGGTCCACTGGTAGCCGGACTCACCCTTTGCGTCGGTGTGGAAACCTGCGGTCAGACGGACATCGCCTGCTTCGAAGAGATTCAGCAGCTGAGGAGTAGCAACGGGATCGCCATAGCCTTCGGGGCTGGTAAGATAGGAGATATCTTCCCAAGATCCGTTGGTGCCGTTGGAAATCTTTCCGTAGACCTCGAAGATAACTTCGCCTGAGCCAAGCTCTGCACCCCACACATCCGGCCACTCGGCTGCAGTCCACATCTTGAACTTGCCGCTGTTGATGACCTTGGTTGCGTAGTCGGCTGCCTTCTGCCACTCACCCATGTAGAGGTAGACGCGGCTGAGGAGAGCCTGAATGGTGTAGATGTTGACAGTACCGAGCTTGTCGGCCACACCGCTGCGGGTGTAGGCGGGATCGATAATGCTCTCAGCCTCGAGGAGGTCGGCCACGATGTAGTCGTAGGTCTGAAGAACGGTCTCACGGGCAGGCTTGCCGGCGGGATCGGTGTGGAAGACGTACGGGACACCGAGGGTGGAACCATCGTTAAGGGCGGTCAGAGCTGCTTCGTTAGCCTTCACATAGGTGTAGGGCTGACCGAAGACGAGCACATTCTCGAAGTGTGCGAAAGCACGGAGGAAGAGGCACTCTGCCCTGAGGTTTGCAAGATCCTGATCGGTGACAGTCTCACCGTCGGCTTTGCCGTCCAGGTTATCCATCACGTTGTTGGCCATTGCGGTTGTGTAGTAGCAATATGCCCACATTGTGGTGTTGGTAGCGTCGGCTGTGTAGTTCCAGACCATAGAGTTAAGGCAACGGCCTGAGTTCTTGAAGGACTGCTTCATACCGTTACCGGCACGCATCTCGTTGTCCACGACACGGGCCTGAGTGTACCAACCGGTTGCACCAAGGTAATAGTACGCGCCAAGGGTTGCGGCATCGAGACCGTCGTATGAACTGAGCTGAATTTCAGTGGTCTGCTGGAGTTTCGGAGCCCTCTCGAGGAAGTCCTTGCTGCAGCTTGTGAGGCCGACTGCAATCGCTATGGTTGCGAGTATGTATAAACTAATCTTTTTCATAATTCATCCTCCTTGTATTAGAATGAAATCTCAACACCACCGATGAGGGTCTTGACCGCGGAGTGGACACCGACTTCGATGTTTCCGAGCGGACCAGCCTCAGGATCGAGGGCGGTTACATTGTGGAAGGTATAAGGATTCAGAGCGCTGACATAGACGCGTGCGCCTTTCACCTTAATCTTGTCGAGAAGCTGCGAAGGAAGGTCGTAAGAAAGGGTCACGTCCTTGATACGCAGATAGCTGCCGTCCTCGAGGAAGCGGGTGCTGTAACCAGAGTGATAAACACCAGGGTTCAGGGCCACGGGCCTGGGGGTCACACCGGTGTCACCGGGCTTCTTCCAGTAGTTGAGAGCTGCGGTGGAGGTGTTGGCAGTGAGGCTGTAACCATCATCAACATAGGAGTTCGAGCTGAGCACCTTGTTGCCATAGACGAACTGGAAGTATGCACCGAGGGTGAGACCCTTCCAGCTGATGGTGGTGTTGAAACCGCCAGTGGCCTTAGGTTCAGGAGAACCGGCATAGATGTAACGGGCCTTTGTACGGTCGTTGGTGAGGGTGCCGTCTTCTGCGAACCAGAGACCGTCACCGTTGGACGGGTTGACACCGTACCAGTCGCGGAGGTAGAAGGTATAGAGGCTATATCCTTCCTTGATGCGGACTGCGGTTTCGTCGTCCAGACGGGAGTCGCTCATGGTGAGGAACTCGGAACCGGCGAGGTCGAGAACCTTACTCTTGTTGCAGGAGATGTTGAATCCGGCGGTCCAGGAGAAGTCACCATGGCGCAGGATAACTGCATCGAGGAGGAACTCAACACCCTTGTTCTCGATGGAACCCACGTTCTTGAGGTTCGAACCGAAACCGGTGGTGTAAGGGACCTGGGTGCTAAGGAGCATGTCCGTGGTCAGACGGTCGTAGACATCGAAGCTACCGGTGAGGCGGTCGTCGAAGAGACCGAAGTCGAAACCTGCATTCCAGGTCTTGTTCTTTTCCCAGGAGAGATCCGGGTTGGCCGGACGGGAAGGTGCATAGGCGTTGGCGCCGTTGTTCTGCACGCTTGAGTAGGTGCCGTAGGCCCTGTAAGCGGAGATGTTGTTGTTACCGTTCACACCGTAGGAAGCACGGAGCTTGGCCTGGCTGACGAACTGGCTTGCGGGCTTGAAGAACTTCTCGTTTGCGATGTTCCAGCTGCCGCCGACGGAGTAGAAGGTACCCCATTTCTTGTTCGAGCCGAACAGGGAGCTACCATCCGTACGGAGAGTGGCCTGGAGAGAGTACTTGTGCGCGAAGCTGTACTCGGCATATCCGAAGAACGACTCGAGGGTCTCCTCAACGAGGCTGAATTCGACCTGGTCCTTGTCTGCAGTTGCAGTGTTAGGATAAGGGATCTTAGGATCAACTCCCGGGGAGTAGCCGTAGATGTACTTGTAGGTGTCCATCATCGCTTCCTGACCGGCCATTGCGCGAACGTGGTGCTCGCCGAAGGTCTGGTCGAAGGTAAGGGTGTTCGATGTGGTGTAACGCATGTCGGTGGTCCAGATGGTGAAGAGAGTTGCCTCACGGCCCTTCTTTCCTCCGTCCGGGCTCCAGTACTGACGGGAGTCGATGAAGAGGAACTCAACACCGTCCGTGGTCTTGAAGGTGAGGTTGGGGAGGATCTTCCACTCGAGGTAGGCGGAACCCTGCAGACGGTACTCCTTATCGTTGTACTCGTCGTTCTCGGCTGCTGCCAGAGGGTTGTTGCCGCTCATTTCGGAGATGTCGTAGTTGTACGAACCGTCGTCGTTGCGGACCTTGTGCCAAGGCAGCGGGTGCCACATTGCGAACTGAGGGTTGATGTAGTACATGTTACCCATCTGAGGAGAGTGGGAGTCGGAGTAGCTGAGGTTGATCCTCGCGCCGGACTTAAGGCTCTTGGTGAGCTGGCTGTCTGCGTTCACACGAGCGGTGAAGCGCTGGAAGTCAAGTCCGTTGTACACACCGTCGTTCTTGTGATAAGCCACGGAAGAATAGTAGGCATTCTTCTCGTTTCCGCCGGTGGCGTTGATTTCATACTCCTGAACTGAACCGAGCTTGGTGAGTTCCTTGTACCAGTTCGACACGCCGTTCTCAAGCAGAGTGTACGGGAAGTACATGCTTCCGGTAGGATCGTCGGGATCATTGCCGGAGTTAATGACTGCGGTACGCTTGTACTCGAGGGCCTCAAGACCGTTCAGAGGACGAAGACCGTTGTCGTTTGCGAGCTGCTGCACACCGTACTTTGCACGTGCGGTGAACTTAGCCCTGCCGCTCTTACCGCTCTTCGTGGTCACGAGGATAACACCGTTAGCAGCGCGGGAACCGTAGATGGAAGCTGCAGCTGCGTCCTTAAGGACGGTGATGCTCTCGATGTCGTTAGGGTTAAGGAAGGTCGAGGATGAACCGCCACCCACACCGACAGCTGAAAGCTGACGGAAGTCGCTTGCCATCATCGGAATACCGTCCACAACCCACAGAGGCTCGTTTCCAGCGGAAATCGAAGAAGTACCACGCACGCGGATGGTGGAGGTAGATCCCGGCTGACCCGAACCCTGGGTCACGGTGACGCCCGCGAGCTTACCGGCGAGCATCTTATCGACCGATGTGACAGGAGCCGAAGCGATCTCATCGGACTTTAAAGTGGTCACGGAGCCGGTGAGAGATTCCTTGCTCACGGTACCATAAGCTACAATAACTGCGTCTTCGAGCCTTGTAGCGTCGAGTTCAAGAGTTACGTTGATCACCGCACGTCCTTGCACGGGAACCGCCAACTCTTTGTAACCGATGGTGCTGAAGCGAAGAACGCCGTTTGCAGGAACGGAGATGATGTACTCTCCTTCTGCATTTGCAACGGTACCCTTCGTCGTACCATCAATCACAACACCTGCGCCGGGAACCGGAGCACCGGCCTCGTCGGACACGACACCCTTCACAGTGATGTTCTGGGCGAGTGCGCTGAAGCCAGAGAGCAGTATGGCTGCAGATGCCAAAAGAAGCTTAAATTTTTTCATAAGCCATTTTGATTTAGTTAAACAATAAATAATACACTATAAATAGTTTCTTATCCGGTTTTAGCCTCAAAAACCCCGGTTAGGGGCTGCAAAAAGGGGCTAATCGGGGTGCAAGGTAGACATTATTTTCGTAAAGACAAAATACTAAAAGACCCCCTTGGATTGATTATCTTGCTGTGTGGGCGGGGTTTAGCGGTTCAAATGTCCATTTATGACGCGGCGGCGCTTTCATTTCGAAAGAAAAATTCCTGTTTTACTTATGTTTTGACACTTTAAAAATTTCTTAAAAAAATTTCAAAACCTCGCGCGTACCTATTTTATTAGGGCAAACACCTTTTTTCATTATCTTTGCACGGTATGAAGTTTTTCAGAAGTCTCATATATCTGGCTTGCGCGCTCGCAATCTGTTCTTCCTGCATCAAAAACGGGGAGGACGAGAGCCCCGAGGCGCAGCAGACCCACACCCTCAATTATGTGAACAAGTTCGCATTCAATGTGATGTCCGTTTACTATCTGTGGGTGGATGAGATTCAGGATGGCCTCAAGAGCTGGATGAGCGACGACGACCCGAAGGCAAAGGTGAAAGAGGTGCGCTACAAAGACCCCACCGGCAAGGATATAGACAGATGGACCCAGGTGACGGACGACTATGAATCTTTTGTCAAGTCCATCGAGGGAGTGAGCACCACCTACGGCTACGAATTCACTTTGTACTACGCGAATGCAGACAGGACCTATGTCGAAGTCTGCGTGACGGTGGTCTACGCGGGCAGCCCTGCCGAGAAAGCCGGGCTCGCCAGGGGAGATTTGATATCGAAGGTGGACGGGAACCCGATCCCCACCACCGAATATGCAGACATAGTCAAGAATAAGATTATGTACAGCTCGCACTGCAAGCTCGGGCTCGAAGACGGACGCGAGCTGGAGATGGACGCGGTGGAGATGTACTGCGACCCCATGCACACCGCCCGTGTCTTCGACTGCGGCGGCAAGAAAGTGGGCTATCTGCACTACACATCGTTCACCCTCGCCTCCTGCCCGGACATAATCAAGACCTTCGAGGCCTTCAAAGCCCAGGGCATAAGCGAGCTCATCCTGGACCTTCGTTACAACGGCGGAGGATATGTGCAGGTGGAAGAGGTCTTCGCCTCCATGATCGCCCCGGCCGCGAAGGTCGCCTCGGGAGACGTCTTCATGACAGAAGTCTATAACCAGACTCTCACGGACGCCTGGGGAGACGAGGAGAAAAACACTCACTTCCGCAACAAGTTCAAGATCAACGGAGTGTCCTACGACACCTCCGAGTCCAACCTCGGCCTCACGAAAGTCTATGCGATCATGGCGAGCGGCAGCGCATCGGCCGCAGAGGCCCTGATCTGCGGGCTGAAGCCCTTCACGGACCTGACAATAGTGGGTGAACAGACCTACGGCAAGTACTGCACCGGAATCGTCCTTGAGGGTGCGGACTGGTATGAAAGCTACAAAAAGCAGCTGTCCAGCTCCGATTACAAGGGCGGCGTCAAGTATGCCAAGAACTGGGGCATCTATGTGATGATAGGCCGTTATGCGGACAGAGACGGCAACACCCCTTGTATGCCGGACGGTTTCATCCCGGACATAGAGGTCTACGACAACCCGCTGGACGGATATCAGCTCGGCGATCCGAACGAGACCATGCTCAAAACCGTCCTCACCCTCGCCGGCTATGAATATCCGGCCGAGCCGGCGTCCGTAAAAAAGAAACCGGCCACCATCAAGGGACCGGCTTCTCCTAAGCGCGAAACTTTCGGCGTGTTCTTACGCCAATAGTTTATCTGAGTTTTTTGTATCCGTAGGCGGCGGTGTCTCCAAGTTCCTGCTCGATCTTCATCAGGCGGTTGTACTTGCAGATACGGTCTGTGCGGCTGAGCGAACCGGTCTTGATCTGGCCGCTGTTCGTTGCAACTGCGATGTCCGCGATGGTGGTGTCCTCGGTCTCACCGGAACGGTGGGAGGTGACGGTGGTGTAACCGTGCCTGTGGGCCATCTCGATGGCGTCCAGGGTCTCGGTCAGAGAGCCGATCTGGTTCACCTTGATCAGAATGCTGTTACCAGCGCCCATCTCGATACCCTTCTGGAGGTACTTGACGTTCGTCACGAAGAGGTCGTCACCCACGAGCTGGCAGCGTCCGCCGATAGCTTTCGTGAGCTTCACCCAACCTTCCCAGTCTTCCTCGCTGAGGCCGTCCTCGATGCTGTCGATAGGATACTTGGTGATGAGTTTCTCGAGGTACTTGATCTGCTGGTCAGTGCTGAGCTTCTTGCCCTTCGGATCCTTCTTCTTGCCGTCCTTGAGCTGCTTGTAGTCATAGTAGAACTTGCCGTCCTCGCCCTTGAAGCAGAACTCGGAAGCTGCGCAGTCCATTGCGATGGTGATGTCCTTGCCGGGCTCGAGACCTGCGGCCTTGATGGCGAGGATGATGCAATCCAGAGCGTCGTCGATGCCCTTCAGAGCGGGAGCGAAGCCGCCTTCGTCGCCCACTGCGGTGCTGCATCCGCGGTCCTTGAGGACCTTCTTGAGGGCGTGGAAGACCTCGGCGCCCATGCGGACAGCCTCAGCCTCGTTCGGAGCGCCGACCGGACGGATCATGAACTCCTGGAATGCGATAGGAGCATCGGAGTGGGCACCGCCGTTGATGATGTTCATCATAGGAACGGGGAGCACATAGGTGTTGGTGCCGCCGATATACCTGTAGAGAGGAATGTCGAGGTAGTTGGCTGCCGCGTGAGCAACTGCGAGGCTGACGCCGAGGATGGCGTTTGCACCGAGTTTGCTCTTGGTGGGA
>JAGAAD010000037.1 GCA_017615445.1 Bacteroidales bacterium
ACGCCCCTTCTGCCGCCTCCTCTACCTCCACCTCCTCCGCGCCCATCATCCTGGATGCGGACCACATGTTCATCCCCTGCGCCGACCTTATGCGCGGCGGCGAACTCATTCTTCACATGGGCCCTAACTGCAAGTGATGTCCCCTTTTTCGGGACACCACTGTCAAAAACACCCCCTTTTCGCAAGAGGTGTCCCTTTTTTCGGGACACCTCTTGCACCATCCAGGTTAGAAAGTGCGCGAGATGTCCCTGATTTTAGGACACCTCGCGCAAAAAAGCCCGTTTTTGGTAATGATGTCCCCAAATATGGGACATCTCGCGCACTTGGTGGATTATTCAGCTAAAAGATGGAGGGCGTCATCAAGGGAGATGGCGTCGTTGATCGTGTAACCACCGTTTTCGATGAGGCGCAGGGAGCTGAGAAACGCGCCCGACCCCAGTGCCTCCCCAAGATCTCGTGCCAGGGCCCGGATGTACGTTCCCTTTGAGCACTCAACGTCAATCATCGCCGTTGGAAGATCATACCCGCTGATATCCGCGACCCTTATCCGACCCTTTCCGTCATCCACAAAAGGACTTCCGCTCACTTTCCCCTCACCCTGTGTACAAATACCCCCATTTTTGCACACGGAAGGGTAGTTTTCGGGGCTCTCGTGTGCAAATTCGCCCTTTTTTGCACACGGGGTAAGATCCCCGATCTGGTCGGGGATGACAGAGAGGGAGTCACCCCCTACTTGATCGATGGTTTTTGCACACGGGGTGAATCCCACGAGATTAATATCGTAGATCGTGATGCGATTTGCCTGGAGGATTCCGGTGTCGGAGACGGGGAGGCCCTGCTTGAAGAGTTTGCGGGCGGTTTCGTAGGCGCGGACACCGTCGATGGATTTGGCGCTGAAAAGGGGAGCGACCTGATCCTGTTCGCCCAGGAAGGAGGGAAGCACGGCGCGCAGGGCTTCTTCGCTGACGCCGTCCACCGGGTATTCGCGGTCTATGGGCTTCTCCAGATCGTAGGAGGGAGTGGTCGCACCGAAGGACACGCCGGCGAGGTACCGCTTGCGTGAGCGCTGGAGCTCCTCGGCCCGCCGAGTGGCCGGGCCGATGCACACCAGCAGTATCCCCGTCGCAAGCGGGTCCAGAGTGCCGGCGTGCCCCACCTTCAGGTTCTTCTTCCCGAAATGCTTAATCGCCGCATACTTCACCTTGCGGATAACATCCGCCGATGTCCATCGATACGGCTTGTCTATCGGGAGAACGATTCCTTCCGGATAGTCCTCGATATTTCGCGACAGTTTCTCCATATTTTTCCGTAGTTACCTTGCGGAATTCCCCTCAAGGTAACTGCAATTCCGGGCTTACTCTGTATTCGCCATCACAGAGTAACCGTGAGTTTTTTATCTGACAGGGATTTTGTCTATGCGGCGCTGGTGGCGGCCTCCCTCAAACGGAGTGTCCAGCCAGGCGCGGACGATAGCCACCGCCATCCTGTAGGAGATGAACCTGGCGGGCATCACCAAAACGTTGGCGTTGTTGTGCTGCTTGACTAGTTTGCCGATTGCGGTGCCCCAAGCCAATCCGGCGCGGATGCCCTGATGCTTGTTCAGAGTGATGGCCATTCCATTTCCCGTGCCGCAAAGAGCAATACCCAAATCCACCTTGCCGCCTTCGACAGCCTCAGCCAGCGGATGTGCCACATCCGTGTAGTCCATGCTCTCGGTAGTGTCCGTTCCGAAATTCACCACCTCAATTCCTCTTCCCTGCAAATACTTGATCAACTTCGCCTTGTACTCCACCCCCGCATGATCGCTGCAAATACCTATTTTCATAATAACAATAATGAACCGTGTTATATAATTTCCTGATTATCAATCAATTATTAAAAATGATGTACCCCAAACAAAACACATCGTTTTTTATAATGGCCTGATTACTAGCAACTTGCAAAACACGCTGTGAAAATCAGTATCCCGTCCGAGCGACCCTAGCCACCCTCGGTCTGATAGAGGGAGGGGCCCACGAAGTGGGAGGGTGAGCGGCGCGAAGTCGCCGCGAAGGTCGCTAGGATGGGATACTGATTTTCTCAACTAAATATGATTTCCTAAAGTCTTCAAACGTTTAACCGCCTCTTCGACACCGATACACGAAATAATCTCATGAATTCCGAGGCCGGAGCCGGAACCGGTGAGGGCCAGACGGATGCAGTTCATCACTTTGCCCATGGGCCACTCGCGCTCACGAATGTACTCTTCCAAATCCAGCCCCGATGACATAGCCTCCAGAGCCATCGCGTAATTCTCCGGAGTTCCGAACTTGCCGAGATCTTTCTCCACATACTCGGTGGGAGCCACAAACAAATATGGCGCGGCGGTCCAGAGATCCGCGACGAAAGTCGCGCGATCCTTGATCACGCCGACGACCTTAACGACATAGTCGTGCGAAGCGGAGACGCCATGCGAAGCCAGGATGGGCTCATACAGGGAAGCCAGCTCCTCGTCGCTCTTCATCCTGAGATATTCCTTGTTGTACCACTTCGCCTTGTCCGGATTAAACTTCGCGCCGCTCTTGCTGACATGGTCAAGCGAGAACGCGTCGATCAGCTCCTGCATGGACATAATCTCCCTTTCGTCGCCGGGATTCCAGCCCAGGAATGCAAGAAGGTTCACGAAAGCCTCGGGGAAGTAGCCGTCTTCGCGGTAACCGCGGTAGGTCTCGCCGTCTGAATTAACCCAGTTCAGCGGGAACACGGGGAAGCCCATCTTGTCGCCGTCGCGCTTGGAGAGCTTGCCGTTTCCGACAGGCTTCAGCAGCAGAGGCAGATGCGCGAAACGCGGCATGGTGTCCGTCCAGCCGAAAGCCTCATACAAAAGATAATGAAGAGGCAGGGAAGGCAACCACTCTTCGCCGCGGATGACCTCGGTGATCTCCATCAGGTGGTCGTCCACGATGTTTGCCAGATGATATGTCGGCAGTTCGTCGGCCCTCTTCCAGAGAACCTTGTCGTCCAGAGTCGCGCTGGAAACCTCCACATGGCCGCGGATCAGATCGTCCATCACGACAACACGATCAACTGGCATCTTGAAACGGATAGTCCAGTCCGTCCTCTCCGCCAACAATCTGGCGACCTCATCGGAAGGCAGCGTCAGCGAATTCCTCAAACCCGTCCGGGTCTCATAATTATAGATAAAAGTCTGTCCGGCAGCCTCCGCCTCCGCCCTCCGAGCCGAAAGCTCCTCAGCTGAATCGAAAGCATAGTATGCCCAGCCTTTCGCAACCAGCTCCTCGGCGTAGGCGCGATAGATCGCCCTGCGCTCGGACTGCCTGTAGGGAGCGTGCGGATGTTTAGCAGAAGCCTCCGACACAACAACACCGTTCTCAACCCCCTCGTCCGGAACTATCCCGCACCAGTTCAGGGCCTCGATAATATACTGCTCCGCGCCTGGAACGAACCTCTGCGAATCGGTGTCCTCAATCCTTAAAATGAAATCTCCTCCGTGCTGCTTCGCATACAGATAGTTATACAAAGCCGTGCGCACTCCGCCCATATGGAGCGGGCCGGTGGGGGAGGGTGCGAATCTTACTCTTGTCCTTCTCATTGCTGTATTCTCCTGATAGCTGCTTTTTCTTCGTATTCCCTGATAGTCTGCTCGTTGTCCGTCAAAAGGGCGGGAACCACGTTCGGATCATAGTCGAACTTCGGCTTGACGGTGGTGCTGAAACCGATGTGGGTGGTAACTTCCCCCAAAGGGACCTCGCCGGCAGCGCCGGAAGACTTGTCGTAGACATAGTCGCTGTCTATCGAGATTATGCTGCCGAGGTCGATGTCCGGGCCGAGGATGGCGCCGAGCTTGAAGCCGGTGGCGATGGCGGTGATGTGAATCGTGTCGCCGATCGAAGGATCGTCGTCCCAGATGAGGCCGTGCTTGAAGTTGTTGCCGCCTCCGGTGTACTCCGCGATCTTCTTGTTGATCTCGTCCAGCTGGTTCATCTTCAGACCCTGGTCGTTGTTGCCGGCGGTGATGTTCACCAAAACGTTTTTCGCAGTCTTTAAGTCGTAGTCGTTAAGCAGCGGGGATTCGAAGGCCTGTTTCACGGCATCGTCGATCCTGTTAGGACCGCTGCCGGTGCCGCTTCCCATCAGAGCCATTCCGCTTCCGCGCATCATGGTCTGCACGTCTTCGAAGTCCACATTGATGTAGCCGGGCTTCTTGATTATTTCAATTATGCTGCGCACGGCGGTGGCGAGCACCTCGTCCGCCTTTGGGAAGGCATTCTGGATGAGCTCGTCGCCGAAGTACTGGTAGAGCTTTTCGTTGTTGATTATAATAAGGCTGTCCACGTTCTTCTCGAGCTCATGGATGCCGTCTATCGCGCGGGCGAGCACCTCGCGGCCTTCGTTGCGGAAGGGGAGGGTGACCACGCCCACCGTCAGGATGCCCTGGTCCTTCGCCATCTTCGCGATCACGGGGGTGGCGCCGGTGCCGGTGCCGCCGCCCATTCCGGCGGTGATGAAGAGCATCTTCGTGTTCGGATCCAGGATCTTCGCAGCGATTTCGTCCTGGCTCTCGAGCGCGGCGTTGCGACCCTTGGTGGGGTTCGTGCCGGCGCCGAGTCCGAGGCCGAGCTGGATCTTCAGAGGAACGCTGCAGCGGCCGAGGGCCTGCGCGTCAGTGTTGCACACCACGAAGCTGCAGCCCTGGATCTGCCTGTTGTACATGTAGTTGACTGCGTTGCAACCGCCGCCGCCCACACCGAGCACCTTGATGATGCTGTCTGCCGTGGGCCAGTCCTTGGGGGCAATGATGATGTTATCTTCTTCAGGCATTGTTGTTGTCCTCCTCTGTTTTGTTTCCAATGTTCTCGTCGAAAAGATTTCCGGTCAGGTCCGTGACCTTCTTGGTCAGGCCGCCGAAAATGCCCCGATGCTTGGGCTTCTCCACCGGCTTGGGCCTCTCGACTGGCTTCTCTTGCGGAGCGGGCTCCTCGGCGGCCGGCTCGAAGACCGTGTCCGTCACGGGCTCCTCTTCAACCGGCTCCGGTTCCGGTGCGGGAACGTCAAGTTCCTTCAGGATAGCGCTGTTGATGTATTCCTTGTCCCTGCAGAGCGAAATCATTGCGAGCTGCGACACGCCGGACAGCGAGCAGATCTCCGGGCAGCCCTCAGTGCTGATTCCGCTGACGTGCGGGAAGCCCACACGGGCGGGGAGACCGGAAAGCTCGGTCATCAGTGCGCTGGCGCTGAGCAGCTCGGCACCGCCGCCGGTGAGGACTATTCCTCCCCGCAGGCTGTCGGCGTAGCCGCTCTTGCCGATCAGGAACAGCGCCGCGTTCGAAATCTCGCGCATGCGGCTGCCGATTATCTCGGCCAGATACTTCACGGGCAGCTGCTGGGTCTCGCCCGTGCGCTTGTCGTGGATCTGGATTATCTTCTCGCCGAGAGACTGCAGACGGTCCGGCATGCAGGAACCGAACCCGAGCTTGATGTTCTCGGCAAGAGCCTCCTGGATGCCGCACTCCAGGTGGATGTCGCTGGTCACGGATTTGCCTCCGAACGGGAACGAATCGAAGAAGCGCAGCACGCCGCGATGGTAGATGCTGACGGAAGTCACGCCCGCACCTATCTCGATCAGCGCCACACCATGCTCTTTCTCGTCGCTGGTAAGAACCGTCTCGGCCACCGCCTCCGCGAGGAAAACCTTGCGCGAAGCGATTCCGAGCTCGTTCATCACCTTGTCTATGTTCTTGACAGGCTTCTCGTCGCCCGAGAACACCTTGTACATTCCCTCGAACTTCTTGCCCGTGACGCCTATCACATCGGACTCCGCCGCCTGGAACAGGTCTTCGGTGGAGTAGGACTGGGCCACTGCTCCATAGATCTGGCTGCCGGCCTTGATGCTTCCCTGGAATTTCTCAAGGGCTATCTCCTTCAGCCCGGACACCTCGTCTTCAGTGATGAAGCTCTCGGGGTCGCTGCGCTCCACGGACTGATCCACATCCTTGGTGGAGACCTTCCAGCGCGGGAACGCCGTCACCACTTCGTGGATGTTGATTTCCAGAGTCTCTTCGGCTTCGCGTATGAGCCGGCCGAGAGGCTCGCAGACCTGCTTGGGATTGAAGATCGTACCGCGCCGGATTCCCCTGGATTCCGCCTCGCGGTAATGGACGACTTGTGCGACTCCGTCCACCACCTGGCTCACCGAGAGCGAGATCTTCGACGCTCCCAGGTCCACTGCCGCTATAAATCTTTCCTGCATATTATTTGACCTTTATATTTTACATTCACAGTGTGATAGGGATCATCCGCGCGGAGAGGAGCGATGGAACTGAAGTATTTCTCCATCGCCGCGAACTTGCGCGGGCTTTCGCTGAAATCCCCATAGATAATGCGGAGTCCGTCGCCTTCCAGCACGAAATCTCCATTTTTGTTAACCGAATAAGCCCCGATGCGGCTGCTCCACAGGCTGCTGCCTGAAATCTTGCTGACCAAGGCAATCGCTTGCGAGAGCCAGGCAGGATCAAAGCCCAGCTTGGGGTCGCAAGAGATCACCGGCACCTCGGCCACATAATCGCCGCTCAGCGGGAAGATGTTTCCGTAGCGATCCGTGTAGTAGCCGTTGCCCTTGTAGTCGAAACGCAGCACGGGGTCGCGCTGGTAGACCACCGCGTGCAGCACGCCGTCGTCCGTAATCCAGACCTCGGCCTTGCGCACCGGCGCCTTCGTCTCCAGCATCTTCTCTATGCTCAGCAGATTCACATCCTCCAGCCTCTGGCCCACGTAGATGCCGTAGAAGTTGTCTATATAGGCGCGCACCTCGTCCTCGGTGAGGAACTGGTGCGGGCCGGGCACGCTCACCTGCAGCTCCTTGCAGGAGATGCCGTGCCGCTCCGCCTTCGATGCGTAGAGCAGCGCCCCCATCCCGGCGAAGAACACCAGGAAGAAGAGAACTGTCAGAACTATCGAAGCGGCCTTTTTCATACTCTTTCCTTTAACAATGTCGCGATAGGCTGTACAAGCCTGTCAATATTTCCTGCACCGAATGTCACGAGAACGTTGACATCGTGCGCCCGGACCCAGTCCAGCAGCTCGTCATAGCGCAGCAGGACCTTCTCCGGCGCAGTGACATCTTTAAAAATAATCTCCGATGACACCCCCGGGATGGGCTCCTCGCGGGCGGGATAGATGTCCAGCAGCACCACCTGGTCGCACAGGCTCAGCGCGCGGGCGAACTCCGGCGCGAAATCGCGGGTGCGGGTGTAGAGGTGCGGCTGGAAGATGGCCGTGAGCTTACGGCCGGGGAAGATGTCGCGCACCGTGCGGATCGAAGCCTCGAGCTCCGCCGGATGGTGGGCATAATCGTCCAGGAACGTCAGCGCGGGCGTGTTCACATACTCTTCGAGCCTGCGGTGCGCGCCCAGGTACGAGCCTATCGCCTTGCGAATGGCCTCGGGCGCGGTCCCATGGCAGAGGCAGATCGCCGCCGCGGCCACCGCGTTCTCCACGTTCAGCTTGCCGAGATTGCCGGTGCGGATGTCCTTGATCGCCCCGCCGGGATGCACCAGATCGAAGGTGTAGTGCCCGTCCGAGCCGAGGCGCATGTTGGCGGCGTGGAAGTCCGCGCGGGGGTCGTCCAGCGCGTAGGTGAGCATCTTCGCGCGCGTCACGTCCGGAGCGAGCGGCAGCCCGATCTTGTGGATCAGCACCTCGCTCACCTGCGAGGCGAACTGACGGTAGGCCTCCTGCACGTGGGCCAGGTCGCCATATATGTCGAGATGGTCGGCGTCCATCGCCGTGATCGCCGCTATCGCTGGGTGCAGCCGCAGGAACGAGCGGTCGAACTCGTCCGCCTCGGCCACCGCCACCGGATTGTGGCTCATCAGCAGGTTCGTGCCGTAGTTGCGCGACACGCCGCCGAGGAAGGCCGAGCAGCCCTCGCCGCTGACCGTGAGGATGTGCGCGACCAGGGTGCTGGTCGTGGTCTTGCCGTGCGTCCCCGCCACCGCCAGGCACTTCTGCCCGGCCGTGATCTCGCCGAGGATCTGCGAGCGCTTCATGACCTGATAGCCGCTCGCGCGCACGAACTGCAGTTCGCGAAGGTCGTCCGGGATGGCGGGCGTGTAGACCACCAGCGTGTCCGCCACGTCGGCGGGGATGAGGTCCGGCCTGTCCTCGTAGTGGACGGGAATGCCTTCGGCCTCAAGCTCGCGCGTCAGGTCGCTGGGGGTGCGGTCGTAGCCGGAGACAGCGTGCCCTTTGAACTTGAACCAGCGCGCCAGGGCGCTCATGCCGATTCCGCCGATTCCTATGAAATAAACGTTCTTCATACGAGTTTGTACGCTTCGTCAACTATCATCGCGGCCGCGTCCGGCAGCGCCATTCCAAGGGCGTTGCGGCCGATCAGTTCGAGCCTGCCCTCGTCGTGGATTACTTCCATCGCGAGCGGCATGAGCTCGGCCCCGGCCGCCGCATCTTTCACGATCAATCCGGCCTCCTTCCTGACCAGCGCCATCGCGTTGTGCGTCTGATGGTCCTCGGCCACGTTCGGCGAGGGCACGAAGATGCACGGCTTGCCGGCCACGCAGATTTCGGACACGCTGCTGGCGCCGCTGCGCGAGACTATCAGGTCCGCCGCCGCATAGGCGAGGTCCATCCTGTCTATGAACGCGCTCCAGTGCACATTCGGCAGCTCGCGGCCTTCCATGAATGCGCGGACGTCCGGCTCGTAGTACTTGCCGCACTGCCAGATGACCTCCACGTCCTCGCCGCCCGGGCAGCCGGCCTCAATCCAGGCTTTCATCGTGCGGTTCAGCGTGCCGCAGCCGAGGCTGCCGCCTATTACGAGCAGCTGGCGCTTTGCGCCGTCCAGCCCGTAATGGCCGATCGCCTCGGCCCTCATCTCGGGCGTCGCCTTCTTAATGCTCGCGCGGATGGGGTTGCCGGTCATTACTATCTTCTCGGCGGGGAAGAACTTCTCCATCCCTTCGTAGGCCACACAGATGCAGCCGACTTTGTCGCCGAGCATCTTGTTGGTCAGGCCGGCGAAGCCGTTCTGCTCCTGGATGAGCGAGGGCACGCCTAGGCGTGTGGCCGCGAAGAGCAGGGGTGCGCTGGCGTAGCCGCCCACTCCCACCGCGATGTCCGGTTTGAAAGTGCGCACCAGTTTGCGGGCGCGGGCGTTGCTGACCAGAATCTTGAAGGGCACCTGGATGTCGTTCCAGATGTTCTTGAGGGTCAGTCTGCGCTGCAGGCCGCAGATGGGCAGGCCCACTATCTTGTATCCGACTGCGGGCACCTTTTCCATCTCCATCTTGCCGTTCGCTCCCACAAACAGAATCTCCGTCTCGGGGTTCACTTCCTTGAAACGGTTGGCGATGCTGATGGCAGGGAAGATATGGCCTCCCGTGCCGCCGCCGCTGATAATCACGCGAAGTTTTTTATATGCTGTCATATATGTCTTCGTTTTCGTCCGTGTCGTCCAATTCTTCCGCCGCGTTGTAGTTGCCGCTGTCGAAGGAATCGAGGTCCGCCAGGCTCGCCTCCACGGTGTCGTGCAGGTCGATCAGCGGGGCAGACTTCTTCGTCTCAGTCTCAATCTTGCGGTTCGAAATCCTGCTTATCGAGAGGATGATTCCGAACGCTATGCAGAAGCAGATGAAGGCCGAGGCTCCGTGGCTCAGCAGAGGCAGAGTCTGTCCGGTGAGCAGGCCTATGTCTGCGTTCACTATAATATGAATCATGGCCTGGCCGGAAATCAGCAGCACCAGACCCATCACCGCACATTTCGCGAAGAGGTTGGTGCCGCAGTTTCGGACTATCAGCACCCCTCGCGCAATGAGCGAGATATAGAGGATCATAACCGCCATTCCTCCCAGCCAGCCGTATTCCTCAAGGATGAAGCTGAACATGTAGTCCTCGGACATATCGGGGACCACGTAGCGCTGCGTGCTCTGGCCGGGGCCCTTGCCGATGAAGCCGCCCTGCTGGAT
>JAGAAD010000038.1 GCA_017615445.1 Bacteroidales bacterium
CCCGGCCGCACGCTGAAGCGCATCCGTCCTTGCCCCCAGGGTAGGGCCGGCCGCATCCGCAAGCGTTCGAACCACGTCACCATCGTCCTCGATGTCAAAAAACCAGTAGAGAACAAGTAATATGGGACAGAAAACTAATCCTATCAGCAACCGTATCGGTATCACACGTGGTTGGGACTCTAACTGGTGTGGTGGAAACTATGCGGAGAAGATCGCGGAAGATTTCGAAATCCGCAAGTATCTGGGCAGCCGCCTCGCAAAGGCCAGCCTCTCGAGGATTATCATTGAGAGGACTCTCAAGCTCGTCACCGTCACTATCTATGCCGCACGCCCCGGTTTCATCATCGGCAAGGGTGGCTCTGATATCGACAAGCTTAAGGAAGAGCTTAAGAAGGTCACAGGCAAGGACGTCCAGATCAACGTCTATGAGGTCAAGAAACCCGAAGTCGACGCCAACATCGTGGCAGACTCCATCGCTCGTCAGATCGAGGGTCGCGTCAGCTACCGCAGGGCCATCAAGATGGCCGTTGCCAACACGATGCGCGTAGGCGCAGAAGGTATCAAGGTTCAGATCAGCGGCCGCGTCGGCGGTGCTGAAATGGCCCGTAGCGAGATGTTCAAGGAAGGCCGTACGCCTCTCCACACATTCCGCGCCGATATCGACTACGCACTTGCAGTTGCAAGCACGAAGGTCGGTGCCCTTGGCATCAAGGTCTGGATCTGCAACGGTGAGAAGTACGGAAGGCAGGATCTTACTCCCGCCGCCGTGGCTGCCGCCAATGCCCAGGCATCCGGCACTCCCCGTCAGGGAGGACGTGACCGTGGCGGACGCCGCGGAGACCGTCGCCCCCGCAGGGACTCCGGCAAGTAGTTTTCCTCAGGAAAATGCTTATATTTACAACCGGTTTCGCACCAAAGCGAGGCCGGTTGTTTATTTTAAGAAGGATAATATGAAGAAGACTTTATTTATGGCGGCGCTTGCTGCCTTGATGTTGGTCGCCTGCTCGAACGGCACTGTTGAAGAGAAGAAGGCGAAGTTCCAGAAAGAGGTTGAAACCATCGTTCAGGATTTCACCGCCGCGTGTACCGAGGTCGAGACCGACAGCACCCTTACAGCCGACCAGATCCAGGAAAAGTGCGGTGAGCTCTACGAAAAGGCTCAGGAGAAGTACACCGCTCTCTGCCTGAAGACCCTCAAGAAGAACCGAGACAACGAACTCGGCGTGATGGCTTTCAGGGAGGTTTACAACGACCTTACGCCCGACGAGTGCGAGAAGTATATCGGTATGCTCTCTCCTGAGATGCAGGATACCGACTTCATCATCAGGATCAAGAACAGCCTCGAGGCTCTCAAGAAGACCGCAGAAGGACAGATGTTCACCGATTTCGAGGTGGACGGCGTGAAGTTCTCGGATTTCATCGGCAAGGGCAAGTATGTGCTCGTGGATTTCTGGGCAAGCTGGTGCGGCCCCTGCAAGAGGGAAGTTCCAAACATCAAGCACGTCTATGAGACCTACGCGGGCGACGATTTCGATGTGCTCAGCGTGGCCGTATGGGACGATCCCGCAGACACGAAGCGCGCAGCCGCCGAGCTTGGAATAGTCTGGGACCAGATCATCAACGCCCAGACTATCGCATCCAAGGCCTACGGTTTCAGCTCCATTCCTCAGATTATGCTCTTCGGGCCGGACGGAAAAATCGTCAGGAAAGGTCTGCGCGAGAGCGCGATAGAAGCGGCCGTCAAGGAAGCACTTGGACGTTAGGGAAAAAATAGCTCTCTTTCCGCATTCCCCCGGGGTCTACAGATACTACGACTCCGAGGGAACGGTTATCTATGTCGGCAAGGCCAAAGATCTCCACAAGCGGGTGGCGCAGTATTTCGTGCCGCCGGAGAGGCTGAACGCGAAGACGCGCGTGCTCGTGGGCAAGATCGCGGATGCGCAGTACTCCGTGGTTGACAGCGAGGCGGATGCGCTGCTGCTGGAGAACAACCTGATCAAGCAGTACAAGCCGAAGTATAATATATTATTGAAGGACTCCAAGACCTATCCCTGGATATGCGTCACTGAAGAGCCTTTCCCTCGAGTGTTCATTACCCGCAGGGTCACTAAAGGCGCCCGCTATTTCGGACCCTACAGTTCCGCGAAGCACGCCCACGCGCTGGTGGAGTTCTTCGAGGGGGCGTATCCTTTACGCTCGTGCAAATACAAAATTGACTCTGAGGCCATCTTGCGGCATAAGTTCCGTCCGTGCCTGGACTTCCATATCGGGAAGTGCAAGGGCTGCTGTGTGGGGGCTTATTCCCAGGAAGAGTATGCGGCCGACATCGCTGAGATCGTCCGTATCCTCAGCGGCGACACCGCCGCCCTCATCCGCGAATACAACGCCCGGATGAAACAGGCCTCCGACGACCTCGATTTCGAAACCGCCCAGGTTTGCAAGGAAAGGCTGGAGCTGCTCGGTGAGCACTACTCGAAGAGCGTCGTGGTCGCAGCGGGCGGCTCCGATATGGATGTGTTTTCTTTGGTCTTCGACGCCTCGAAAGCTTTCGGCAATTTCCTCAGAATACGCGGCGGCTCGATAGTGCAGTCACTCAATCTCGCATTCAAAATGGCGATAGAAGAGGAGCAGGCGGCAGTGTTGAGCACTTTCATCGCGGAGATCGAGTCGAAGTTCGGGGCTCTGTCGAAAGAGGTGATTGTTCCGTTCCATCCTGATGTGGAGATCGAAGGAGTCGAGTTCAAGATTCCGGTGAGGGGCGACAAACTGGCGCTTCTCGAACTGAGCGCGAAGAATGCGCGGGAGTTCCATTTCAATTCGCTGAGGCAGCTGGAGAAGACCGATCCGGAGCTGTTCAAGAAACAGGCTCTGGAAGAGATACGCGATGCGCTAGGAATGAAGGAACTTCCGACTCACATAGAGTGCTTCGACAACTCCAACATCCAGGGCACAAACCCGGTGGCGTCGTGCGTCGTGTTCAGGAACGGCCTGCCGTCGAAGAAAGACTACCGCAAGTTCAAGATCAAGACGGTCATCGGCGCGAACGACTATGCCTCGATGAAAGAAGTCGTGAACAGACGTTACTCCAGGATGCTGGCCGAGGCCCCCGACGATCTGCCGCAACTCGTCGTGATCGACGGCGGCAAGGGCCAGCTCGGTTTTGCCTGGCAAGCCGTGCAGGAACTCGGGCTCGAGGAAAAGTTTATGGTCGTCGGTCTCGCGAAGAGGCTCGAGGAGATAGTTCGTGTGGACGACCCGTATCCGCTGTTCCTCGACCGCAACTCGCAGGCTTTCAGGGTTATAACCCATATCCGCGACGAGGCTCACCGCTTCGGCATTACCTTCCACAGGAATCTGCGCTCGAAGTCTCAGGTGCATTCCGCCCTGGACGACATCCCCGGAGTCGGGGAGCGTACGCAGCAGCGCCTGCTGCTGCACTTCGGCAGCGTCGCGCGTATCGCCGCCGCCTCGGAGGCAGACCTCGCCGCCCTCGTCGGCCCGAAACTAGCCAAAACGATTAAAAATTCATTGAAATGAACGATAGCAAATTCAACAAATGGTTCAACGCCTTTCTTCTGGCGGGAATGATAGCGTGCGTCACGGTGGCGTGCGTAATGAATCTCAATAAACCGGATGCGCGTGTGGCGCTGACGATTCTCTCGTCTGTGGGTGCGCTGATGGGTGTCATCAGCGTGGTGCTGTCCGCGAACGGCAACATCCTCACGTTCGTCTTCGGACTGGTGGATGTTCTGATTTACTCGTACACGCTGCTGGACCAGAACGTCCCTATGACACTCGGCCTGCACGTGCTCTACTTCCTGCCGATGGAGTTCATCGGCTTCTTCGGATGGCGCAAGCGCGGGGCGACCGCGAAAAAGGCGGTTCAGGCCCGCAGGCTCACCCCGAAGGGCTGGCTCAACGTAATCGCGCTGTTCGTGATGGTCTACGCCGCCGTCCTCGCGGTCGCCTGGCTCATCGCGCGCTACCAGGGCAACATCGTCTGGGCCAAGATGTCCTTCGACTCCGCCGTCACCACCGCCAACATCGTAGCCCTTGTCCTTATGGCGAAGGCCTATATGGACCAGTGGTACCTCTGGCTGCTCGTGAACATCACCTCCATCATCCTCTGGATCATCGTCCTCTCTTCCGGCGAAGGCTCCGAATACACCGTCGTCCAACTCATCAAATACTCCTTCTACCTCCTGAACGGCCTCAACGCCATCCGCATCTGGCTGAAATTATCTGCCCCCGAAAAAGTGTAAGCGGTCAGCAGTTGCCCCTGGCGGAACTCCAGTCGCTTCGCTCCTTCCGGCCCCTTCCATTGTCTACTTCGTCCTCGCTGCGCTCAAACTCGTATCCAACGGACGCCTACCCCCTGCCCGTGTCCGGGGGTGGACACGTCCGCCAGGGGCTAACTGCTGCACCGCTATTGATTTTGCATAATAAAATAATTTACTAACTTTGCAGTTCGATCGGTTAGATAGAAGAGAATTAAAAAATAAGAACTACTAAAATTTAAATCACAATGGAGTACGCTGAAATCGTAAAAAAGGTTCAGGCTATCATCGTTGACAAACTCGGTGTAGAACCTTCAGAGGTTACAGAGACCGCAAATTTCACCAATGATCTCGGAGCAGATTCTCTCGACACCGTAGAGCTTCTTATGGAGTTCGAGAAGGTGTTCGGCATCAAGATTCCTGATGAGGAGACTGCAAACATCGCGACTGTAAAGGACGCTTGCGACAAGGTCGCCGAGAAGCTCGGTTAATTCCGAATCGCAATTATCTCATAAGGAGAACGGCTTACAAGTCGTTCTCTTTTTGTATATTTGAAGGTATGAAAGCCTTACGTTTTATAACTATTCTCGCGGCGGCGCTGGTACTGACTTCCTGCGGCGCGTCGAAGAAGGCGCATCCGGACGATCCGTGGCCGGAGTTCAGTTATGTGAAGGTGGACGCATACAAAGAGGGGAAGATAGTGAAGCGGGAGTATGCCGCCTGGATAGGACGGGGGACCGCTCCAACACAGTTTCTGGCGGAGAAACAGGCTGAGGCTGACGCGCAGGCGAGGATGGCCGAGGCTTTTAATAAAGACAAGGCGAAGCTCAATGGGGTGACGCGCGTGGGCGAAACGCTCATAAGGTTCGACAAATACACCCGAATGTACACGGTTTTTGTGAGGGTGGGCGTTCCAGCAAAGAAAAATTAGTATATTTGAAAGCTAAGATCATTAACCAATAAATCTATAAAATATGAAACGCATCCTTTCCATCGTCGCGATTTCGGTCGCAATGGTCGCATTCATTTCTTGCGGATCCGCAAAGAAAGCTACTCAGCCCACACCCGGCGAGGTCACCCAGACCGAAACCGTTGAGGGAACAACAGTCAACCAGGCCCCTTGGTCGCAGTTCGGCTACGCAATGGGCGAGGGATACAAGAGCGGAAAGATCGTAGAGGTCCCCTTCGTGTATTTCACCGCAGTCGGCGAGTCCCAGAACCAGAGAATCGCTGAGGAGATGGCCCGCAGTGCCGCTTACTCCCTCATCTCGAACACATTCAACGTGAAGAATATCGACCAGAAGGTCTCCGACGCTATCAGCGAGATCACCGATATGGGATCAGAGGACGAGACTTCCCGCGTCACCCGCGCAACCGAGGACTTCAGCAGGTATCTCTCACAGGTGAGTACCAGCACCGTCCAGGGCTTTACTCCTTTCGGCGAGACCGTTATCCAGTTCGACCAGGAGAGCAGGCTCTATAAGATCTGGGCCCGCGTAGGTATGCCGGCCAAGAACTGGGAGAAGATCTACAAGAACTGCCTCAACTACAAACCGAAGGAGCTCTCCAACAAGGAGCTTAAGGCCTTCGAGAAGGTTCAGAAAGACATTCTCGGCACCATCTTCCAGGTGGAAGACGACGAAGAGGAAGAATAATGCGTAAAATTCTCGCCGTCGCAGTGCTGGCGGTGCTCTTCTCATTCGGCGGATATTCTCAGGATTATCCGAAGGAGTGGGAAGAGTTCCTCACAGCGGAATATTACCACGCTCTCAAGTTCGAGGTCAATAAGGCCGGCGGCTCGGGAGCGGAGTGCGTCGAGGCCCTTCTGGCCGCGGCCCGCAGGGATATTGCCAGCCAGATAAAAGTCAACGTGGCGTCAGTGACCCAGTTCAAGGATCACGACGTGAACGGTATGGCCGAGACGGAGTACACATCAAGCGTGAGCTTCTCGTCGGACGTCACCCTCCGCTTCGTGGAGACAAGGACGTACTACGACAAGCGCAGGAAGACAGGCTATGCCCTCGCCTTCCTCGCCAAGGACGACCTGCGCGACATTTACAAAGCCAGGGCGAACAAGGTCACCAGTATGCTCAAAGTGGCTGAAAACGCCGAGGCGGAGCGGAAGTTCGACGTGGCGCTCAAGTATAATTACTGGGCGCTGCTGCTGAACAGCACGCTCCCTCCGGCAGATCAGCCCGAGTATGCCGGCGAGCCCGCGCAGTGGTACTCCCGCTCCTGCATAGAGCGTATCCTGGACGGCATCACCTTCACGTACACCGGCCGTTCGCCGGAAGACAACCTCCTCGGACTGCTGGACATCACCTACGAAGGTGAGCCGGTCACCACCCTCGATTACACGATCAACGACGGTCTTGGCGAGAGTGCGGTGCTCCAGGCGCGCGACGGTGTGGGCGTTATCGAGTTCCGGGCGAATATGGACGTACGCAGTGTGGACGTGAGGGTCGAATACACCTACGAAGACGAATCCGTCTCCGATCCGGAGATGAAGCTCGCGCTCGGTGAGGTCGGCCGCATCCGCTTTGCGGACGCCTACAAAACCGGTGTGCCGGTCAGCAACGCCATCCCGAAGACGAACCGACAGAAGAAGAAAGCTCAGGCGGCAATCGATGCGAGCGCCGCGTCCGGTCTTGCGCGTGAGGTGAACAGCGGATTCGCGCACACCCGTTTCTCCGCAGTGAGGGACAGCGCCTTCTATGTGCGCAGCATCAACCGCGTGCTGGACGGGCTTATCGCCAAGGACTATGAATCCTGCCGCGACCTTTTCTCGGCGGAGGGCTACGACATCTACACCCGCCTGCTCAACTACGGCAATGCCAGGGTGGTCAAGCGCGGCCCGGTGAAGTTGATCGACTTCGACGGAAACGTCTACTGCAGGAGCATCCCGATGATGTTCTCCTTCGGCAACAACTACAAAACGTTTATGGAGAACGTGGTGTTCTCCTTCGACAAGGACGGCCTCATCGGCGACGTGACCTTCGGCCTCGAGTCGGAGTCCCTTCAGGACATCCTCAGCAAGACCAAGTGGGAGGACGACGCGAAGATGGTGCTCATCAACTTCCTTGAGGGCTACAAAACAGCCTTCGCGCTGATGAACATCGACCACATCTCCTCTATCTTCTCCGACGACGCTCTAATCATCACTGGAAAGAGGGTGGTGAAGACCGTCGTGGAGGGAGGCATACAGCTTCAAGGCGAAGCGTTCGAGTACAACCGCCAGACCAAGGCGCAGTACATCCGCAACCTTGAGCGCAGCTTCAGGAGCAAGGAATACATCAACCTCAAGTTCTCGAACGTAAGTGTGCTGAAGACCACGAGGGGCACGAACACCAACCTCTACGGCATTCAGGTCAAACAAGACTACTTCTCCTCCAACTACGGTGACTCCGGTTACCTGTACCTGTTGGTGGACATCTCCGACCAGACCCGCCCGCTGATCCACGTGAGAACGTGGCAGCCCGAACCGGATCCTGACTTCGGAATATACGGTATCAACAACCTATGAAACGATTCCTCATTGCTCTGCAGGCGCTGCTGATTCCTCTGCTGATGTCTGCGCAGATCAATATGTCGGTTAACGGACGCGCGGAGCTCGATCCGCAGGACAACGACGCGCGCTCTTACTACGCCCTGAAGGACGCCAACGACCTGGACTGCGCCATCATCAAGGTCAGCCTGAACAATCCCGTCAACGGCACCCTGGTTCTCCAGACCAAGGGCGGCTCCGCGACGGTCAAATCCGAAAAGCAGGTCAATGGGGAATGGTGGTTCTGGGTATCACCCGTTGTTACCAACATAATGTTCTCCTGCGAGGGCTACACCCCTACCGGTTATGTGGGCGTGACCCTCAAGGGCAAGAACGTCTACCGCCTCAAGCTCACCGTGGACGCATCTGTGTCCACCGTGACCACCTTCACGCTCGGCGAGAGCGTGATGAAACTCAACGTCACCCCGCCGGACGCAACCGTCTTCTACGGAAAAACTGCGACCTGCGATATGGGCAGCCGCGTGCTGACCGACGGTCTGTTCGAAGCGTTCCTCGACAAAGGGACATACTACTACCGCATCGAGAGCCGCTTCTATGAGCAGGCCAGCGGAAAGTACGAGGTCACTGACGATTCGCCCGAGCAGTACGTCTCGCTCAAGCCGGCCTTCAGCTACCTCAGCCTGGATACCAACCCCCAGGGCGCCGAGGTCTATGTGAACGGCCGCAGGATAGGCACCACCCCGCTTGCTATGTCTGACAAGATACGCAAGGGCACGGACGTGAGGATAGAATTCCGCAAGGAAGACTACTATATCGAGCCCGTGAAGGTGGACATCGTCGGCGACGGCAAAGTGCAGGTAGTGCCCACGGTGAACCTCCGGCCGCAGTTCGGATGGGTCACCTGCGTGTGCGACGACCCGGATGCCGAGCTGACCGTGAGGGACGCCGCAAAGGTGATCGCCACCGGCCGCAGCGGTATGCGCGTGAAGCTCAACAGCGGCGGAATGTCCTACAAGCTCGAATCGTCCAAACCTTCGCACATCTCGCAGGCCCAGGGTATCAAGGGCAGCACCATCGAGGGCAAGGAAGTGAAGATAGTGGTGGACAAGCCCGTCCCGATCTACGGCGGACTGCAGATAACCAGCACCCCTTCGAGGGCAAAGGTCTATATCGACGGCGAAGAAGCCGGAACGACCGCCTTCAGCAAGAGGATCCTGATCGGTGAGCACACCGTGGAGCTCAAGCTGGACGGCTATCACCTGGATCCGTTCAAGGTTCAGATCAAAGAGGGCCGCACGGAGCAGCTGGCGAAGACCCTGGTCAAGGGCCCGAGAGAGGTGATGGTGACCGTGTACACGGACTCCGGCTGCAACATCTGGATGGACGGCGTCAGCCTGGGCAAGGGAAATACCAGGAAAATAACCCTTGAGGTGGGCAGAAGCTATTTATTCGAAACGGAGCGCGATATGTCAACACTCCCGTTCACCAAGGGTCAGTTGTACTATACTCCGACTGCGGACGAACCCCAGACGGTCAAAGTGCCTGCAGCCACTATCCGGACGGGAACGCTTAAAGTCAGTACGGGCAGTATCACGGGCGCCAAAGTCAAGGTGTCCGGCGGTGCGTGGAGCCACGAATACACCTCTCCTTTCAACAGCCTGGTCCCGATCGGCTCTTACAACGTGACCGCAACGAAGAGCGGTTATCGAGTCGCGTCCTCCACGGCAAAAATAGTGGAAGGCAGGACCACCACCCTGAATATGAATATGCATAAGCAGCTCGTGTCCTGGAGATGGAGCTGGGAGGAGAATGAGTTCGCCCGCCACTTCCTGAACTACGAATTCGGCTTCAGGGAAGAAGACGTGGTCATTGGTTTCCAGTATGCCTACTGCAGCAAGCATCTCGGCTTCTACGGACGTTACCTTATATCCCCTGGCGAGGAAGAAACCTCCATCAGTGCGGGCCCTGTTATCAGGCTCACCTGGGATTACCGCAAGGTGGACTGGCAGGTCTATGCCGGCGTCGGATATATGTATGAAACGCCCGGTGTGGAATTCGGCACGCGCCTTGGCTGGCACAGCGGCAAATTCAGCTGGTTCGACCTCGGTGTGGGAATGCAGGCCTGTGGCGCCGGAGTCGTGCCGGTCATCAGCCTTGGTCTCGGCATACTCTTCTTCCCTTACTACTTGTTATTTGGCTCAGCATTTGACTTATGATGAGAATACTCGCAATCCTGGCGGTGGCGCTTGTCCTGCCGCTTTCCGCACAAGCCCAGACAAAGGGCTTCGATGCCCTCAGGCAGAAGAACGACAGAAAGTTCGAAGAGCATAAGGCCAAGGTGGAAAACACCTTCAGGGCCCATCGTGAAGCGGTGAACAAAGAGTTCGAGCAGGCACTCCGCCAACCGTGGGAAAAGAAATCCGTCAAGAAGGCGGTGCCCACCCCGAAGAAGAAAGACAAGGACCTCCCGCCCGTCGTCATAGAGGAAGAGGAGAGGCAGGCACCTCCGAAGGACAACCCCATCGTCATCGAGGAGATCCCGACCATCCCCGAACCGGAACCGGCTCCCGAGCCGACTTACCCCATCGAGGAGATAATAGGCCAGGATCAGGAAACTTCGAGCTTCACGATTTATGGCACCGCGTTCAATATCCGCTATCCCGCAGTCCCCAAACTCAGGGGAGTTGAGGAAAGCCAGGTGGCAGACTTCTGGCTGACCCTCTGCGGCCCGGACTACGACAATATGCTCGTGGACCTGCTGGAGCAGAAAGCGAAGCTCTCGCTCTGCGACTGGGCCTATATGAAGGTGGTGGACAAGTTCACCGAAGGACTCTACGGCAGCGCGAGTGCCCCGGAGGCCGTGGTTATGCAGGCCTACATCCTCACCCAGTCGGGCTTTCGCCTCTATCTCGCGCGCGACTCGAAGAAGGCGCTGCACAGGCTGATGCCCACTGACCTGGACGTCTACAAATACACCTATGTGGTGGTGGACGGCCGCAAGTGCTATATGTTCGATGGCGCGGACGACAAGTCCTACTACGTTATGGGCCAGGCCCTCGAGGGCACTGTCCCTATGTCCGTGATGCTCGTCAGGGAGAACGCTTTCGCCACCGCGGAGACGGAACCGCGTACCCTCAAATCGAGGGACTACCCGTCCGCGACCGTGACCGTCAGCGCCAACAAAAACCTCATCGAGTTCTACAACGGCTACCCCGAATCGTTTGCGAACAACGACGGCACCACCCGCTGGCGCTTCTACGCCAACACCCCTCTGAGTGCCATCGCAAAGGAGTCGCTCTACCCGGCACTCAGCGAGGCTATCAAGGGTATGAACGATTTCCAGGCGGCGAGCGTGCTGCTCAACTTCGTGCAGACCGCTTTCGTCTACGAATACGACAACAAAGTGTGGGGAAGGGACCGCGCGTTCTTCGCGGACGAAACCCTTTTCTACCCCTACAGCGACTGTGAAGACCGCTCGATCCTCTTCTCTCGCCTCGTCCGTGATCTCGTCGGCCGCCCGGCCGTGCTCATCTACTACCCCGGGCATCTCGCCACTGCGGTCAATTTCGAGAGCGAGGTAAGCGGTGACTACCTGATGATCGACGGCAAAAAATACGTAATCTGCGATCCCACCTACATCGGCGCGCCCATCGGGCTCACGATGCCGGGAATGGACAACTCAGGTGCGAAGGTCATAAAACTTTAGTCTATGAAAAAGCTGGTTCTGCTCTTCCTTGGACTGCTGCTCGGAGCCCTGACGGCCTTCGGGCAGATCAGTATGTCCGTGGGTTCGAGGGCCGAGCTCATTCCGGATGATACGGACGCCACAGCCTATTATCGCCAGACCGATGTCAACGACAACGTTTGCGCGATAATCAAGGTGGTGCCCGAGAACAGCCTGGCAAGCACGCTTGTGCTTCAGACAAAGGGTGGAATGGCTCCCGTAGCGCCGCCTCGCGGGGAAAGCAATTTCCGTCAGGACAGCGGGGAATGGTGGTTCTGGATTTCTCCGAAGGTCACTAACATTATGTTCACTTGCGACGGCTACACCCCGACCGACTGGGTGGGTGTGTCGCTGCAGCCCGGAAAGGTATACCGCCTGAAATTGAACGTGGACTCCTCGTTCACTATGGTCAAGACCTTCAGCGGCTCCGGCCTTATCGGCGTGCAGATGACCATCAAGCCGGAGAAGGCGCGTGTCGCGTACGGCACCAGCCGCGACCAGATGATCAACTTCAAGGAAGTGACAGATGGTATCTTCGACGCATTCATCGCGGAAGGGAAGTACTACTTCCGGGTAGAGAGCAAGTTCTACGAAGCCTGGGCGTCCGAAATCAATGTCAAGAAGGGAATGAAGGAGATAAATGTCTCCCTCACCCCTGCGTTCGGCACTCTTAAGCTCAATACGGTTCCGGAGGGCGCGGAAGTATTCCTGGACGGCGAACTGTTGGGCACCACTCCGATTCAGAAGTCGGATATGATAGCCGGAGGCGACCATATGCTGCTTTTCCGCAAGACTAATTACTATGTCGCCAATCAGAAAGTGACCGTCAAGGCCGACGGCAGCCTTCAGACTGTCGCGCCCGTGACCCTGAAGCCGCAGTTCGGCAATGTCACCCTGCTTTGCGACGATCCGAAGGCGGACCTTATAGTCACGGATCCTTCCGGCAGCGAAGTCTTCCGTGGAAAGAGCGGGTCGAAAACCACCCTCAACAGCCAGCTGACCTACAAGGTGGAGTCTTCGCGCCCGTCGCATCTTCCTCAGTCGCGCGGCATAGTGGGCTCGACGATTGAGGGAAAGACGGTGGAGATAACGGTCGAGGCGCCGGTGCCGATCTACGGCGAGCTGCAGATCTCGAGCACACCCAGCCGCGCGGAAGTGTGGATCGACGGCGAACTCTCCGGTATGACCATCTTCTCAAAGACGCTGCTGATAGGAGAACATTCGGTTGAACTCCGCAAGGAAGGTTACGATCCGCTTAAATTCACGGTGGATATCCAGCGCGACCAGACCACTCAGCTTTCCAAGGAAATGCCGGCTCTTGGCTCCACAAAGCCGAAGCAGTCATTGCAGGAGCAGACCTACAGCTCCGACGAGTATGTGGATCTAGGCCTGTCCGTGAAATGGGCGAGCTGCAACGTGGGCGCATACAGCCCGGAGTCGAATGGAAATTACTACGCCTGGGGAGCCATCACGGGGAATAGCGCTTATGATTGGGAACACTATCGTTTCCGTTCATCCGGTTCCAAAGAGGATGATATAAAGTTCTCCAAGTATGTAATGAATTCCAGGTACGGAAGCGTTGATTCAAAGAAAAGGCTCGACGAGGACGATGACGTGGCGCGCTTTATGCTCGGCCGTGGATGGAGAATGCCCACCGCAGAAGAGCTGTCCGAGCTGAAGAATAAGTGCACGTGGACCTGGACGACATACAAGGGGGTCTACGGTTGCGACGTGCTGGGCCCTAACGGCAACAGGATCTTCATTCCGGCGGCGGGTTTCAATGGCGGAGGCACCTCCGGTCAGGAGGGCCAGTATGGTTATCTCTGGGATTCGCGTCTGGACGACAACACCATCTACGGCGGATTCCTCTACTTCAACGAAAACGGGGTCAATGACGAAACCAGCACCAGCAGATACTATGGTCTGTCGGTGCGCGCCGTGTATGTGGGTGCTGCAGGCGAATCCAAATCCCGAATGCGTTCAGAAGCGGTCGTGGGAAACGTCCTTTCCAGGGGAGAGTGGCGCAATTTGATGAAGAAAACCTTCGACAACCCGTCTTGGAGCTACGACAACGGCAAGTACCGCGGACAGCTCAACAACGGCCGCAACGGCTTCGGCGCCTACTTATGGTCGACCGACAGTGATATGTTCTTCGGTTACTATTCCGGAGGCGACCGTGAGGGTATGGGCATCTATTGCATCGGCCGCGACAGCAACTTTATCAGGAACTGCAGCGGTTGCATCTACTACGTAGGCAATTTCTCCAAGAACATAAAGGAGGGCAAAGGCACTTGCTACGACAAGTTCGGCAACCTCATCTACTACGGTGACTTCAAGGACGACAAACCCGTGGGCGAGTACCCTGTGACCGGAAAGTACAAGGCCTACAAGTTCGAGTGCATAGAGTACGACAACGGCAATAAGTATGTGGGTGAAACCAAGGACGGCAAACGCCACGGTTACGGAATCTTCCTCTGGAAGGACGGCTCTTCGTGGTATGGCCGTTGGGAAGACGGTTCCCGCTCCGGCCGTGGAATCTATTACCCGTACTCCGGAGCCTCTTACACCATCGGAACCTGGAAGGGCGACGACTTCACCGCCGATTAATCGATGAAAAGACTGCTGACCATTATCATTCTTCTGCTCGGTTGTTTCACGGCGTTCGGGCAGATTTCGATGACGGTCAGCGGCAAGGCGTTACTCGACCCGGAGGATGCTGACGCCATCTCATACTACCGCCAGACCGACGCCAATGACAATGTCTGCGCGATTATCAAGGTCGCACCGGACAATCCTCTTTCGTCGAGGCTGGTCCTTCAGACAAGGGGCGGTATGGCTCCGGTCGCGCCGCCGAGAGGCCTTTCGAACTATATGGATTCCGCCGGGGAGTGGTGGTTCTGGATTTCGCCTAAAGTCACGAACATAATGTTCACTTGCGACGGTTATACTCCAACCGATTGGATAGGGGTAACACTGCAGCCGGGAAAAGTTTACAGGCTGGGCCTCAGCGTAGAATCGTCGTACACCATCGTAAAGCAGTTTTCCGGAGCAGGTCTTTCGGGCATCAAGATGACCATCAGCCCCGAAGAGTCGATGGTCTCCTACGGCACCAGCCGCGACCAGATGATCAACATCGCCCCCGTGTACGACGGATATTTCGACGCATCGTTGCCCGAGGGCAAGTATTTCTTCAAGATAGAGAGCGAATTCTACGAGACCTACACCACCGAGATAACCATAGGCAAAGGTATGAAAGAGGTCGATGTAACTCTTGTGCCCTCGTTCGGATTCCTGAATTTCAGCTCCGATCCCGACGGCGCGGACGTGTATCTCGACGGCAAACGCATAGGTACGACCCCGATCGCGAAAACCGACCGCGTCAGCAAGGGCGAACACACCATACTCTTCCGTAAAGCCGATTACTATGTCGCAGAGCGCAAGGTCAGGGTGGAAGGCGACGGCACAGTGCAGTCCGTGCCTACGGCTGAGCTCAAACCGCAGTTCGGAACGGTCACCATCCTGTGCGACGACCCCGGGGCCGAACTCATTGTCACAGATCCCTCCGGCAAGGAGGTCTTCCGCGGTAAGAGCGGAGAGAGCGTCCGGCTGAACAGTCAGGCCACCTACAAGCTCGAATCCTCGAAGCCCTCGCACATCTCCCAGTCTCAGGGAATAGTGGGCAAGACCATCGAAGGTAAGAATGTGGAGGTACGTGTGGATGTGCCCGTCCCTATCTATGGCGGGTTGCAGATTTCCAGCATTCCCAGCCGTGCGGAGGTCTTTATCGACGGCCAGTACGCCGGCACCACCCTTTTCGCGCAGGCGGTTCTGGCAGGCAGCCACTCTGTGGAACTGCGCAAGGAGGGTTATGCCACGCAGCGCCGGGTAGTGGAGATCGAACGCGACCAGACTATGAGCATCTCGTTCGAACTCCAGTCCACCGGCGCGCCGAAGGTAACGAAGCCTGAATCGAAACCGGTGGAGACCAAACCTGCTGAACCTGTAGAGAAGAAGTCCGGTTTCCACCTATTCAATAATTTCGACCTGATAGCAGGCGCTCTCGCGGGATATGATCCCACGGTTAAGGCACTTTCGTTCGGAGTTGTGCTTGGCGCCGCGAAAGACTTCGGCGGCTACTTGAAGTTCAGGGGAACTTTCGGAGATCACTTGAATACTTCGGGAACTTATTATCGCTCTGATACCGGATTTGAGTATGCCTCGGGAAATGATGCCATCGTGGGGACGATCTGGACGGATGATGATTTCGACGTGATTCACTCGCGCTGGCTGTTCACCGGGGGAGCTATGATCAGGCTGGCCGGTGCCGTCTACCTCTATGCCGGGGCGGGCTACGGCTGGATGCGCACTTATTGGCCGAGCAACCCTGACGCCAGAGGCAGTGGTTATACTGTGATGGTTAAGGACCTTTCCCGTGCGGGGCTGTCGCTGGAGGCAGGAGGAATACTCCGCGTCGGCCAGTTCGGCCTGTCGCTCGGAGTAGCCCGTACGAATGGCTATGTGGATGGTGAAATCGGACTTGAATTCTTTTTCTGATTATGAGGCACACGATACACATACTTCTGATTTTCGCGCTTTCGCTCCTGCTTGCAGCCTGCGATAACAAGGAACTTGTCGGTGCGCAGAGCGAAGATTTTGCGGCGCCGAAGTATCTGGCAGAACAGAAGTGGACCGTAGCATCAGGCGAGAGCGGAATAAGAATCACGTATTCCGCAGAGTTGAAGGGTGGCGGCAAGTCTGTTAAGCCCAAGTCTGCCGAGCTGATAGTTGCGAAGAATCCGGATATGACCTTGATTGTTGCCAACACAAACGTGTCTGTTGTCGGGAACAAGGTGAATGGCGCGATTGGATTTGTACCGGGTGGGGAAACTGCGTATTATGCGCAGGTAGTAATAGGAAGGAGCGATTACGATCTTCTCGTCAGTGAAATTCGCACGATTATGATTGGCGCTCCAACCCTCACCACGGAGATTTCCGAGATAGGATGGTACACCGTGAAAGTAACTGCCGTCATCAATTCCGGCGGACTTCAGATTACTGAAAGGGGCATCGTATTTTCGTGCACCAATACCAACCCGACCCTGGAGGGTGATTCGCGGTATATTAAGGTATCCGGGACATCGTCCGCATTCTGGGTCAGGGCCGATGTCGCAGATGCAGCAGACGATGCAGGGTTGAATATGAGTAACGCACCGACTTACTATATCCGTTCTTATGCCAAGACCTCCGTAGGAACAGGATACGGGCCGGTCGTGACGTTCAGCACGTTAAAGTGGCCGGCTATCAGTGGGGAATCTGTCTCCGATATCACCTCCACATCGGCCGTCTACAATTATACTGTCACCAAGGCGGCGAATGATAATCAGACAATAACGGAAGGCTTTTTGTACGGCACTTCCGCAGACAATGTCAATACTTATGTTGAGGGCCACGTCCTAACCGGACTCACACCCAATACTACCTATTATTGCCGCTGGTGTGTGTATGACCCGAACGGACTCGGAATCGATAATGGAACTCCCATATCGTTTAAGACATTGCCTTAGTCCATTTTTAAAGCGGTAAATCTTGGCCTGCCCTCGGGTCTAAAATGGGCAAATATTGGAGTATGCTGACTATTGCGCGTGGGGGCTAAGCGCCTAAGGAACAACGACTTACGCAAAATAGGTCTGCCAAAATCGGCAGACCTAATTCGTTTATTCCGTTGAGTGTCAGCAACTTATCTCACACGCCTTGAACAGAAAATAGGGCGGCCGGGAAGCGTTACTTTTTCGGGACTGAAAAAGTGATGCGGAGTTTCGGAACTTCGGTGGTGGAGGCGGGGCCGCAGAGGGTGGTGCGGTAGTAGAAGTCTTTGTCCAGCTGGTAGGTGGTGCTGGTGCTGGTCTGGCCTCCGGCGTACATCGCAGCCATCATATAGCTGTAGTAATTGCTGTAATAGTTGCTGCCGTAGCCGTAGCCGCCGTAACCGCCGTATCCTCCGTACATACTGTTGTAATAGCTCTGGTAGGCGAGATACTGGTAGTACTCGCTAAGCTCTGAATTGCCGGAGGAGGTGCTGGTCGTCGTCTCCTTGTTCATAATCAGCATCCAGATGTCGTAGTTCCCCTTGACGAGATTCTCATTGTCGTCTTTCTGGTTGAGGAGCTGCTGGAGGTGATAGGTGATATCGGGAGTGTAGCTGCAGATCGAACGATTGATGTTGCCCTGGTCCTCATTTTCAGAGCTGGCGTCGGTCAGGCCCATAAATGTGGAGGTCGTATCCGTCTTGATGCGGCAGGTCGGGCTGAGCCTCGGAGGGAAGTAGTTGTCGAGGTCAGTGTAATCTGCGGGCATATCGTAGGGCAGCACTATCGTGGCTTTGTTGATGACCGCCTTGGAAAGCAGGGATGCGTCAAGACCGTTTGCCGCGATGGTGTCCGAGACGGCCTTCTTTGCGAGGTCGATGAGCGTGCGCGCGGCGATCACCGGCTTGAGTCCGGCGCCGCCTTCGATATAAACCTTGTCGGCGCCCTGGCCGGCCAGGCCGCGCGATGAATGCCCGGTCACGTTGAACGCATACTGCGGGAAAGATCCGGTCTTATAGTCCGAGAAGAGGCTTGAGACGGCGGTGTACTTCTGCGCTCCTAGGTAGAAGTAGAAGGTCGTGTCCACGGGGCCGACCGCGTCGTCATAGATAGTGTTCAGCGTGAAAGCGCCGTAGTTGTCTTCGAGGTAGTACTGCGAACTGTTGAAGTTCATCTGGAGTTCGAAGGAGTTGATGCGTCCGCCGTTGCCGGTCGGTTCGTCGGTGGCGAGCCAGATTCCCGGGAACTTCTTCATAAAAGCGTCGAAGGTCAGCGAATCGGACAGCACCTTGCCGTTGAGGTAATTGACATAGGCGTTGGCGAACTCGGGCGTGAAGTCGAGGTCCAGGTCGGAGGCGCCGTTGATAAGCGGCGTGCCCTTGATCACGCTGGTGGCACCGTGAGTTATGTGGCCCGCCATATCGTTGGCGTCCATTAGCTTATTCCAGCTCAAGTTCTCGTCCAACGCGTACGCATAGACGTTCTGGAGTATGCGCTCCTGCCCGGACTGGCTGACGGCGACAGAATCGAACGCTGCGTGAAGATGGAACGACTTCACGGACTGGATATTTCCGAAGTCGAGGGTGTCCGCCATAGGAATCATAGTCACAGCGCAGCCGCGGGTGGACAAGCCGAAAACGTCGTCACGGACGGCGCCGATCACTATGCGCGTCTGGGAGAAGCCCGACAGGCTGTCGGCCATACGCATCTCCACCTTGTCGATAGGCATTTCGGCGGAGAAGATTTCGTACTGTGAATCTATGGGAATGAGGTTGCCCCCGATGAGTCCGTTGGTCTCAACACAGGAAACGCAGCCGATGAGGGCTACGCTTGCGAGGATGTGATTGAGCAATTTCATCTACAGCTGATCGTAAAAAGCGTTGTATTCGTCTATGTAGCTTCCGTCGGCGAAGCTCTTCGCCTTGATTTTGGCGACTTTGAGCCCGCGGTCCTTGCAGTAGCTGATGAGCGATGCCGGGATGTTTTCGCTGGCCACCACCACGCCGTCGGAGAACCTGGCCGCAGTTTTGGCAAGATTTATGCCATCCGGAGCGGCCTTCAGCAGGTCAATGTCTTTCTCGCTGACGGCACCGAAGTAAATCTTGTCCGCGAAAGCGGGGGAGAAGGACTCCTTCGGCAGGTCGTCGTGAAGCGAAAGCACTATCTTGCTGTTACTGAAGATAGGGTCGTCTTTATACGCTTTCTTGAGGTAGAGAGGCAGTAGGTGCGAGATCCAGCCGCTGCAGTGGATGATGTCCGGGGCCCAGCGGAGCTTCTTGACGGTCTCGAGGACGCCGCGCGCGAAGAAGATCGCACGTTCGTCGTTGTCTTCGAAGAATTTACCCTCTTCATCGCGTTCGATCTGCTTGCGCTTGAAGTAATCGTCGTTGTCGATGAAATACACCTGGGTGTGCGCTGCAGCTATGGAGGCGACCTTGATTATAAGGGGCCTGTCCATATTGTCGATGATGAGGTTCATACCGGAGAGGCGGATGACTTCGTGAAGTTGGTTCTTGCGTTCGTTGATGCATCCGTAGCGCGGCATAAAAGCACGAATTTCCTTCTTGCGCTCCTGCGTGCCCTGCGGGAGGTAGCGTCCGAGGGTCGCTATCTCACTCTCGGGAACATAGGGAAATATTTCCGAGCAGACGAAGAGTACTTTTTGTGCAGAATTCTCCATTTGGCTCAAATATACGAATTTTTTTCTAAATTCGCCCCGAATTATGTCCGGAAAGCAGAACAAAATTATTCGAAGGAGGCTGGCAGGCTCTTATCTGTCGTCTGTGATAAGCATCAGCCTCGTTCTTCTTCTGGTCGGCGCCGCTTCTTTTCTGATGCTGAACGCGTCCGCCGTGGGAGCGTATTTCCGCGAACATATCCACGTAACCGTTCTCCTCAAAAAGGACACGCCCGCTGTGCAGGCGGTGGCTTACCAGCGCAAGATAGAGGCGGAGCCTTTCGTGAAGGAAACGCACTATGTCAGTGTGCAGGAAGGGGAGAAGGAGATGCGCGAGATGCTGGGCGAAGATTTCCTCGACGTGTTCGAGACCTCGCCTGTGCCCAGCTCGGTGGAAGTGACCGTGCGCGCAGCGTGGATGAATCCGGACAGCCTTCCGGCAGTGCAGAAGCGTCTCTCCGAAGCGCCGATAGTGGCCGAGGTGGACTGCCCCACCACTCTGGTGGAGTCGATCAGCGTCGGCTTCGGCAAGCTCGGACTGGCCGTGCTGCTGGTGGTCGCGCTGCTTATGGTCATCTCCGTGGCGCTTATCGCGAACACGGTCAGGCTTAACCTCTATGCCAACAGGTTTACGATCCACACTATGCAGCTCGTGGGCGCCAGCCGCCGCTTCATCGCGCGCCCGTACGTGCGCAAGACGGTGGCCCAGGGCCTGGCCGGCTCGATCGTAGCGCTGGCCATCATCGCGCTCGGCGTGTATCTGGTGTGGAAATCGCATCCGGATATCTACGGAATTTTCACCGTCAGGGCCTTTATCGGCACGGCGGTTGCTGTCGTCACCTTCGGTGTGGTGCTCTGCTGGATATGCAGCAACGCCGTGGTGCGCAAAATTGTAAAACTGGATAACGACGAACTCTATGGATAAAATGCCAATGACAAAGAAAAGCGTCAGGCTGCTCCTGGCCGGCCTCATCGTGATGGTGGCCGGATACGCGCTTCTCGCGGGCGGCGGGGTGAAAGACCCCGATGTGTTCAACTACTCTATGTTCGACTTCAGGCGCCTTGTCGCCGCACCGGTGGTGATAGTCGCCGGGATAGTGGTGACGGTGGTCGCCATCATCCGCAAACCCAAGGAGGGAGAGGAGTAGTATGGACTGGCTTCAGGCAATAATTCTCGGCATCGTGCAGGGTCTCACGGAGTTTCTTCCGGTGAGCAGCAGCGGACATCTCGCAATCTTCAAGGAACTCCTCGGAGTGGAGGCGGCGGAAGACCTTATGTTCGAGGTCACGGTGCACGCCGCCACCGTCCTTGCGACGATAGTCGTGTTCTGGAAGCCCATCGTGCAGCTCTTCGCCGGGCTCTTCAAGTTCAAATACAACGACGAGACGGATTATATCTGCAAGATACTCGTTGGTACCATTCCCGTGATGATAGTCGGCCTGTTCTTCAAGGACCAGGTGGAGGTTCTGTTCAACTCACTGTGGGTGGTTGGCGGATGTCTGCTCATCACCGCCGTGCTGCTTTATTTCTCGGACGCCGCTGCGAAGGCTGAGGCCCGGGAGACGGCGGCCCGCAGCGGCATCACCTTCCGGCAGGCACTGCTGATCGGGGTCGGGCAGGCATTCGCGGTCCTCCCGGGCCTCTCGCGCAGCGGCGCCACCATCAGCACCGGTCTCGTGTCCGGAGTGAAGAGGGAAGTGGTAGCGCAGTTCTCGTTCCTTATGGTAATCATCCCCATCCTCGGGGAGATGTTCCTCTCCATAACAAGCGGCGAGCTTGCCTCGAGCACCACCGGCCTGCTGCCCCTGGCTCTCGGCTTTATCGCCGCATTCGCGACCGGTCTTTTCGCCTGCAAGGCTATGATCGCGCTCGTGAAGAAAGCACAGCTCAAGTGGTTCGCGCTGTACTGCGCGCTCGTGGGCTTCATCGTTATCCTTACCCAGATATTTTAAGCTATGGCTGAGCGCACAAAGGTCTATTTCACTTCGGATGTCCACCTCGGACTCGGCACGGCCGACCCCAAGGAGCGCGAGGACCGCTTCGTGCAGTGGCTGAAAAAACTTCCGCGCGACGCGAAAGCCCTGTATCTGCTCGGCGATATCTGGGATTTCTGGTACGAGTACCGCGATGTGGTGCCGAAGGAGGGGATGCGTGTACTCGCCCAGCTCATAGACCTTATGGACAATGGTGTGGAAGTCTGGTTTATGCCCGGCAACCACGACATCTGGTGCTATTCATACTTCGAATCGCTCGGAATGCGCAAGATACTCCAGCCGTACTACACGGAAATCGGAGGGCGCAGGTTCTGCCTCGGGCACGGCGACAGGCTGAAGGACGCCAGGCGCGGGTACCGCTTTATGCTATGGATCTTCAACAACCGCTTCCTGCAGGCGCTTTTCAGCACGCTGCACCCCTGGTTCGCGTTCCGCTTCGGCACACGCTGGTCAAAGAAGAGCCGTTACACGCATATGCCTTATCAGTGGAAGGGAGCAGAAGAGCCGCTGGTCCGTTTCGCGGAAGCTGAAATCGCCGAAGGACGCAAGGCCGATTACTTCGTGTTCGGGCACTACCACGTCAGCGCCCACGAAATTCTCACGGACGGCAGCGAACTGTTTGTGATGGATACCTGGCTGAAAGGAGGCGAGCCCTGCCTTATTTTTGACGGCCGGGAGTTGAAAGCCGGTCGGCAACAATAACCGTCTTTTCGGGATACCGCCCGAAGATCTCCCAATAGAATTCATCCCACGCTCCGCTCTCCCAGATGCGGATGAGTTCTTCCGTGTCCTTGTCCACTCCCTCCGGGTCGTAGTGCGACTTGAGGTCCTGGTCGAAGAGCTTGCCCACGAGGTTCCAGAAGCCTGCGGCGAACCCTCCTTCATAGTCTTTGATGATATCGTAGACGGTATGCCCGCATTCGCGGTCCACCAGCCGCACGAGCAGGAAGCCTTGGGAAATAGTAGTCTTTCGTATATCCGCTTCGAACAGGCGCAACAGCTCTTTTTCCACATCATTGATATAGCGCGCGCGTACGCCGTGGTCCAGATGGTCCGCAGCGATGGTACTGTCCACCTGATGCATCAGCTTGCGGCCCACCAGCGCAAATGGATATACGCGGTTGAAGTTGTAGACCAGCTTGTACATCCTGCGCCACTCGCGGCGCTCCTTGGCTGTCCGCTTGCGCCGTCCGGTGACCGTGCTCGGCGAGATATAGTCCCAATACTCGACCTGGTCGTCGGCCTGGGTGCGCGCATTCTCCTGCGCCGTAGCCGCGGGGCTAAGGCACAGAAAAGCCAGAAGGCCTATGAGAAGGCGCCTGATCATAAAAGTCGTGCGTTGCAAATATACGCAAATCATATTTCGAGCCAAAGCGGTCGAAAAACTATGGATTCCGTGTCGAAAACTTCGCAAACTTTTTTCACGGCCCGGAGCTAAGTCGCTAAAACACACGGAAGTTAACCTTCTGAATTTTGTGTCGAAAATTTCGAAAAAATATTTGCGAATCCGAGAAATAGTGCTATATTTGCAGCCCTTTTTACAAGAGACGAAACAAATTAACTAAAGTAATATAGAGATGTTACAACCAAAAAGAACCAAATTCAGAAGGGAACAGAAGAACCGTATGAAGGGAATGGCCCAGAGAGGAAACCAGCTCGCCTTCGGTTCTTTCGGCATCAAGACCCTTGAGAACTGCTGGCTTACAGCACAGCAGATTGAGGCTGCACGTCAGGCTATCTCGCGTTATATGAACCGTGAGGGCCAGATCTGGATCAGGGTATTCCCTGTCAAGCCTGTTACCAAGAAACCTCTGGATACCCGTATGGGTAAAGGTAAAGGCGATCCTTACGGATTCGTAGCCCCTATCACCCCCGGCCGTATCCTCTTCGAGGCTGAGGGCGTTTCGCTCGAAATCGCGAAGGAGGCAATGCGCCTTGCGGCAAACAAGCTCCCCGTAGCGACCAAGTTCGTCGTCCGCAGAGACTATGTTGAATAATTAACCCAGGAGACAAGATGAAAGCAGCAGAAGCACGCGAAATGTCTGTAGCAGACCTGCGCGACCGTATTGCAGTCGAGAAGTCAAACCTCGACCAGATGAAGATCAACCACGCCATTTCTCCCCTGGAGGACACATCTAAGTTTCAGAAGACCAGA
>JAGAAD010000039.1 GCA_017615445.1 Bacteroidales bacterium
CAGGAAATCCACCAGCTCTTCTTCGACCTCCGCGAGCAGCTCGGTCAGACGATAATAATCGTTACCCACGACCCCGATCTCGCCGCGCTGTGCGACAGGGAGTTGCATATGTGTGACGGAAGGTTTGTATAGGAGGGGCGCGAGGTTATGGTCGGCATCAGCCGACCGGCCGGTCCGGGTATTTTGCGTGAGCAAAATACGAAAAGGAGAAAAGGCCGCAGGGGGATTGGGGGATGCGTCATCCCCCAGTATGTAGGGAGGGGCCGGAAGGAGCGAAGCGACTGGAGTCATCGAAGGACGAACAGCCGTCCGATTGTATTGAAATTATATTAGTTATAACTATGACCAATATCGAAACCCTACAAAAAACCGCCTCGCAGGTGCGGCGCGACATCGTAAGGATGGTCGGCGCGGCCAAGTCTGGCCACCCGGGCGGCTCGCTCGGCATCACTGACGTGATGACCGCGCTGTATTTCAGTGAGATGCATCACGACCCGAAGACGTGGACACGCGACGGCAAGGGCCAGGACATGTTCGTCATTTCGGCCGGACATCTCGCCCCCGTCTACTACAGCGTCCTCGCACGCACCGGCTACTTCCCGATCAGCGAGCTCGGCACGCTCCGTAAGTTCGGCACCCGCCTCCAGGGCCACCCCTGCGTGACGGACCACCTCCCCGGCGTGTTCCTTCCCTCCGGCTCCCTCGGACAGGGCCTGTCCGCCGCTGCCGGCATGGCGCTCGGCAAGAAGCTGGACGGCGACCCGGGCAGGGTCTATGTCCTGATGGGCGACGGCGAAAGCGAGGAAGGCCAGATCTGGGAGGCCGCGATGTGGGCTCCTTTCCATAAGCTGGATAACCTCGTCGCTTTCACAGACCTCAACGGCCAGCAGATAGACGGCCCCACGACCACCATCACTGGCATCGATAACCTCAGCGACAAATGGTCAGCCTTCGGTTGGGACGTCATCGTCGCGGACGGCCACGACTTCGAGAGCATCCTGCAGGCCTTCGAACTGGCACATGCGCAGAACGGCAAGCCGAAGATGATACTCTTCAAGACCGAAATGGGCCATGGAGTGGACTTCATGGCAGGTACACACAAATGGCACGGCAAGGCCCCGAACGCAGAAGAAGTGGAGAAGGCCCTCGCCCAGCTGGAAGAAACCTTAGGAGACTACTAGTATGAAGAAGTATATCGATTCTGGAAAGAAGGACACCCGCAGCGGTTTCGGCGCGGGCCTTCTCGAGGCAGGCAAACGCGACAGCCGCGTGCTTGCTCTGACGGCAGACCTCAAGGGCTCCGTGAAGATGGACGCTTTTGCGGCAGAGTTCCCGGACAGGTTCATCCAGTGCGGAATCGCCGAGGCCAACATGGTCGGCGTGGCCGCAGGTCTGGCCACCACGGGCAAAGTCCCGTTCATCGGCTCGTTCGCCGAGTTCGTGACCGGCCGTGTCTATGACCAGCTGCGCCAGGAGGTGGCGTATGGCCATACCAACGTCAAGATCGCCTCGTCCCATGCCGGCATCACCCTCGGCGAAGACGGCGCGACCCATCAGACCATGGAGGATGTCGCCCTCATGCGCGCCCTGCCCGGAATGACGGTGCTCGTGCCCTGCGACTACAACCAGACCAAGAACGCCACCATCGCGGCAGCAGCCTACGACGGCCCGGTCTACATCCGTTTCGGCCGCCCGTCCGTGCCGAACTTCACGCCCGAGGACGAAGAGTTCGTAATCGGCAAAATCTATAATCTGAATGAAGGAAAGGACGTCACGCTCATCGCCAACGGCCACCTGGTCTGGGAGGCGCTGCTGGCAGCCGAGGCTCTCGAGGCTGAGGGCATCAGCGCCGAGGTGCTGAACATCCCCACGGTGAAACCTCTGGATGAGGCGGCGCTTATCGCCTCGCTGAAGAAGACCGGCTGCGCGGTTGTCGCTGAAGAGCACAACATGGCAGGCGGGCTCGGAGAGGCGGTCGCCGCCGCGGCAGTCTCAGCGGCCCCAGTGCCCGTTGCCTTCGTCAACGGCCAGGACCGCTTCGGCCAGTCCGGCACCCCCGCGGAGCTCCTCGCCGCCTATGGCCTCAACGCCGAGGCCATCGCCGCCGCTGCGCGTGAAGTCCTGAAGCGCAAATAGTATTTGAGGGATAATGCCAAAAATGCGTTATCCCTCAGCAAAATGATGAGGGATGAGGTCAAAATGGCCTCATCCCTCCGTTTTACCACACAAGGTGGAATCTCAGTGACGGGACCTTGTGTGTTATATGTCTTAGATTAAGGATTTTCGCGCAAGGTCCCCAGGTTAAAGTTCCACCTTGTGTGTTTGAGTGAAAAACGTTAATCCTCCGCGGGAGCGTTGCGGACCACCGCGATCGAAACCTCGTACAGCAAATAAAGAGGTAAAAAGACCACCGAAAGGGTGAAGGGATCGCCGGTGGGGGTTATGACGGCCGCCAAAATCAGCAAGATGACGATGGCGTGGCGGCGGTACTTGCGAAGCATCTGCTTATTAACCAGGCCGAATTTCGATAGAACCCAAGCCAGCACCGGAAGTTCGAACACCAGACCCATAATGAATATTATCGACACGAAGGTCGAGATGTAGGAATTCAGCGAAATCTGAGTCAGGATTCCAGTGCCGATATGATATCCAGCCAAAAACCTGAAGGTCAGGGGGAAGATAAGCAGATAGCCTACCGCGCAGCCGAGATAAAAGAGCAGAGCGACTGCCAGCATCGCCAGCCCCATGCCCTTTTTTTCGTTCTTGTACAGCGCGGGCTTGACAAACAGCCACACCTCGACCAGCAGATAGGGAAAACCAACTACCAATGCCATCAAAAACGCAGTGCGCATATGCGTAAAAAACGGCGCGGTGACATTGATGTTGACTATATCTATCTTGAAATCTCCCGAGAACAGCCCTCCAAGCCACTTATAAACGAAAAACTCTCCGGTGGTGGGCGCCAGAATAACGGCGTCGAACAGCGAAGGCATCACTGCGAAGGCGGCCATAAACAAAACGAAGAGCGCAATCAGCGTTCTCAGAATAGACCAGCGGAGAACCTCCAGGTGGTCCCAGAAGGTCATCTCGCTAGACATCCAGATCGTTCTTGATTTCGTCCTCCACGTCCTTCACTCCCTCGCGGAAGCTTCGCACTCCCTTGCCGACGCTTTTCATAAGCTCCGGAATCTTCTTTCCGCCGAAAAGCAGCAGAACCACCAATGCGATTATGACTATCTCGCCTGTGCCGATGTTTCCTAACATAGCTATGAATCGAGTTTAAGGACTGCCATGAATGCGGACTGGGGAACCTGCACCGTGCCGATCTGGCGCATGCGCTTCTTTCCCTCCTTCTGCTTTTCCAGCAGCTTGCGCTTACGCGTCACGTCTCCGCCGTAGCACTTCGCCGTGACGTCCTTGCGCACCTGCTTCACCGTCTCGCGGGCTATAATCTTCGCTCCGATGGCGGCCTGGATGGGGATGTCGAACTGCTGGCGGGGGATGAGCTCCTTCAGCTTCTCGCACATGCGGCGGCCGAAGGTGTAGGCGTTGTCCTCATGGATGAGGGTCGAGAGGGCGTCGGCCGGCTCGCCGTTGAGAAGAATGTCCAGACGCACCAGCCTGGCAGGGCGGAAGTCCGTGAGATGATAGTCGAATGAGGCGTAGCCCTTCGATATGGTCTTCAGCTTGTCGTAGAAATCGAAGACTATCTCGGACAGCGGCAGGTCGTAGTTCAGCTCGATGCGGTCCGCCGTGATGTAGTGCTGGCTGATCAGCGTGCCGCGGCGGTCCAGGCAGAGCTTCATAATCGGCCCGAAGAACTCGGTCTTGCTGATAATCTGCGCGCGGATGTAGGGCTCTTCGATATGGTCTATGAGGGTGGGGGCCGGCATGCCCGAAGGGTTATGGACCGTGACCATCTCGCCCTGGGTGGTGTAGACGCGGTAAGAGACGTTCGGGACCGTGGTGATCACGTCCATGTCGAACTCGCGGAACAGGCGCTCCTGCACAATCTCGAGGTGCAGCAGGCCGAGGAAACCGCAGCGGAAGCCGGAACCCAGCGCGAGCGAGCTCTCGGGCTCGTAGAAGAACGACGCGTCGTTCAGCTTGAACTTCTCGAGCACGGCGCGCAGCTCTTCGAACTTGTCCGCCTGCACCGGGTACATGCCCGCGAAGACCATGGGCTTGACCTCCTCGAAGCCGGCGATCGCTTCGCTGCACGGCTCGGCGACGTGGGTGATCGTGTCGCCCACCTTCACCTCAACCGCGCTCTTGATGCCTGTGATTATATAGCCCACGTCGCCGGCCTCGATGCGCGCGGACGGGATGAGCTTCATCTTGAGGTAGCCCACTTCCTCCACGTCGTACTCCATGCCGGTGGCGAAGAACTTCACCTTGTCGCCCTTCGCGACCGAGCCGTTCTCCACTTTAAAATAGGCGATAACGCCGCGGAACGGGTTGAAGACGGAGTCGAAAATCAAAGCCTGAAGGGGCGCCGCGGGATCTGCCGACGGAGCGGGGATCTTCTCGACTATCGCGTCCAGAATCGGGGCCACGCCCTCGCCGGTGCGCGCTGAAATCTTGAAAACCTCCTCCGGCGAGCAGCCGAGCAGGTCGCACACCTCGTCGATCACAACCTCCACCTGCGCCGAGTCCATATCGATTTTATTCACCACCGGGATTATCTCGAGGCCGTGGTCGATGGCCATATAGAGGTTCGAGATGGTCTGCGCCTGCACACCCTGGGTGGCGTCCACCACCAGCAGCGCGCCTTCGCAGGAGGCTATCGAGCGTGAGACTTCGTAGGAGAAGTCCACATGGCCGGGAGTGTCGATAAGGTTCAGTTTGTAGAGCTCGCCGTGGTAGTGGTACTCCATCTGGATCGCGTGGCTCTTGATGGTAATGCCTTTCTCGCGCTCCAGGTCCATATCGTCCAGCACCTGATTCTCCATGTCCCGCGCGGACAGGGTCTGCGTGAGCTCGAGGAGGCGGTCGGCCAGGGTGCTTTTGCCGTGGTCGATGTGCGCGATGATACAGAAGTTACGGATGTTGCTCATGTAGCGACAAATATAACAATTTTACGGCACAGGGTCATAACCGCTCCCGCCCCAGGGGTGGCAGCGCAGAATCCTGCGAAGCGACAGCCAGAAACCCTTGAAGGGGCCGTACTTTCTGAAAGCCTCCAGGGCATATTGCGAGCAGGTGGGGGTGAAGCGGCAGGTCGGCCCGCCTTTCAGCGGCGAGATGCAGATCTGATAGAACTTTATCAGAAGAATAAAAGGTGCCGCCAGCACCTTCTTCACCACCTCCCAGAACTTCATAGCCTGGAAGAGATTTTGCCGAGTAATTCCCCGACTTCCGCATACAGGACGTCGAAGGGCAAAACCTCGGGCCAATTATAAGCTATCATAAAATCAACCCCGCAAGCTGTGAGCAGTTCTTTCTGCAGGCGGTAGCTCTCGCGCAGGCGGCGCTTCAGAAGATTGCGCTTGACAGCCCGTTTGAAATACTTTTTCGGCACGCTCACCAGAAGGCGGTTCAACTCCCCGTCCGAGGCCGCCCAGCAATACTTCAGATGAGCGGTAGTGCCCCATCGTCCGCCGTCGAGAAGGCGGGCGACGGCAGTCTTTCCGCTCAGCCTTTCGGCCTTGCTGAAGGTGTGCCTGACGCCATCCATAGGACTATTTGTGTGCTGCGAGATACAGTTCGAGGGCTTTCGCCACTGAAGGAGCTTCCGGAGTGGGAGCCTGGAGCTCGATGCTGAGACCGGCTTCGGTGAGGGCTTTCACCACACCCTTGCCGTAGGAAGCTATCTTCAGCCCTTCCTGCTTGAAGTCCGGGTAGCTTGCGAAGATCGAAGCGACATCGGCTTTGTTGTAAAGCACGACCATGTCGTAGGAGTGCAGATCAATGCCTTTCAGATCCTGGGAGACGGGCTTTACGAAGTTTGCGGCCGCGTGCTCGATTCCGGCATCTTTGAAAAGGGATTCAAGCTGAGCGGCGCTCGAAGAGTCGTTCGAGGTCAGCAGGAAACGCTCGCCGGAGTGCTTGTTCCCCACCAGGGCGAACAGCGATTCGGGAGTCCCCGCGCCGTAGAAAATCTTACGCTTGCGGTAGACAATGTGCTTCTGCAGATACATCGCCACCAGCTCAGTCGAGCAGAAATACTTCATGGTCTCAGGCACTTTGAAGCGCAGCTCTTCGGCAAGCTTGAAATAAGCGTCTATCGCGAAGCGCGACGAGAAAGTCACTGCTGTGTAGTCAGCAAGATTGACGTGCTGAGCCCTGAACTCAATCGAGCTGAGCGGCTCGATCTTGAAGAAGGGGAAAAAGTCGAACTTCACGCCGTATTTCTCTGAAAGAGAATTATACGGAGTGAGGTTTGAGGGGGTATTCTGAGATATAAGAATTCTGTCCATAAAATTACGCCACTGTCAAAGCGGCGGCCACAAGTGCGGCGGCCGGGACCGCTTCGAGGGCGCAAAGATACAAAAAACTCGCCAAAGGATGATATGTCCCGGACAAAATTTCGCCTTCCCTGATCATGGACAGCAGAAGAACGGCTCCCGCCTCAGCGGCGAAGACCCAGACCATGGCGCCGTCGTCCCAGCCGAAGATGGCCCACAGGCCCACGGTCACCAGCATCACGACCGCGAGCACGATGCAGTAGGTGTACAGCGCCCTGCGGACGGCCAGCCCGGTCTCGGCGTTCAGCCGGCGGGGCATGGCGATCCACGCCATCAGGCGCTTGAGCACCAGATATCCGAGCATAATCGCCAGCGACACCCACATCCGCCCGCTGATCAGCCCGAAGCGCTCGGCAATCAGCCACATCGGCAACAGCATGATGATGGTCACCCGGTTGCGGGTTCGGGCGAGCTGGATGCTATGCTCGATTTCCAAATTCGCCTTCGCACGGACGAGGCAGCGCATCACCGGCGTCCACAGGATGAAGTAGTCGCGCATGAACACGATCAGCAGGACTATCGCCACCAG
>JAGAAD010000040.1 GCA_017615445.1 Bacteroidales bacterium
CCCCTCGGCCTTTCCGCCTTTCCGTATTTTCTCCTTCGTCGAAAATACCCGGCCCGGCCGGGCGCCTGATGGCGCCGTCGTCGCTTCGCTCCTCTAAGGCCCACGCGCACATCTCGTTTCCCGTGTGCAAAATCCCACCTATTTGCACACCGCCCCCTTCAAAATTCCCTTCCCGTGCACTAAATCCCACCTATTTGCACACCGACCCCTTCAAAATTCCCCTCCCGTGTGCAACATACCCTGTTTTTGGGCACCGATCAATTAATATTTGAGGGATAAGGGCATTTTGGCTTTATCCCCCATCGAATCCGTGAGGGATGGGGCGTTTTGTGGCTCATCCCTCAATCTTATCCGGCACAATTTGCGCTTCCCGGAACCTCTACGTGCAGGTGGTGTCCGGAAAACAGGGACATCACCTGCGAAAATGGGGGTAAAATGAAGGTGATGTCCGTAAAAAGGGGACATCACCGACAGTTAGGGGTATCTCTCGCGCTACGGGTGAGGGGGTTATTCGCTGGAGAGGAGGGGCTTGTAGAGCTGCTTGAGGATGCGGGTTACGTCTGACTGGTCCACTGGACTTTGTTCCCAAGGACCTTGTGCGTTGAAGAACACGATGCGGTCTGAGTAGGAGTCCAGGACGGCGATGTAGGCGCTGGTGGAATCAGGCTGGGCGTAAACAATCGGTACAACGGTTCCCAGAGTAACAATGGCAACCACAACTCCGATCAGAATGTTGACGGCGGTTTGTTTGGCGAGACCTTTTCTGTTACGAAGCATACCGTCGGCCACTACGAGGAGTCCGTAGCGATAGCCGGAAGCCTCGATCAGGGAATCCAGATCGCTTGAGATGGGAATATCACCCCTTATATTGGCATTCCTGGACTTGAGGAAATTCATAAAGGCTATGGCTTCTTCCTCCTGATCGTCATTAAGCGGAATTCTGTCTTTGGCAGGAACGCCCAATTCCGGTGTGAGTTTCGCGATCAACTCCTCAGAGATGGTGGACAAAGAGTCGTCGTATGCCGATTTGTTGTCTTGGTCAAGATAGATAATGGTGGAAGTGGGCCCGAGAAGGACCATTCCCTCGGAGAGATCCGCATATGTCGCTCCTGAGTAGAAGTATTGCGACGGGCCGCAGGAGCTTAGCAGCAACGCGGCGAGGGCGAAAAGCAGAAATTTGCGACCCATTATATTTCGGATTTGATGTTGTACTTGTTGCGCTCGGTGGAGCTGCGGGAGATCATCTCTCCGAGGAAACCGGCGAGGAAGAAGAGCACGCCGATGACTATCGCCAGCAGAGCGAGGAAGAACAGAGGCTGCTCCGTGACTGGACGGAACGCCTCGCCGCGACCCTGTGCAACCAGTTTCTCGACTATAATCCAGATAGTCATCACGAAACCGACCAGGAACATGAAGATCCCGCTGTAGCCGAAGAAGTGCATGGGCTTCTTGCCGAACTTGGAGAGGAACCAGAGGCTCATCAGATCCAGGAAACCGTTCACGAAACGGTCCAGACCGAACTTGCTCTTTCCGAACTTGCGCTTTGCGTGCTGGGTAGGTTTCTCGGTAATTTTGGTAAATCCCGCATTCTTGGCGAGATAGGGGATATAACGGTGCATCTCGCCGTAGACCTCGATATTCTTGACTACCTCGGCGCGATAGGCCTTCAGACCGCAGTTCATGTCGTGCAGTTTGAGACCGGTTATCGAGCGGGCGGTGGCATTATAGAGCTTCGAGGGCAGGTTTTTCGTGAGGGCGTTGTCTTTGCGATGCTTCTTCCAGCCGGAGACAATGTCCCAGCCTTCTTCCTTGATCATCCTGTACATCTCCGGGATTTCCTCCGGGAAATCCTGAAGATCGGCGTCCATGGTCACGACCACATCTCCCTGGGCGCGGGCGAAGCCGCAGTAGAGCGCGGCGGACTTGCCGTAGTTGCGCCGGAAGCAGATTCCGCGGATGTGCGAATCTTCGGCGGAGAGGCGCTGGATCTCTTCCCAGCTGCCGTCGTCTGAACCGTCGTCCACCATGATGACTTCGTAGGAGAAGCCGCCTTCTTTCATCACTTTGCTAATCCTGGAGACAAGTTCCGGGAGGCTTTCGCGCTCGTTCAGAAGCGGCACTATAATGCTGATATCCATAGACTTAAATATCGTCGTCGTCGAAAATGTTCTTCTTGCTGGTCAGGCTGCTGGACAGTATCACAGAAAGAATCCAGCCATAGACGAAGCACCAGATAAGGTTGCTTACCAGGGTAATCGTCCCGAAACTGCCCTCCATTTTTTCAATGGCGGAGAGGGAGTTCGAATCCAGCATTCCGTTGTAGACTTGCAGGACTGAGTCGAAGGTTTCCTTGATTATGTCCGGGAAGACGTACTGAATCGCCACATAACCGCAGGCGGCGGTGATGATGGCGGAGAAAAGAGCAATCAGCACACCATATCCCAGCAGATTCTGGCGAGTGACTCCTTCGTACGAACGCATCAGCCTCTTCATGAAAAATCTCATCAGAAGGATGCACCCCACGAACTTGCCCGCCCAGAGGATGACTGAAGCGATGTTAGTCAGAAGGGCGTTTCCGGTCTGCGTCAGAGCTGAGTTGATAAAGATGTATCCGCCGGAGATGGCTCCGAAGATGAGGGCGACGCGCGCGGCCTCGCTGCTCAGAATCTTACTATCTATTTTTTCCATAGACACAAAGATAGAAAATTTTCCTATCTTTGTAGGCTTTATTACGCAGTGACTTATGACAATAGCATTTACTGATGGAACCATCCGCCCCTGGGAGGATGACGAGGCGAAGAGGATCTTCTGGCACTCTTCGGCACACCTTATGGCAGAAGCGCTGGAAGCTTTGTACCCCGGCGTCAAGTTCGGAGTCGGCCCCGCAGTGGAGACCGGCTTCTACTACGACGTAGACCTCGGAGACCGCCAGATCAGCGATTCTGATCTGAAAGCGATCGAGGACAAGATGCTCGAGCTTGCGAAGAGCAAGGAGACCTTCGAGCGCAAGGAGGTGAGCAAAGCGGACGCCATGGCTTATTTCAAGGAGAAGGGAGACCCGTACAAATGCGAGCTGATCGAGGCTCTGGAGGACGGGACTATCACCTTCTACACAAACGGCCATTTCACAGACCTCTGCCGCGGTCCTCACGTCAAGCATGTGGATGACATCAAGGCCATCAAGCTCACAGCCATCGCCGGAGCCTACTGGAAGGGCGATCAGAACCGCGAGCAGCTGACCCGTATCTACGGCGTGACCTTCCCCAAGAAGAGCATGCTGGACGAGTATCTGCAGATGCTTGAGGAAGCGAAGAAGCGCGACCACCGCAAGCTCGGAAAGGAGATGGAGCTCTTCACCTTCTCTTCGAAGGTGGGTCTCGGCCTGCCTCTCTGGCTGCCCCGCGGCGCCCAGATGCGCTACACCCTCGAGCAGTTCCTCCGCCGCAAGCAGCAGGAGCTGGGATATCTCCCGGTGGTCACCCCGCACATCGGCGGCAAGGAGCTTTATGTCACGTCAGGTCACTACGCAAAGTACGGCAAGGACTCGTTCCAGCCGATTCACACCCCGCAGGAGGGCGAGGAGTACATGCTTAAGCCTATGAACTGCCCCCACCACTGCGAGATCTACCGCAGCGAGCCGAGGTCCTACCGCGACCTCCCGCTCCGCTTCGCGGAGTTCGGAACGGTCTACCGTTACGAGCAGAGCGGCGAGCTCCACGGACTTACGAGAGTCCGCGGTTTCACCCAGGACGACGCACACCTCTTCTGCCGCCCGGACCAGCTCCAGGAGGAGTTCGAGAAGGTGATAGACCTCATTCTCTATGTCTTCAAGACCCTGCACATGACCGAGTACATGGCCCAGATATCGCTCCGCGATCCTGAGAACAAGACCAAGTACATCGGCTCGGACGAGAACTGGCAGAAGGCGGAGAACGCTATAATCGAATCCGCGAAGAAGAAGGGTCTTAAGACCGTCGTGGAACTGGGCGAGGCTGCATTCTACGGCCCGAAGCTGGACTTCATGGTCAAGGACGCCATCGGCCGCAGCTGGCAGCTCGGAACGATCCAGGTGGACTACAACCTCCCCGAGAGGTTCGGCCTGGAGTACACTGATGCGGACGGAAGCAAGCAGCGCCCGGTGATGATCCACCGCGCTCCGTTCGGCTCGATCGAGCGTTTCACCGCGGTTGTGCTCGAGCACACGGCAGGCCATCTGCCGCTATGGCTCGCGCCCGACCAGGTGAAAGTGCTGCCGATCAGCGAGAAATTTGCAGACTATGCAGAAAAAGTTTGTAATTCGCTAAAAAATTGCGATATTCGCGCTTCCATTGACGCCCGCAATGAAACGCTCGGAAAGAGGATCAGGGAAATAGCCCTTCTCCGCGTACCCGTGCTGGTGATTGTGGGAGAAAAAGAGGCCGCGGAAGGCACAGTCTCGGTTCGCCGGGAAGGTGCTGACCAGGGCTCCATGTCGGTGGAACAGTTTATTAACTATATTAAAACAGCAATAGCTGAAGAATTAGCCTAATGCCGGGACCTTACAAGCCAAAGCCCTCAGGAATGCGCCCGAACGGACGCAGACCGGATCCTCGTCAGATGAACAAGTCTGACGAGAACGAGCTTCGCATAAACGAGCAGATTACCGCCCCCGAGGTGCGTCTCGTCGGAGACAACATCCCCGAGCAGGGTATCTGGCCCCTTCAGAAGGCCCTCCGCCTGGCGGATGAGCTGGAACTGGATCTCGTGGAGATCAGCGCCAAGGCCGATCCGCCCGTCTGCAAGATATTGGACTACGAAAAGTACATGTATCAGCAGAAGAAAAAGGCGAAGGAGATGAAATCCAACGCGCAGAAGGTTGTGATCAAGGAAATCCGTTTCGGCCCCAACACGGACGAACACGACTTCCAGTTCAAGCTCAAGCACGCCAAGGAGTTCCTCCAGGAAGGCTCGAAGGTGAAGGCGTCCATATTCTTCCGCGGCCGTTCCATCATGTTCGCAGAGCAGGGGGAGAAGCAGCTTCTCCGCTTCGCTGTGGAGCTTGAGGAATTCGGAAGGGCCGAGAACATGCCCGTCCTCGAAGGAAAGAGGATGACCATGATGCTCGCCCCTAACAAGAAAAAGTAACCGTAGAGAGTACGGTACAGTATATTATTAACAAAACATTCAACAAAATGGCAAAGCTTAAAACCAATCCCGGTGCTAAAAAGCGTTTCACGCTTACCGGATCGGGCAAGATCAAGAGGAAACATGCTTACCACAGCCACATCCTCACCAAGAAGACCAAGAAACAGAAGAGAAACCTCGATCATTTCGCCATCATCGAGTCGGCTGATATGAAAAGGGTACGTGAAATGTTGGTGCTTTAAAAGTTTAGAATTATGCCTAGATCAGTCAACTCAGTAGCCTCAAGGGCACGCCGCAAGAAGATTCTCAAGAGAACCAGCGGCAATTTCCTCGCCAGGAGGAACGTTTGGACGGTTGCAAAGAACACCTACGAAAAAGGTCTCACCTATGCATACCGCGACCGTAGAGCCAAGAAGCGCAATTTCCGCGCACTTTGGATTCAGCGAATCAACGCAGCCGCACGTCAGTACGGTATGACTTATTCTCAGTTTATGGGAGCTCTCGCAGAGCAGAACATCGGTCTTAACCGCAAAGTTCTCGCGGACCTCGCCATGAACAATCCGAAGGCATTCGAAGCTATAATTAAGTCGGTTAACAAGAAGAAGTAAACGCCGTGAGCCTGAAGGAATTTACCCGCAATCGTTGGACGAAGTTCACATTCTGGGCTTTGCTCTACATCGCATGGGTAATCTGGCTTGGCAATTTCTGGTGGCTTTTCGGCCTGATAGTCATCTTCGATGTCTTCATCACCAAAAAAGTCCATTGGAACTTCTGGAAAAAGAGATACAAGGAAGGCGAAAAGAAAGACCCTGTGAACGAATGGTTAGACGCCATCATCTTCGCGGTCATAGTCGTTACCTTTATCAACATTTTCTTCTTCCAGGCCTTTAAGATTCCTTCACCCTCGATGGAAAAGACTCTCTACACAGGAGACCATCTTTTCGTCGGCAAATTGACATACGGACCACGCATCCCGCAGACTCCGCTGACCATTCCCTTCACTCACAACGTCATCTTTGGGAAAGAGTCTTATTCGAAGCTCATCCAGAGTGACTACCGCAGGCTGAAAGGATTCAGGAAAGTTCAGAGAGGCGATATCGTGGTGTTTGGATTCCCGAACGGCGACACCGTTCTCCGCAAGGCCCCGATGGAGGATTACTACACCCTCTGCCGGTACTACGGAAAGAAGACGGTAATCTCCAAGCTCGGCCCGGTCGTTGCCCGCCCCGCGGACAAGGTGGACCACTACGTGAAGAGATGTGTCGCGATTCCCGGAGACACCCTCGAGGTCAAAGACGGCCTTGTGTGGATCAACGGAGAGCAGCAGCAAGTCTACAAAGGAATTCAGATCACGGATCGAATGGAGAAGGTGCAGGGCGATTATAGGGAGATTTTCCCGTTCTCGCCGGACTTCACCTGGAGCAGGGATTACTTCGGACCACTTTGGGTCCCTCAGAAGGGAGCGACCGTTCAGCTCACTTCCGAAAACCTTCCGCTTTACCGGAGGATAATCGAAGTGTACGAGCATTCTTCGCTTGAAGAAGCTCTGGCTGCAGGGGAGTACACCTTCAAGATGGACTACTACTTTATGATGGGAGACAACAGACACAACTCCCTCGACTCAAGGTACTGGGGCTTCGTCCCTGAAGACCACATAGTCGGAAGGCCGGTTGTCGTTTGGCTCTCTACGGACTCGGGGAAGAGATTCCCGCGCAGCATACGCTGGAAGCGTTTCCTGAAGTTCGTTTAACAAAGATTATTAATAAATAAAAAACTATAATTATGGCAAAGGTTTGTCAAATAACCGGAAGAAAGAGAATGAAAGGCAACAACGTTGCCCATTCCAAGCTGCGCACCAAGCGCGACTTCTCCGTCAACCTCAAGAACAAGCG
>JAGAAD010000006.1 GCA_017615445.1 Bacteroidales bacterium
CGGTTCAGCCACTCGGGCTCCACGCCCACGAGGCAGAGGTCCACGATCTCGGGCTTCTTCAAAGCCTTGAGCAGGCGGATTAGCGCCAGGGGAGTGAGGTGTCCGCGGGAAGGCTGGACCGCCTTGGCCAACGACGGGAAGCTCACTGCGAATGCGATTACCTTCTCGTTCTCGTCCAGGACCACTGCGACGCGCTTGGGATCCACAACCAGTTTGAAGTTGTCTATAAGGAGCTTCTTCATGCCGTCCGTGAAAGGAACTGTGCCGTAGAGTCCGTCGTAGGAGTTGTCCAGCACCTCGAACAGGCCGTCCGCATATTTCTTGATGAAGTCGCTCGCGTTTCGCGCTTCTCCGATATGGAGATTATAGCGCTTGAGGATGAACTCGGACAGTTTTGCAAGGTCGTCCGTGGACTCCTTCGGTGCGCGGAGCATACTCTCGTTCCAGTCTATTTCTTTCGCGTAGCCGAGCTTCTCGATGAACTCGGGGTAGTAGGGGGCGTTGTACTGCTCCTCGAAGGTGCTGAGCTGGTCGAAGCCGTCTATCAGCAGGCCTTCACGCTCGAGGTCGGAATAGCCCAGAGGGCCGCAGACGGTGTCCATGCCGATCTTGCGTGCCCAGTCCTCGACGGCCGCGAAAAGGGCCTTCGCCACCTCGAAATCCTCGACGGTGTCGAAGCGGGTGAAGCGGATGCGCTTCTCGCCGGTCTTCGAGTTCGAGGCTTTCTGGAGTATGCCCTGGATGCGTCCGGCCACCTTGCCGTCTTTGTAGGCCAGGAAGCAGATGTCTTCGCACTGGTCGCGGTAGAGGTAGTTCTTGTCGAATATCTTCTTCTCGTCCATCCAGAGCGGAGGGACGAAGCAGGGATTGTCCTTGTAAAGGTCCAGAGGGAAGTTCAGGAACTCCCTCTGCTGCCTGCGGGTAAGGACCTCTTTAACTTCTATCATAGTCTATCTGCACTTTGAGTGGAAGGTGACGCCCACGCCGTTCGGGCCGCAGTGGCTGCCGGCTGTGGGGTTGGTGGGGATGATGCGGATGTCCAGATCTGCGCCGAGCTTTTCCTTCAGAAGATCCGCGACCCGAATCGCCACGTCCGGAGAGTCGGTGTGGCCGACCACTATGCCGTGGGCCTTCACGTCGTCGCCCTTTTCGAGCACTTCGCCCACGAGGCGGTTGATGGCCTTCACACGGCCCTTTTCAGTGCCCACGCTGACCATCTTGCCCTCTTCGTTCATGGTGATGATGGGGCGGAGTCCGATCAGACCGCCCATGGTGGCGGCGAGTCCGCTCACACGGCCGCTGCGGCGGAAGAACTTCAGGTCGTCCGCGAAGAAGTACTGGGCGTAGTGGTCCACTTCCTTTTTGCCCCACTCCACAAGTTCCTCGGGAGTTTTGCCGGCCTTTACGAGCTTGAAGAAATCGCGGCCCATCAGGTAGCTGATGATGGTGATGCCCTTGGAGTCTATCTCATAGAACTTGCGCTCAGGGTATTTTGCAAGAAGTTCGTCCACTACCTTGCGCATATTGCCGAAGGTCATGGTCATCGCCTCGCTGAAGTGGAAATAGAAAATGTCGTTTCCGGCTTTGAATTCCGGCTCGAAATGCTTTCTGTAGTCTTCCTCGGGAATGGCGCTCGTGGTGGGAAGGATACCTCCGCGGAGGCCCTCATAGAAGGCGTGGGAGTCGAACTCTTTGAAATCTACGTAGGGGTAAGTGGTTTTTCCGTCGATGCTGTAGGGCATGCTGATTAGTTTGCAGCCAAGTTCCTTACAGTCTTCCAGATTGAAATCGCAATCTGAGTCTACGAAATAGGTCAGCATAGTGTCAAGATGTAATTATAGACCGGCTGTCCGCCGGCGATAAACATAAATTCAGTCATTTTGTATTTGGCCTGAAGGGCCGCGGAAACCTCGTCCGCCTGGTCGGGAGTGACGTCCTGTCCGAAGAAGACGACCGCCACATCGTGGTCGCCAGCTTCCGTGCTCTCGCAGAGTTCCAGGAGGGCCTGCTCGGCGGTCTGGCAGTCGCAGACTATCTCCCCGTCGCAGATGGCGATATGGTCGCCTTCTTTCACGGCCACGCCGTTCATGTCCGCGTCGCGGTTGGCCTTCGAGACCATGCCGCAGGTGACGGCCGCGACGGTTTCCTTCTGCGCTTGGACCAGCGCGTCCACGTCCTTCTCGCTCTTGTCCAGCGAGGCGATTCCGACATAGCCCGCGCCGATAGTCTTGGTGGGGATGACTATCACCTTCGAGTCCTCGAACATGCTCGCGGCCTGCAGGGCGGTCATCACGATATTGGAATTGTTAGGGTAGACGAACACGGTCTCGGCGCCTATCTTCTTGAAGGCGTCGATGAAATCCTGGGCGGACGGGTTCATGGTCTGCCCGCCGCGTATCACTTCGTCCGCGCCGGCATCCAGGAAGGTCTGCACGAGGCCTTCGCCGCTCGCGACGGTGACTACTCCGTATTTCTTGCTGATTTTGAATTCGGGCTCGGCCGCAGCCTTCTTGATCTGCGTCTCGTTGTGCTGCAGGGCCATGTTCTCGATCTTCAGCGTGAGGTACTCGCCCCAGCGCTGGCAGTGGTTGAGGATGTCTCCGGGCGTGTGCGTGTGGACATGGACCTTCACGATCGAACCGTCGCGGAAGCAGACTACCGATTCGCCGACGGCGGTGAGGTAGTCGCGTATCTCGGCCACGTCGAACGAATCCAGATCCACCTTCGAGGTCTGCAGGCGCAGGAGGAACTCGGTGCAATAGCCGAATTCGAGCTCGTCGTTCTCGGTGAAGGCGTTAAGGTTCACGGGGCCATGGGCCGACTCGGGGGCCGGGTTGTCCGGCAGTTCCACATCGTCCGTGGCATCCAGCGCCTCGGCCATTCCGCGCACTATCGAGAGGATGCCCGCGCCGCCGCTGTCGATCACTCCCGCTTCCTTGAGGGTGGGGAGGAGGTCCGGCGTGTGCTCGAGTGAGACTTCCATTTCAGGGATGAGGGCCGCGAAGTAGTCTTCGAGCGTGTCGGCCGGCTTTTCGGCGGCTTTCTGCACTCCCTCGCGGAACACGGTGAGGATGGTGCCCTCCACGGGCACGGAGACTGCTTTGTAGGATTCTTCCACGCCCGCGGCCATGGCGGCTTTGAAGGCGCTCAGGTCCGCCGTCTCAGCTCCATCGAGCCCCTTGCCGATGCCGGCGAAGATGCGCGAAAGGATGACGCCGCTGTTGCCGCGGGCGCCGAGTAGCATGCCTGATGATATTGATTTGGCGGTTTCGCCCAATGATTCGGAGAGAGAGGCGTTCTGGCAACCGGAGTTGATTGTCATGAACATGTTGTCGCCTGTGTCGCCGTCCGGGATGGGGAAGACGTTGAGGTCGTTGATGACGTCCTTGCTAGCGCTCAGGTGCGCACAGCCGCGACGTACCATCGCCAGATAACAGGCAGAGGTTATAGTACTTGTTTTCATTAGCGTGCAAAGATAACAATTATTCCTATCTTTGGGAAATATGAAACGAATTCTCAGCCTCGCAGCCCTGGCCCTGGCGCTGTCCTGCACCCGTGGAACGCAGCTTCCGCAGACCTATTGCAACCCTCTGGACATAGACTACACCTATGCCGTCTACGATTCGGACAAGAACCTGTCCTACCGTTCGGGCGCGGATCCGGCGGTGGTGCAGTTCCGGGGCGAGTACTACATGTTCGTCACGCGTAGCCTGGGCTACTGGCATTCGAAGGACCTCACGGACTGGGAGTTCGTGCGGCCTGCCAGCACCTGGTACCCCCAGGGCTCGAACGCCCCGGCGGCATGGAACTACCGCGACTCGCTGCTCTACGTCTGCGGCGATCCCTCCGGTTCGATGAGCGTGCTCTATTCGGACGACCCGGCCGCAGGGAAGTGGGAGAGCACTCCGCTGATTCTGCACGACCTGCAGGACCCGGCCCTTTTCATCGACGACGACGGCCAGGCCTACATGTTCTGGGGCTCCTCCAACGTCTTCCCGATCCGGGGCAAGAAGCTCGATATGCGCGACCGTTTCCGCGTCTGCGGGCCCACGGTGGAGCTTTTCAACGCGGACGGCAGCGCGCACGGCTGGGAGCGCTTCGGGCAGAACCATTCGGACACGCGCATCGCCGCCTACATCGAGGGTCCCTGGCTCAGCAAGCATGGCGGAACCTATTATATGGAATATGCCGCGCCCGGCACGGAATTCAATGTCTACGGCGACGGCGTCTACACCTCGAAGGACCCGCTCGGCCCGTACACCTACCAGGCGCACAACCCGTTCTCCTACAAGCCTGGCGGCTACATGTGCGGCGCCGGCCACGGCAGCACGGTCGAGGGCCCGGGCGGCCAGTTCTGGCACTATGCGTCCATGTCTTTGTCCGCGATCGTGAACTGGGAACGCCGCCTCTGCGCCTACCCGACCTTTTTCGACGCGGACGGCATAATGTGGGCGGACACGCGCTTCGGGGATTATCCCCATCTCGCGCCCTCGGTTGAGGGCGGGAAGGGCGCCTTCGCGGGCTGGATGCTGCTTTCCCTGAACAAGCCTGTCACCGCCTCCAGCTGGCAGCAGGGCAGCGCCGCTCAGGCGGAAGGCTTCGCGGAGTGGAACCGGCCGAAGACCTCGGCCACCTTCGAGCCTTCGAACCTGACGGACGAGGACTGCAAGAGCTACTGGCTCGCAGCCGGCAGCGGCGCGGACGAATGGGCTCAGATCGACCTCGAGGACGAGGCGACCGTCTACGCCCTGCAGGTGAACTTCTTCGACCATAATTCCGGCCTCTACGGCCGGCCGAAGGGTCTGTGCCAGCGCTATGTGCTGGAGGGCAGCCTGGACGGCGTGAAATGGTTCACGCTCGAGGACCGCTCACGTTCGAAGGTGGACGCCCCGAATGCATATATACAGTTGAAGCGGCCTGCGAAGGCGCGCTATGTGCGCTACCGCAATGTGGCGGTTTCAGCGCCGTATCTGGCTCTATCCGAGATCAGAGTTTTCGGGCTGGGCAGCGGGAATGCGCCTGCTGCGCCTGAAGATGTCAGGGCGGTTCGCTGCGAGGACAGGCGAGATGCGCTGATCAGCTGGAAGGCCGTCCCCGGCGCGCAGGGCTACAACGTCTACTGGGGCATCGCTCCGGACAAACTCTACAGCACCTGGATGGTCTATGGAGAAGACCATCTGCTGCTCCCGTCGCTTTCCGTGGATCAGGAATACTGGTTCGCGGTGGAGGCGTTCAACTCGTGCGGCGTGTCCGCGCTTGCACGTGCACAGGCGCATTAGGATATTTCGAAGGGTTTCGTTATATTTGCAGCGCATTAACACAAAACAGGCCATTTGTTTAATAAATCGACCTTCATTCTGCTAGTTGCCGCATTCGTGGCTTTAGCTCCTTCCTGTGGCCCTCGCAGGGCCGGCGTTGTTGTGTCCGACGAGGCGTTGATAGACACAGTCCAGAGGCGCACCACCCTATATTTCACCGATTTCTCCGAGCCCAACACGGGCCTGGCGCGCGAGCGTTTGAACGACACTTTCGGAGATATTGTGACCACCGGCGGCTCAGGCTTCGGGATTATGGCCATAATCGCGGGAATGGAGAGGGGATACCTCCCTCGCGAGTACGGAGTCTATCTGTTCGACAAGCAGCTTACTTTCCTTGAGAAATGCGAGCGCTTCCACGGTATGTGGGCTCACTGGTACGACGGTAACAGCGGCAAGGTCTATCCCTTCAGCAAATACGACGACGGGGGAGATGTGATCGAATCCGCCTTCCTCGCCCAGGGACTCCTGACCTTGAGGCAATACTTCAAGGAGAGCGCGCCCGAGCTGGCCCGCCGTGCGGATGAACTCTGGCGCGGGATGGAATGGGACTGGTACACTCAGGGCACGGATTCTCTCTACTGGCACTGGTCCAAGAACTACGGCTGGAAGATGAACCACCGCGTGAAAGGCTACGACGAATGTCTTATCGCTTACGTTCTGGCGGCATCTTCTCCCACCCACAAAGTCGGACGCAATGTCTACGAAGCCTGTTACAAGAATTCGGACTATTACTACAACGGCAAGTCTTACTACGGAATTCCTCTGACGATAGGAATGGAGTACGGCGGGCCGCTTTTCTTTACTCATTATTCCTTCCTAGGGCTCGACCCTCGCGGGCTCTCAGACGGGCTGACGGATTACTACGAGCGGGGAAGGGCACACGCGCTGATTCACTACAACTACGCTCTGGAGAATCCCAAGGGCTGGAAAGGCTACGGCGCGGACCTCTGGGGCTTCACCTCTTCGGACGACCCCAAGGTGGGCTATTGCTCACACCATCCCGGAACTCCGGACGAAAACGGCACTGTCTCTCCGACTGCGGCGATATCTTCCATAGTCTACACCCCGGAGGAGTCTCTGAAGTGTATGCACCACCTCTATGAAGATCTCAGAGACGAACTCTTCGGTCCTATGGGCTTCTACGACGCCTACAACCCGTCCATGCCGGCGGACAAACAGGTTGTCCGAAGCTATCTGGCCATAGACCAGGGTCCGATTGCCGTGATGCTTGAGAACTACCGCAGCGGTCTTCTCTGGAAGCTCTTTATGAGCGCGCCGGAGATCCGCGACGGACTCGATGAATTAGGATTTTATTACACTAACAACCAATAACAATGAAGCGTTTAGCAACTATTCTAGCCTTGGCGTTGATTTCTGCGGCGGCTTTCGCCCAGACTATCACCGTCACGGGTACCGTGCTCGACGACCAGGGCTGGCCTCAGATGTCCGCCGGAGTCTTCGAGAAAGGTACCAGCAACGGCACGGTCACGGACCTGGACGGAGCGTACACCATCAAGGTGCCCGCAGATGCTGTCCTCGTCTTCTCCTTCTACGGCTTCAAGGACGTTGAGGTCCCCGTGGAGGGCAAGACAGTGATCGATGTCACAATGTATCCGGACAACCTCCTCCTGGAAGAGGTGGTGGTCGTGGGATACGGCACACAGAAATCCAAAGACCTCACTGCCCCTATAGTCACGGTGAAGGGTGAGGAACTTTCGAAGCAGATTTCGTCCAGCCCGATGTCCGCCCTGCAGGGTATGGTCAGCGGCGTGCAGATCATCAACAGCGGTGCTCCCGGCGCCTCGCCGACCGTCAAGGTCCGCGGTGTGGGCTCCATCAGCGATTACGCTACTCCGCTGTATGTCGTGGACGGAACTTTCGTGGACAACATCGACTTCCTCTCGAGCTCGGATATCGAGAACCTGACGGTCCTTAAGGACGCATCTGCGGCCGCCATCTACGGTGTGCGCGCAGCAAACGGCGTCATTATAGTCACCACCAAGAAAGGTGCAAAGGACCATCTCACCATCAACTACGAAGGCTACGGCGGCGTGCAGATCCCGACCAACATCATGAAGCTCTGCAATGCCGAGCAGTACATCGAGCTGATGAACGAGGCGAACAAGAACACCACCGGCTATGTGCCCAAGTCCGCCGCCAACTACAACGGCGACACCGACTGGTATGCCGCCCTCGTCAGGCCGGCTCTCACCACCAGCCATTCAATCGACTTCTCGGGCGCATCGGACAACACCAACTATTCGGTGGGTGTGAGCTACTTCTACCAGGACGGTATCATGAACCACTGCACGAACGACTACAACCGAATCAACATCCGCACACGCCTGGACCAGAAGATGACTTCCTGGCTCAAGATGGGTGTGAACTCGGTCCTCTCCCGTTCGAAGACAAACCACTACAACAGCAACGCGTTCTATCAGGCCTTCCTGAATCCGCCTGTCTACAGCATCTACAACGATGCCAACGAAGCGGCCTATCCGGTCAAGTTTGATTCTCCGCAGCTCTACGGCTTTGCAAACGCCTACGGCAACCCTGTGGCAAACGCCTACTACAACAATAACCAGGAATCCGGTCTCAAGGAAGTCCTTGCAGCTTATGCAGAGTTCACTATCAGCGAAAAGCTCAGCCTCAAGACTTCCTACAATCTGGACTTCAATTTCTACGACAGCCAGAACTACACTCCGGAATTCAATGTGGGCGGCAGCCAGTGTGTGGGAACTTCCACCTTCACAAAACAGTTCGGCTACGGCCTGAACCAGATTTTCGACAATGTCCTCACCTTCAGCGACCGCAACGGCCAGCATTCATATTCAGTGATGGTGGGTAATTCAGTCAGGACCCAGTTCTCCTCCTACCTCTACGGCACCAGGAATTCGGTCCCGAACTACGACGCCGCATCCAGGTACCTGGTCAACGGTTCACCGAAGAACCAGACCACATCCGATGGCGCGACCCGCTACAACGGTCTGTCTTTCTTCGCCCGCGGCACCTACAACTTCGCCGAGAAGTATCTGGCCACAGTCACTCTCCGTGCGGACGGTTCGTCCAAGTATCAGGAAAAGTGGGGAATCTTCCCTTCAGTGGGTCTCGGCTGGAATATCTCGGACGAAGATTTCATGAAGGATCAGAAGATATTCGACTACCTCAAGCTCCGCGCTTCCTGGGGTATGCTCGGTAACGACAACGTGCCCGCCAACTCTGCAGTCACGGTGGGAGCGTCCGGAATGGGTGCATCCGCAGTGTTCGGAGAGACCGTGGTGGACGGTGTGGGCGCGCAGACGGTTTACAACAACTACCTCAGGTGGGAGGTCGTGACCGAAGCCAATATCGGTGCGGACTTCTCGATGATGGAAGGAAAGCTCCACGGTGAGCTGGACCTCTACGACCGTATGACGGACAATGTGGTGTTCTACACTCCGATCGCGGCCGGCGGCGGCACCGCAAACCTCCTTTCGAACAACGGTTCGGTGATGAACCTCGGTGTGGAACTCTCGCTAGGCTGGTCCGAGCGCGTAAGCCAGAATTTCAGCTACAACCTCGGCCTGAACGCCACTTTCAACCACAACCAGGTCACGAAGCTCAGCGGACTTGAGCTCAGCTCCAACGACTTCGTCCCCGGCACCGAGATCAACGGTAACTATGCTACCCGCGCCGCGGTGGGATACCCGATCGGCGGATTCTGGGGCTATAAGATCGACGGAGTCTACGCTTCCGAAAAAGAGGCTCTCCAGGATCCCGTCCTCCAGAACATCAAGGACGCAGGCTTCTTCAAGTACAAGGATGTGACCGGCGACGGCACCGTCAATAAGGAAGACATCACTTATCTCGGCAGCCCTCTCCCTTGGCTCATCCTCGGTTTCAATGTGGGCTTCAACTACAAGAACTGGGATTTCTCGATGCTTATCAATTCCCAGATCGGAAACAAGATACTCAACTACAAGAGAATGCAGCGCGGTGTGTTCACCGAAGCAAACTACGATCTGGATTTCTACAAGAACCGCTGGACTTCGAGCAACAAGTCGAGCAAGTACCCGTCCGCCGAGGCTGCAGGTTATGCCTTCACCCAGAGCTGTAACGAGTTCTACCTTGAGGACGGCTCTTCTGTGAGCATCAACAACATCCAGGCTGGTTACACATTCTCCGGTATGAAGTGGGCAAAGAGCATCAGGGCCTATGTCTCCGCTCAGCGTCCCCTCACTCTCTTCGGCTACAACGGATTCACGACTGAAATCGGCGGCTCCGCCATCAGCTCCGGAATAGACAACAGCGTCTATCCTATGCAGTCTATCTACACCCTCGGTGTGAATGTCAACTTCTAAAATGCAGACAGTTATGAAAAAGATAACATACCTTCTTTCGCTGGTCGCAGCATTGACTGCATTGGCTTCCTGCTCTGATTTTCTGAACATCCGCGTGGAGGGCACCATGCCGTCCACTGCCACGGACTACACCAAGGCTGAGAATATCTTCCAGCCTGTCAGCGCGGCCTATGCCCAGATGCGTAACGACATCTGGTTCCCGTATATCTGCGTCACCGATGTGACTTCCGATGATTCCGACAAAGGCTCGGAGGCATCCGACAACTCCTATGCAAAGGAGATGGACGAGTACACGTTCACCCCGAACAACTACATGTTCAATTCCCTTTGGACAGGCTACTACGATATTATTTCCTCGGCCAACAACGCCCTTATCCAGGAGGCTAACTACTACGCCGCGATGAGCACGGACGAGAACAAGGCCTACGCCCGCGAGTGCGCCAACGAAGCGAAGGTGATCAGGGCCTACGCCTACCTCGAGCTTATGCGCACCTTCGGAAGCGTGCCTATCGTGGAGGGCAATATGACGGCTGAGCAGCTCGCCAACAACCCTCAGGTTTCGCTTGACAAGCTCTACCAGTATGTCTGCAAGGACCTGGACGAGGCCATCGACACCCTCCCGGCTTCTTACAGCAAGGCCTGGGGCACCCGTTACACCAAGTACACAGCCTATGCAGTGAAGGCCAAGCACGCCCTCTATCGCGAGGACTGGCCGACAGCAGCCGCAGCCTGCGACGCTATCATCTCTTCCGGCAAATTCGCCCTGCAGGACGACTACCGTTTCCTCTTCTCGGTGGACGGTGAAGGCTGCTCTGAATCGCTGATGGAGATTGAATCTTCAGACCTCGGACAGACTTCCGGCGCGGCGCCTTATGTGCTCTACGCCTACTATCAGGGCCCGAGAAGCAACACTCCCGCCGGTATGCAGGGTTGGGGCTTCAATGTGCCTAACGACAACCTCCTGAACTTCCTTCAGGGCAGGGGAGATGCAAAGCGTATCGCCATCACTTTCCTCGAGAGCGGCAAAACCACTCCCGAAGGAGATTATATCAGCGACAAGTGCCCCAACAAGTACTACAACGGAAAGGTCTACACTCCGCTTGAGTACAACACCTACAACACCAACGCCTACGGCTACGACCACAATATCCGCCTGATCCGCTACGCCGAGATCCTCCTCATCTACGCCGAGGCTCTCGCCCATGGCGCTCCGGTCGGAACCTGCGGCCTTAGCGCCGACGACGCCCTCCATCTTGTCCAGAACCGTGCAGGAATCGCAAACACTGCCGCCACTTTGGACAACATCTATGATGAGCGCCGCGCGGAGCTGGCACTCGAAGGCAACCGCATCTTCGACCTCATACGTCTCGGAAAGGTCGGCGAGGTCTGCGGAGCCCAGTTCGTCAAGGCAAAGACCAACTTCCACGACTTTTTCCCGATTCCCTCCACCCAGATTTCTCTCAACGAAGGTCTGGTGCCGAGCCCGGGCTACACATACTAGAAAACTAAACCAACAACATTTATTAACAACCTTTTTATTTTTATTCAAATCATGAAGAAACTTTATGTTTTCGCTGCAGCAGCGCTTGCACTCTGCACATTCGCATCTTGCGACAAGACTCCCGAAGGACCCAACACCCCTAACGGAAAAGCTGAAATCACTGTCGCCAAGGACGCTCTCGTAGCTTACTTCCCGATGGAGGACGCCACCGAGTACATCTCCAAGCTCACCCCGAAGGATCAGGGTACAGGCTCGGAGGCCAACTTCGTGGAAGGCCGCACCGGTAAGTGCTATCAGGGAACCAAGGGCTCATACCTCGTCTATGACCTTCCCGCAGACAGCAAGATCAAGGAAATGAAGGCTTTCACCCTCTCGTTCTGGCTCAACGGACCCGAGGTCACCGAGGCCCCCGTTCCCATGTACTTCCAGGTCAGCTCCGACGACCTCTTCTGGGGTTGCATGTCTGTCTCCGTGGACCGCACCGCAGTTGGCGACGGCTATCTGACCCTCAAGAACTGCTATCGTTACAATGAGAACGGTGCATTCTGGAAGACCTATTCCGACGAATACGAGAAGTGCTGGACCGCTGCCCGCTGGATCCATGTGGTCTACAGCTACGACGCTGAGAAGTCTGAGTTCCACGCTTTCGCAAACGGTGCTGAGGTCACTCCTGAGGGAGCAGTTGCATGCTACGACTGGACCGCAGCCGAGGGCACTCCTGCCGGAAATCTCAACTGGTCAACCGCTACCGGTCTCAACATCGGTGCATGGCTTCCTAAACTCGTGAACGGTGCTACCGACGAGTGGATGGGCGACCTCGAGAACGTCAAGCTCGACGAAATGCGTCTCTACAACCGCGGCCTTTCCGCTGATGAGGTCGCCGCTCTCTACAGGGCTGAGATTGCAAACATCAACGACTAATTATTATCAAATTATCCGGAGGGTCTGCCCTGCGCAGACCCTCCATTTTTAATTGAATGAAACGTTTTCTGCCTTTTGTGCTGCTTGCAGCCCTGTTCTCCTGCACTCCGCAGGAGGAAACCGTCTATCCCAAGGCGGAAATCCTTTCGTTCGAATTCAACGGAAAGGCGATCACCGAAAAGAGTGTCCCTTCCGATGTGAACGGCAGCGCCGTGTGGCGTCTGACTTTCAGCAAAGACCTGGACGGGTCCAGGATCGACCCGGACAAAATCAGCATCACCGGAGTGTCTCAGGAGAGTTTCGATCTCGCCGTGGAAGGCAAGGTCCTGACAGTTTCCTCCAACAAGACCCTCCCTCCGTCCACCAAGATAATTCTCCGTCTCTATGCCGGCAAGAATTTCGGTGTGGACATCCTTTACGACTATAAGTTGGCTTTCGTCACCGGCTACGACACATCGGACAAATTCCCGCAAATTTCCGATGACGAGCTATTCGATAAAGTCCAGAAACAGACTTTCAAGTACTTCTGGGACTATGCCCATCCGACGAGCGGACTTGCGCGCGAGAGACTCGGTTCGGGGGACACCGTGGCTGCGGGCGGGAGCGGCTTCGGGATTATGGCCATCATTGTGGGCGTGGAGCGCGGCTGGATCACCCGGACCGAGGGGGCAGCGCGCCTGCTCAAAATCGCGAACTTCCTCGCGGCGGCCGAACGTTTCCACGGCGCCTGGCCGCACTGGATCAACGGCGAGACCGGCAAGGCGATCGCTTTCAGCCAGTATGACGACGGCGCGGACCTGGTGGAAACCGCCTTCCTGATCGAAGGCTTGCTGGCCGCCAGGCAGTATTTCAATGGCTCGGATGCGACCGAGACCTCCTTACGCTCGAAGATTACCGAACTCTGGGAGTCTGTCGAATGGACATGGTTCCAGCGCGGCGGGCAGAACGTGCTCTACTGGCACTGGTCTTCGAACCACGACTGGAAGATGAATATGCGGATCACATCCTGGAACGAAGCCCAGATAGTGTATATCCTCGCCGCCTCATCACCGACCCATCCTATCACGAAGGATGTGTACGAGCAGGGTTGGAAGCCTTCCAACTCCTACGGCTATAAGAACCCACTGTTCTTTGTGCACTACTCCTATATGGGCCTGGATCCCCGCAAGCTCAACGACGGGACCAGAGACTACTGGCAGCAGCTCAGCAAGCACGTCCGCACCAACTATGAATACTGCGTCAGCAGCACCAAAGGCTACGGCTACAGCGCCGAATGCTGGGGCCTCACCGCATCAGACTACTACGACGGCTACACCGCGTCCAGTCCCAACCACGACACCGGCACCGTCGCTCCCACCGCCGCCCTCGCTTCCTTCCCCTACAGTCCGGAAGAATCGATGGCCGCAATGAAATATTTTTACTACAAACTAGGCGACCGCCTTTGGAGCGACTACGGCTTCAAGGACGCTTTCGCCCTTAAACAAAACTGGTTCGCCCCGTCCTACATCGCGATAGATCAGGGACCTATCGTGGTGATGATGGAGAACCACCGCACAGGCTTGCTCTGGGACACCTTTATGAAGGACACAGACGTCCAGGCGGGCCTCACCAAACTCGGATTTACCTGGAAATAACAATATGAAAAGAACACTGACTTTTGCACTCCTGGCCCTGCTTGCTTTAGGATGCACCACCAAGAATGCTTCAGATAAGGAGATGGACCGCTTCATCTCCAAACTCATGGCTCAGATGACTATCGAAGAAAAGGCCGGTCAGCTGAACCTTCCAGTCGCGGGCGACATAGTCACCGGAGAAGGGAAAAGCGTGGGTGTGGAAGACCGTATCGCCAAGGGCGAGGTAGGCGGCCTGTTCAATGTCAAGGGCGCCGCCGAAATCCGCCGCTACCAGAAGATAGCGGTGGAGCAGTCGAGGCTCGGCATCCCGCTGATCTTCGGCATGGACATTATCCATGGCTATGAAACCACCTTCCCGATTCCGCTCGGACTGGCCTGCACCTGGGATATGGCTGCGGTGGAGGAGTCCGCTCACATCGCGGCCGTGGAGGCTTCGGTAGACGGCATTTCGTGGACCTTCAGCCCTATGGTGGACCTCGGACGCGACCCACGCTGGGGCCGAGTGAGCGAAGGCAGCGGCGAGGACCCGTACCTGAACGCCCGCATCGCCGAGGCGATGGTCTACGGCTATCAGGGCCGCCCGGGCGAGCAGTTCACCGCCCCGGACCAGATTATGGCCTGCGTCAAGCATTTCGCGCTCTACGGCGGCGCTGAGGCCGGCCGCGACTACAACACCGTGGATATGTCGCACCAGCGCATGTTCAACGAGTATATGACCGGCTACAAGGCCGCGGCCGACGCCGGCGCCGGCTCGTTCATGGCCTCGTTCAACGTCGTGGACGACGTGCCCGCGTCCGTGAACAAGTGGCTGCTGACCGATGTTCTGCGCGAGCAGTGGGGATGGGACGGCTTCGTGGTCTCGGACTACACCGGCATCTCCGAGTGCATCATGCACGGAGTGGGCGACTACCACGAGGTGGGCGTCCGCGCGCTGAACGCCGGCATGGACATGGACATGGTCGCCGAGGCCCTGTTCACCCAGACGAAGCCCGGCCTGGACAAAGGCGAGATCTCGATGAAGACGGTGGACCGTGCGGTGCGCCGCGTGCTCGAAGCGAAGTACAAGCTCGGCCTGTTCGTGGACCCGTACAAGTTCTGCCACGAAGAAGAGGCTGCAAAGCTCGTGTACAGTGACGCCCACCGTGCGGTGGCGCGCCGCATTTCCGGCGAATCCTACGTGCTGCTCAAGAACGAAGGCGGGCTTCTCCCGCTGGCGCGCAAGGGCACGGTGGCCGTGATCGGC
>JAGAAD010000041.1 GCA_017615445.1 Bacteroidales bacterium
GCGCGGCCTTCTTCAGTCTCGTTGTCTGCAACGGGCTTGTTGAAGGAAAGACCCTGGGCATAGAGGTGGTTGGGATCCATACCGTCCTTCTTGAGCTCCTTCTTCACAGCGTCTGCCCTCTTCTGGGAGACCTTCTCGTTGGCCTCTGCGGTGCCGACATTGTCGGTGTGGCCGAGGATGGTGATGTCCGCGTTAGAGCCGAGATCTGCGAGAACAGTTGCGAACTGCTTGAGGGACTCCTTGGACTCTGCGCTAAGCTCGGAAGAGTTGAAATCGAAGAGAATTCCGCTGGCGAAGGTGACCTTGATAGCCTCGAAGCCGTTGGCGTCGGTGATGGTCTCGATCTTGGCAGCCTCGATCTTCTCGAGTTCCTTTGCCTTCTTGTCCATGACAGCGCCGATTGCGGTGCCGGTGGCAGCACCCGCTGCGCCGCCGATAGCTGCTCCCTTCAGAGCGCCCTCGGAATCACCGGTGATGAGGTAGCCGATACCTGCACCCACTGCTGCGCCGCCGACAGCACCTGCGAAGAGACCCTTAAGAGTTGCACAAGACGGTGCGAGCAACATGGCTGCAGCCGCCACTACGAGTAAAGTTTTCTTCATAATGTTTTGTGTATTAAAATGGTTAATAAAAAAGATGTTATCCTATCGTTGCTCCATTGACTAAAGCCTCTTCAGGGGAGACTATACGCATCTTGCCGTCTCCCTGGCGGGCCATCAGAATCATTCCCTTCGACTCGATTCCGCGAATTACGCGCGGAGCCAGGTTCGCGAGTATGCAGATCTGCTTCCCCACCATCTGCTCGGGGGTGTAGTACTCGGCGATGCCGCTCACTATCACCCTCTTGTCTATGCCGGTGTCTATCGTAAGCTTCAGGAGTTTGTCTGTCTTCGGCACGCGCTCAGCCTCCAGGACGGTAGCCGTCCTGATGTCCATGGCCTCGAACTGATCGAAGGTAACCTCAGCCTTCTGGGGTTCCACATGCGCAGCAGCCTCGGCTGCCGCGGCCGCCTTCGCTGCCGCCTCGCGCTCTTCGCGGATGCGCGCCAGCCTGTCCAGCTGCGCCTGAATGGCATCATCCTCAATCTTCTCGAAGAGCAGCTCGGCCGCGCCGATCTGGTGGCCTGCGGGCAGGATGTCCGTCTTACCGAGCAGATCCCACTCGAGCGGTGAATCGATCATCTTGCGGAGCTTCTCTGCAGCAAACGGAGTGAAGGGCTCGAACGCAATCGCGAGGTCCGCGCATATCTGCAGGCAGACATTCAGGATAGTCCCTGTGCGGGCCATATCGGTCTTTGCAACCTTCCAGGGCTCGGTGTCGGAGATGTATTTGTTGCCCACGCGGGCCATGCTCATAGCGTCTTTCAAAGCCTCGCGGAAACGGTAATTTTCAAGGTTCTTCTCCAGCGAAGCACGAAGAGCGGGAATCTCATCCAGAGCTTCCTTGTCTATCGCTTCAAGCGCGCCCAAAGCCGGCACCTTCCCCTCGAAATACTTATGGGTCAGAACCACTGCGCGGTTCACGAAGTTTCCGAAAATCGCCACCAGTTCCGAATTATTGCGGACCTGGAAGTCCTTCCAGCTGAAGTCGTTGTCCTTGGTCTCCGGAGCGTTGGCGGTCAGCACATAGCGGAGCACGTCCTGCTTTCCCGGGAAATCCTCCAGATATTCGTGAGCCCACACGGCCCAGCCGCGGGAGGTCGAGATCTTGTCGCCTTCCAGATTCAGAAACTCGTTCGAAGGGACGTTGTCCGGCAGAATATAACCGTCGCCATAGGCCTTCAACATCGAGGGGAAGACTATGCAGTGAAACACGATGTTGTCCTTACCGATGAAATGCACGAGTTTAGTGTCCTCGCTCTTCCACCACTTCTCCCAGTCGTTCGGGAGCAGCTGCTTTGTGTTGCTGATATAGCCGATGGGGGCATCGAACCAGACATAGAGGACCTTGCCTTCCGCACCCTCCACGGGCACGGGCACGCCCCAATCCAGGTCACGGGTGACCGCACGGGGCTGCAGGCCGCCGTCCAGCCAGCTCTTCACCTGGCCGTAGACATTCGAGCGCCATTCTTTGTGGCCGTCCAGAATCCACTCGCGCAGCCACTGCTCGTAGTCCTGCAGGGGCAGATACCAGTGGGTGGTCTCCTTCTTGATAGGCTCGGCGCCGCTGAGCTTGCTCTTCGGGTTGATGAGCTCTTCCGGGCTGAGGGTGCTGCCGCACTTCTCGCACTGGTCGCCATAGGCATCCGGATTCCCGCACTTGGGGCAGGTGCCCACTATATAACGGTCTGCCAGGAAGGTCTTGGCCTCCGGGTCGTAGTACTGCTCGGTGGTCTTCGTGATGAACTTGCCGCTGTCGTAGAGCTTTTTGAAAAACTCCGAGGCGGTCTCTTCGTGGATCTTGGACGAAGTGCGTCCGTAGACGTCGAAGTTGATTCCGAAGCCCTTGAAGGAATCGGAGATTATCTTATCGTATTTGTCCACTATATCCTGGGGGGAGCAGCCCTGCTGACGGGCCTTGATGGTGATGGGCACACCGTGTTCGTCGCTTCCGCACACGAAAAGCACGTCCTTACCCCGCATTCGCAGATAACGGACGTAGATGTCCGCAGGAACATAGACTCCTGCGAGGTGTCCGATGTGCACGGGGCCGTTTGCGTAGGGCAAGGCGGCAGTCACGAGTGTTCTTTTGTAGTTCTTCATTTCTTTATCTTCTTGCTGAGTTCCCTCTGGAACTTCTGAAACTTCACAAGCGCCTGCATTATCTTCAGCTGCTCGGCGGAGTCTGAGGACTTCGCGAGCGAATCTTTCAGGAAATCTATTCTCATCTGCACGCGGCGCTCTGCGTACATAAGAATCGTTTTCGGCACATAGTTCACAAGCCACGATTCCACACTCATCATGGAATCGTTGAAATTCTGCACCGTAATCTGGTATTTTTCAAACGACAGCTCGGATGTGACCCTGACTATGTCCTGATCCTGGCTGCCAAGGAGCCTGCGGATGATAGTGTCCTGATCCAGACCGTCGCAATAGGCGTCCACAAACGCGTCGTAGGTCTTGCGGTAGACCGAGTTCTGAAGGCCTTCCTCCTCAATCGCGCCGCGGATGAAATCAGTGACATTCGAAACTTCCTCAGTGTAGTACTCCGAATCAGTCTCGAAGTTCATCGGGCGGTCGCCGTAGCGAAGAAGGAAGCTGAGGATGTCCGCCTCGAGCGGCGCCAGAAGCTTGTTCTCGAAAGTCAGCTCGTGCGGGCCCACCGGCATGAACTCGGGCGCTTCAGCCTCATCGACCGGGGCCATCTCCTGCAGACCCTCGTCGGCCGAACGGGCTGCGCGGCGGGCTTCCCTCTCGCGGGCCTTGTCCTCGTCTTCCATGCGCTGCTTGCGCGTCTTCACGATGCGGTCGAACACTATCTGCGCCTCAATCCCGAACTTCGCGGCCGTCTCCTGGACATAGACCGAGCGCTGGACGGCGTCCGGAATGAGGGCTATCGTGTCAGCGATGTCGTTGATCAGGCCGGACTTCTTGTAAGGGTCGCCGGCGGCCTCGCGCAGCAGCAGGTCCGTCTTGAACGAGATGAAATCACGCTCGTTCGCGGCGATATAATCCTGCACCTCCTGCAAGCTGTGCTTACGGCCGAAGCTGTCCGGGTCCTCGCCGTCAGGCAGCAGCACGATTCGCACGTTCATGCCCTCGGGCAGCGCCAGGGCCGTGCCCTTCTCGGCGGCATGGATTCCGGCGGCATCGCCGTCGTACATGATCGTGACGTTGCTGGTGAAACGGTGGATCAGGCGCACCTGCTCGGCCGTCAGGGCCGTTCCGCAGCTGGCCACCACGTTCAGGACGCCCAGCTGCTGAAGGGTGATCACGTCCACATTGCCCTCGACCAGGATGCACTTATCCTGGCGGGATATCTCCGATTTGGCGAAGTAGATTCCCAGCAGGGCCTTGCTCTTCGTGTAGATCTCCGTCTCCGGCGAGTTAACGTATTTGGCGGGGTTGTCGCTCTTGAGCGTCCTGCCCGAGAAGGCGATGACGCGGCCGGCCAGGGAGTGGATCGGGAACATCACGCGCTCGCGGAAGCGGTCCGAAAGCGAGCCGTCCTCATGCTGCACGGTCAGGCCGGCCGCGATGAGGTACTCGGGCTTGTAACCCGCCGCGATTGCGGCGTCGGTCAGGGCCGAACGTGCGGACGGAGCCCAACCGAGGCCCCATTTCGCAATAGTCTCGTCTTCGATTCCGCGGGTGTGGTAATATGCCAGGCCCACATTCTTTCCCTCCTGGGTCTGCAACTGCTCATTGAAGAACTTGTGCGCGAATTCGCTCGCGAGCATCACGCTCTCACGGCGCTGGCGGTTCGCGATTTCCTCGGCGGACATCTCCTCCTCCTGCACCTCGATATGGTACTTCTGGGCGAGATAGCGCAGGGCAGCGGGATAGTCCATATGCTCATAGTCCATCAGGAAACGCACGGAATCGCCGGCCTTGCCGCAGCCGAAGCATTTGTAGATACCCTTCGAAGGAGTCACATAGAAGGAAGGCGTCTTTTCGTTGTGGAAAGGACAGCAAGCCACCAGGCTGGCTCCGCGCCTCTTGAGGGACACGAAGTCGCCGACGACCTCTTCCACACGGGCCGTCTCAAGGATTAGGTTTACTGTCTCCTGGGGAATCATCCTATGACGCTACTTCACAAATGAATTTAATACGTGTGAGGCGGATCTCCATCTCGGAATAGTCGTTCTCGAGGGCGCGGATCGCGTCGTCCAGCGAATCCGAAGCGGCTTCGTGGCGGAAATAATCCATCAGCTCTGCCACCACATCGGGCTCCACCTCCTGGTTTACGTAGTAATTAATATTTAGTTTAGTTCCTGCGGAAACGATGGTCTCCACCTCCGTCAGCAGGTCGCACATAGGCATATCCAGCCCCTTGGCGATGTCGTCGAAAGGCAGACGCCTGTCGATCATTCCGATTATCTGGATCTTCACCGCGGACTTGCTTGCAGTGCTCTTGACTATCAGGTCCTGCGGGCGTTCTATCTCGTTCTCCTCAACGTATTTCGCGATGAGTTCGATGAACGGCTGACCGTATTTCTTCGCTTTTCCTTCGCCCACTCCCTGGCAGTTCTTTAGTTCCTCCAGGGTAATGGGATAGAGTATGCTCATATCATCCAGCGCAGGGTCGCCGAACAGAATCCACGGCTGGAGGTCCAGCTTGTGGGCCATGTCCTTACGGAGGTCCTTGAGCATGGCGAGCAGCACGGGGTCTCCCCCGCCGCCCTTCATCGCCGCGGCGTTTGCCGCTGCGTCTTCGTCGTCTTCTTCATCGTCCAGCGAGCCGTCTCCGGTGAAGACGCGGTCCTCAACGAGGTTCAGCTGCCATGGATTCTCGAGGAACTGCTTTCCGAGCGGGGTGACGAAGATGAGGCCATAGGTCTCGATTTCCTTGTCCAGCAGGTGCATAATGAGGCCCTGGTGGATGACGGTAGCCCAGAACTTTTCGGTGTGGTCGTCTCCGGCGCCGAAGTATTGGATCTTGTCGTGGTTATAGCTCTTGACAAGGGCGGTGTCGTTGCCGGACAGAATTGCGGCGAGATGCTCGAGCTTGAAGTGCTCCTTGAGCGAGAGGATGAGCTTGATGACGAGCTTCATCTCCGCACGGCCGTCGAAGACCTTGCGAGGATGCAGGCAGTTGTCGCAGAGGCCGCAGTTATCGTTCGGATAGTCCTCGCCGAAATAGCCCAGCAGGAGCCTTCTGCGGCAGTCGCTGGATTCGGCATAGGCCACCACTTCGTTCAGGAGCTGCTTGTTGATTTCCTGCTCGGACACGGGCTTGCCGCGCATGAACTTCTCCAGCTTCTGAATGTCTTTGTAGCTGTAGTACGTGATGCAGAGACCTTCTCCGCCGTCGCGGCCTGCGCGGCCGGTTTCCTGGTAGTAGCTCTCCACGCTCTTCGGGATGTCGTAGTGGATGACGAACCGGATGTCCGGCTTGTCGATTCCCATTCCGAAGGCGATGGTCGCCACTATGACATTGACGTCTTCCATCAGGAACTTGTCCTGATTCTCGGCGCGGACCTTGGCGTCCAGGCCGGCGTGGTAAGGCAGGGCCTTGATGCCGTTGATCTGCAGGAACTCCGCCATCTCCTCCACCTTCCTGCGGCTGAGGCAATAGACTATTCCGGACTTTCCGGGATGCTGGCGGATGAAACGAACTATGTCCTTGTCCGCGTCCACCTTGTCGCGCACCTCATAATACAGGTTCGGGCGGTTGAAGGAAGACTTATAGACCACGGCGTCCGGGATTGCAAGCGTCTTGAGGATGTCGCTCTGCACCTTCGGGGTGGCGGTGGCGGTCAGAGCTATTATCGGCGCACGGCCTATCGTGTCCACAATCGGGCGGATGCGGCGGTACTCCGGCCGGAAGTCGTGCCCCCACTCGGAGATACAGTGCGCTTCGTCCACCGCGTAGAACGAGATCTTGATGGTCCTCAGGAACGCCACATTCTCGCCCTTGGTAAGCGATTCGGGCGCGACATAGAGGATCTTGGTTTTACCTTCTTTAATGTCGTTCTTGACCTCTTCTATCTGAGGGCGCGTAAGAGACGAATTGAGGAAGTGCGCTATGCTTTCGTTACCGGACACGAAGCCCCTGATTGCATCCACCTGATTCTTCATCAGGGCGATCAGAGGGGAAATCACTATCGCGGTACCGTCCATCAGCAGCGCGGGCAATTGGTAACACAGGGACTTGCCGCCGCCCGTGGGCATTAGCACGAAACAGTCCTTTCCGTCCGTCAGGTCTTTGATGATCTCTTCCTGATCACCTTTGAACCCGTCGTAACCGAAGAACTCTTTGAGAGTCTTGCGAATGTCTGCTGATGTGACTGACATATTACTTAAAATGTGTGAATTGCGAGACCGGATCTGAGCTTGGGCTCAAACCAGGTGGTCTTCGGAGGCATTATGTTTCCGCTGTCCGCGATGTCCGTGATCTGTTTCATGCTCACGGGATAGAGCGCGAAAGCTATCTTCATCTCACCGCTGTCCACCCTTCTCTTCAGTTCGCCGAGGCCCCTGATGCCTCCCACGAAATCGATCCTGGAATCCGTCCTGAGGTCCTTGATTCCGAAGACAGGTCCGAGGACTCTGCTAGAGAGAATCGTGACATCCAGAACGCCGATGGGGTCGTTGTTGTCGTACGTTCCGGGGCGGGCCCTGAGCTGATACCACTTTCCCTCCAGATACATTGAGAAGGTGTGAAGTTCGTCCGGAACGTAAATCTCCGTTCCCTGGCAGGTGACATCGAAGGTCTCGCCGAGGATGCCGATCACCTGGGTAGGGGTCAGGCCGTTAAGGTCTTTCAGCACGCGGTTGTAGTCCAACACCTTCAGCTGGTCCTCCGGGAAACACACAGCCATGAAGTAGTTGTACTCTTCTTCGCCGGTGTGGTTCGGATTCTTCTTGGCGCGTTCTGCTCCCACTCGGGCCGCCGCCGCACTGCGGTGGTGTCCGTCGGCGATGTAGAACGCGTCTATCTTATTGGTGAAGAGCTCGGTGATCTTCGCGATTAGTGCATCGTCGTCTATCACCCAGAATTCGTGACCGAAATTGTTCTCGTCCGTGAACTTGTACTCCGAAGGCTTCTTCACGGTCTCTGCGATAATGTCCTCCAGCTCCTGCTGGTGCTTGAAGGCGAAGAACACGGGCTCGATATTCGCGCTCTGGATTTCGACGTGCTTCATGCGGTCGTCTTCCTTGTCTTTGCGGGTGAGCTCGTGCTTCTTGATGCGGCCTTCCACATAGTCCGCCGAGTTCGCGCAGAGGACATAGCCGTACTGGGTGCGGCTGCCCATGGTCTGGGCATAGATGTAGTAGCAAGGCTTGGCGTCGCGGACGAGCCAGCCTTTCTCCTGCCATTTCTTGAAGTTCTCCACCGCCTTGGCATAGACCTTCGGATCATGCTCTTCCGGCATGGGATCGAAGTCTATCTCAGGCTTTGTGATATGAAGGAGCGATTTCTCTCCCGCCATCTTGCGGGCCTCCTCGGAATCGAGGACGTCGTACGGCGGAGCTGCAACTTCTGTTACGAGATTTCTGGGCGGGCGCACTGCCGCGAAGGGTCTTACTTTCATTTGTTAACCTGGAATTTGACGTTTCCTGTTGCGAAATAATCTGCTATCTGACGTGCTGCCGCAAGGCCGGCATTGATATTGGCTTCCGCGGTCTGCGCACCCATTTTCTTCGGGGTGGCGAAGACGCGCAGGCCGAACTTCTCCTGCAGCGCGGCGAGATTGTCCGGCGCCACGTCCGTAACATACTTGAGGTCCGGACGGTCCTCCAGCGCCTTCTCGAGACCGGCCTCGTCTATGACTTCCTTTCGGGCTGTGTTCACGAGGGTCGCGCCCTTGGGCATCTTGGTGATGAGGTCGTAGTTGATGCTGCCTATCGTGCTCGGGAGTGCGGGTATATGCAGGCTGAGGTAATCGCTGCCGGTGTACAGTTCATCCAGCGTGTGCACGGGCTCGGCTCCGCCTGCGAGGATCTGCTCGTCCGTGAGGAACGGGTCGAGGGCCTTGACCTTCATTCCGAGGGCCTTGGCCTTCGCGCCCACCAGACGGCCTACGTTTCCGAATGCCTGGATTCCGAGCGTCTTGCCCTGAACCTCCGAGCCGGTGGCGGGAGTGAACTGCGTCCTCGCCATGAATATCATCATCGCGATCGCGAGCTCGGCCACAGCGTTCGAGTTCTGGCCCGGGGTGTTCATGACCACCACGCCGGCTTTCGTCGCTGCTTCGAGGTCCACATTGTCATAGCCGGCGCCTGCGCGCACCACTATCTTCAGCTTCGGGGCGGCCGCGATTACCTCGGCGGTCACCTTGTCCGAGCGGATGATGATGGCCTCGACGTCCTTGACGGCCGCGACGAAATCCGCCTGCTCGGCATATTTTTCAAGTTTCACCACCTCATGGCCTGCCGCCGTGAGGATATCCGTGATGCCGCTCACCGCCGCTGCGGCGAAGGGCTTCTGGGTTGCAAGAAGGACTTTCATTACGCGTGCAGTTTTTCAAACTCCTGCATGCAGGCCACGAGGGCTTCCACGTCCTCGAGGGTGCAGGCGTTATAGATCGATGCGCGGAATCCGCCCACGCTGCGGTGGCCCTTCAGGCCGACCATGTCGTGCGCCTTCGCGAAGGCGAGGAACTCGTCCTGCAGCTCTTCGTGGCCGGGGGCCATCACGAAGCAGACGTTCATAATCGAGCGGTCTTCCTTCGCGGCCGTGCCCACGAACAGCGAGTTGCGGTCTATCTCGGCATACAGCGCGTCCGCCTTGGCCTGGTTGCGCACCTTCATCGCCTCGACTCCGCCCTGGTTCTTGATCCAGTGCAGGGTCTGGTTCATCACGTACAGCGGCAGCACCGGAGGGGTGTTGAACATGGAGAGTTTGTCGATATGCGTGTGCAGATCGAGCATGGTCGGGATGTACCTGCTGACCTTGCCGAGGGTGTCCAGCTTGATGATGGCGAAGGTGCAGCCGGCAGGGCCGACGTTCTTCTGCGCTCCGCCATAGATCATGGCGTACTTCGAGACGTCCACCGGGCGGCTCATGATGTCCGAGGACATGTCCGCGATGAGGGGAACGGGGCTGTCGAAGTCCGTCTTGATCTCAGTGCCGTAGATCGTGTTGTTTGTGGTGATATGGAAATAGTCCACGTCGCTCGGGATAACGAAGTCCTTCGGGATGTACGAATAATTCTTGTCTGCCGAGCTGGCGAGGGCGTACGCGTCTCCATAGGCCTTCGCCTCCTTCAGGGCTTTCTTCGCCCAGACGCCCGTCTCCAGATAGGCCGCTTTCTTCTCCAGGTAGTTCAGAGCCACGAAAAGGAACTCCATGCTCGCTCCGCCGGGCAGGAAGACTACCTCGTACCCTTCCGGGATGTGGAGTATCTCCTTCCAGAGGGCGCGGGTCTCGTCCATCACGGCGTCCCACTCTTTCGTCCTGTGAGAAATGCAAAGCAGGGACACACCCGTCCCCGCAAAATCCTTAATCGCATCGATTGTCGCGTCCAGCGCTTCCTGCGGAAGCAGACAGGGACCGGCATTGAAAACGTGTTTTTTACCCATGATATAGTATAAGTTATAAATTTCCGATAGTGAAGTTAGTGATATTTTTAGTTCTTTCCAAGAAATCTTCCTTCAGGCTCAGGCGCACTCTGACCTGCATCCTGCAGTGCTCTGCGAATTCCTGTCCTTTAGCTGGTAACGCCAGATCCTTGACCACTTTCATCACCTCAGGCATCTGCTGATAATCGAAACTGATGGCCAGCCATTCGCCCGCGATCTTTTCGATAATTTCCGCTTTGTCGAGAGCGTCTTTTGTGCTGGTTTTGTATGCCCTGATGAGCCCCGGGATGCCTAGCTTGATTCCTCCGAAGTATCTTACCACGATCACGGCCACGTCACTCAGGCCCGCACTGTCTATCTGCCCGAGGATCTGCCTGCCAGCCGACCCGGCCGGTTCTCCATCGTCGCTTGCGCGCCAAATATCGCCTGTGTGCCCTATCCTGTACGCCACGCAATGATGTCTTGCATCGTGGTACTCCTTCCTGGCCTTCTCCAGCAGCGCCTTCACCTCCTCCTCGCTCTCCACCGGATACGCCAGCGCGATGAACCTGCTCCCCTGGTCCTTGAACAGTCCCTCGGCCGGTCCCGCAATACTCTTGTATGTGTCCTTGATCGCCTCCATACAACTCAAATTTAACAATTTTTCCGGAGTTTACCGTGAGTGCCTCCCCGTTTTTCGCACAAGGTGGAAACAAAGGGCTGGGACCTTGGGCATTAGAAGGCTCCTACTAAAATTCCACCTTGTGCAAAACCCCCGGCAAATCGCCGAGGGTATGCACGCTATTAAGGATAATTGTTTTTTAGAAGTTCAATGTAAGTCCGAGGCCCGAAGGGGCGGAACCGAGGGAGAGGTTGGTCTTCCCTGCGCCATAACGCTGGTTATAATCATCCGCGAAGGCGTGCATCTTACGTGCCCCTTTGATCCAAAGAGGAATTCCTCCAGCCAGACAGGCCACACCGACAAGGCCCCCGATAGTCGGACCGGTCTGGCTGGTTTTTCCGAAAGGATTGTCTCCTTTGTTAAAATCGCTTATAATCAAAGACGCGATGAGGGAAAACGACACTGCAGCGCCGCCGGCAAAAGTGAGCAGGCAGCCACTAGTAATCTGATTCCTTGCTTTCAAGTAATCACTACCATAGAGAGAAACGCCCAGGTAGTCGCGAAACTCATCGTCATAGATGCGACCGTAGCCATCATAGAAGCGTCCGTGTCGGTAAACTATCGGGCCATAAGGGCCGAAATTGGGATTGCCGTATCCCGGGGCAACGGGCGCGGACCTGAAGATGTCGGCTGGGGCGAAGACCTTTTCAGTGCCGTTCGCGAACACTATCCTGGCGACCTTATTAACCGACATCCGGTAATCCGGGCCTTCCTGGTTGTCGAAGGTCTTGTAAAGTATATCGTCGTCTGAGATTTCGAGTATCTTCGCCTCGATAGACTTACCGTCAAAAGTGTGGATGATGTCTTGGGCATAACCGCTTACGCACAAAGCCATCATCACTGCAGTCAATACCAATTTTGCTTTCATAGAAGTGAGTTTTTCCACCTTTCTGCCACAAATTCCGTACCTCCATGCTAATGACAAGCGGAGCTGTCCCTTCGACGGCATTTTTAACAAAAAATAATCGTCTTTGACATTTCTTTGTTAACTTCGTGGTATGATTTATCAGTTCCGCGTCACTCTGCCCGGTATCAAGGGCTTTTACAGAATCTACAAAGTAAATTCCGTAAACTCATTGTATAGCTTCCACAAGCAGATGCAGGCCGACCTGGAATTCCCCGCCGACCAGCCGATTCTTTTCAAGGCCATGTCCGGCGAGACTGTCCTTGCGCGCTACGCCCTCGTCAATCTGGGCTTCGGCGTCGTGGACGAAGTCCCTATCAGCAGAGCCATCAAGGAAGGCGCTGACCACTTCGAGTACTTCTACGACACGAAAGCGAAGAAGAAAGTGATAATCACCCTCGAGGGCGAGGAAGCCGGCAACTCCGTCACCTCCCCGACCATGATGAACGACCTTAAAGGCCCTCTTCCCATCGAATTCGAGAACGGCTATGTAGCCTTCGAAGACCTCCCTCAGGAAAAGCGCCATCTCCCCGGCGAGAAGAGCCCGCTCGACATGCTCCTCGGCGGCGATGACGATGATGACGATGAAGACGAAGATCTCGACGATGAAGACGAAGACGACGAGGATGACGAGGAGGGAGACGACGAAACGGAAGAGATTTA
>JAGAAD010000042.1 GCA_017615445.1 Bacteroidales bacterium
CCTATATGCTGGGTGAAAAGCAAACTTTTAAAATTCGATGCAAATATAAAAACAACAAGGCGAATTTTGAAACGTCAGAGGGCGTACGCAAAATGCGAAACGAGTTGTCGCGAAATGTAAATCCGAAAAATTTGTAACGTTTCACAAATGAAAAGTTCACAAAATGATGGTATACGATACACCCCGGGGCCCGGAAAGGGTTATAAGCAATCCTAATACATGGTTTAGGCAATATATAAGTAGGTCAAAGCCAGCTATTTACGCGATTTTGCTGGTTTAAAAGTGCAGGTAATTATCGGCGTGTTCAGGGGCTATCAGCCAAATGGCCGGCGCGAGGGCACTTCCCCGCTGGAACTATTTGAGATTAATATCCCTATACCCAGTACTTTAGATTTAATTATATTAATCAAATTTTAGGTGGCGAAAATCGGCTATTTCCAGGGATCGCGTGAAGATGGCAGGATTTTGCTTTGAAATACGATTTTTTGTATTTACATTTGTGAAGCAATAATTCGAGGTATGAATTTACGTTTGCAACAATTTATAAACGCCGAAAATATCACCCAATCCGAGCTCGCGGACACTATCGGAGTGGCGCGCGGGAGCATATCTCATATTCTGTCCGGCAGAAACAAGCCGAGTTTCGATTTAATCGAAAAAATGGCCGTATGCTACCCTGCCCTGAACATAGAATGGCTCATTACAGGCAAGGGAAAGATGTATAAAAACCACGCTCCAGTGGTCCAGGAGGGCGATTTGTTCGATTTTGCAGACGAGGAAAACGCCGCTCCGCAGGAGTCTGTTCCAGTGCAGGAACCGACCCCAATTAGGGTCAACATACCTAAAGCAACCGCTTTAAATAAGCGTACGCAACCAGCTAAAGGCCAGCGAATTATATCTAGAATTCTTGTTTTCTTTGACGATGGAACCTTCCAGGAGCTTGTACAGGATAACGCTTAAACTGTTATCTTTGTCTTATGGTTAAGGCTTCCATCTGCACTATCGGCGACGAAATCCTCATTGGTCAGATCGTCGACACAAACTCTTCGATTATTTCCCGCCGTCTTGGTGAAATCGGCATTAAGGTCACCCGTATGGTCAGCATAGCGGACGACCACGACGATATCACCACTTCCCTATCCCGTGAACTGGATTCCAATGATATCGTAGTGTGTACAGGAGGCCTGGGACCCACTAAAGACGACATCACGAAGCAGGCTCTGGCGGATCTTTTCCACTCTAAGGCCTGGAAAACCGATCCGGAGCAGCTCCAATTAGTCCGTGATTTCCTGCATTCGAGGGGTTTGGATGTCCTGGACATCAATCTCAAACAGGCAGAAGTGCCGGAGTGCTGCGAGGTAATTCCGAACCATCTGGGAACCGCCCCGATTATGGTCTTTTCGCGCCCGGACGGGCACCGTCTTTACTCGCTTCCAGGCGTTCCGCATGAGGCTTTAGGAGCGCTTGATGCCGTTATTGACGACATAAAGCAGCACTTTAATTCCGAGAGTATATACCACAAAACTATAATGGTTTACGGATTTGCGGAATCCGCTCTTTCAAAGTTAATCGCACCTTGGGAAGACGCCCTTCCGGAGGATGTGCACCTGGCCTACCTGCCCAACACTGCAACCGGCATCAGACTGCGCCTTTCGGTCTACGGAGGCGAGCGCGAAAAGGACGCCGCGAAGGTGGAAAAACTCCTCGAAGGACTGCGCACCATCCTGGGCGACAACATCTATTCAGAAGAGGACGAACCGCTTGAATCCGTCATTGGAAAGCTTCTTCGCGGGACCGGAAAGACTCTCAGTGCAGCCGAGTCCTGCACCGGCGGCATGATCTCTCACCTGCTGACCACCATACCCGGTTCCTCCGAGTACTATCTGGGCAGCGTGACCTCATATGCCATCGCGGTCAAAGAAAACGTGCTTGGAGTGCCCTCTGAGACTATCCAGACCCATGGTGTGGTCAGCAGCGAAGTCGCCGCCGCCATGGCCGAAGGCGTCCGCCGCGTCACAGGAAGCACCTACTCCGTCTCCACCACCGGACTCGCCGGTCCCGGCGGCGACGACCGCAATCCGGAAGGCACCGTCTGGGTGGGAGTGAGCGGCCCGCACGGCACCGTCACCCGCCGTTTCCAGTACCACAACGACCGCAAACGCAACATCGAACGCTTCGCCGCCTCCGCCCTCGACCTTCTTAGACGATATATCTTAGCTGATTAACGCCACCAGCAGCAGGTCCGTGCGGAACTCCAGTCGCCTGCGGCTCCTTCCGGCCCCTTCCATCGCTATCTTCGTCCTCGCTTCGCTTGAACTCGCTATCGACGGACACCTACCCCCTGCCCGTGTCCGGGGGTGGACACGTCCGCCCGGTACCTGCTGCTGGATGGCTGATATTCAATAAGTTAGATTAAACTACCCCATTCGTCGGTGAGGGCGTCTAGAGTGCGTTTAAGTTCGAGGTATTCGCGGGTGAGTTCCATAATGTCAGCGTCTGCAGGTGGGCCTGAGAGTATGGTTTCGATCTCTTTTTGACGGGATTCAGCTTTAGATATTTCTGATTCCAGATAGCGAATTCTTTCGCGCTTCTTGCGCTCCTGCTTGGACGCTTCTTTCTGTTCGGCGTATGAGAGCGCGGGCTTGGGCGCGGAAACGGGCTTTTCGGGCGTTTTAACAGCCACAGAAGCGTCTTTGCGATCCAACTCCTGCAGGGTTTCCAGTTTGCGCTTCTCGAGGAACTGAGCGACGGTTTCGAGATGTTCTTTCACTACTCCGTCTTCGAACTCGTAGAACTTGTCCACAAGGCCGTCCAGGAAATCGCGGTCGTGCGAGACGATAAGCAGCGTGCCGTCATAGGCCTTCAGGGCCTGCTTCAGGATGTCCTTGGACTTGATGTCCATGTGGTTGGTGGGCTCGTCCAGGGCAAGCAGGTTGTGGTTTTCAAGCATCAGCTTCGCCATTCCCAGACGGGCGCGCTCGCCGCCGCTGAGGACGTTAACCCGCTTGTCTATGTCCTCGCCCCGGAAGAGGAACTGCGCCAGGATGTCGCGCAGTTTGGTGCGTATCTCCCCCACCGCGATGCGGTCCAGCGTCTCGAACACGGTCAGCGACTTGTCCAGCACGTCTTCCTGGTTCTGGGCGAAATAGCCTATGCTGACGTTGTGGCCCACCTTGGACTCGCCCGAAATGGGATCCAGCTGGCCCATTATCACGCGCATGAGGGTGGTCTTGCCCTCGCCGTTGCGCCCGATCAGGGCGACCTTCTCGCCGCGCTTGATCTCGATATCCGCGCCGCGGAAAACCACCTTCTGAGGGTAGCCGGCCGTGAGTTCGGTGGCTTTGTAGACCACGTCCCCGGAGCGGGGTGCCGGCGGAAACTTGACCGTGAGGGTGGCGTTGTCCGTTTCGTCTATCTCGATACGGTCCAGCTTGTCCAGGGCCTTGATTCGGGACTGGACCTGATTGGACTTGGTAGGCTTGTAGCGGAACTTGGCAATGAAATCCTCCGTCTTCTCGATCATCTTCTGCTGGTTCTCGTAGGCCGCTGTCTGTTGGGCCATGCGCTCGGCGCGCAGCTCCAGATACTTGCTGTACGGGACTTTGTAGTCCTGAACGTGGCCCAGGACGACCTCGATTGTGCGGTTGGTAATGCGGTCCAGGAACTTACGGTCGTGCGAGACGAGCATCAGCGAGCCCTTGCGGGCGGCGAGATAGTCCTCCAGCCACTCTATGGACTCGATGTCCAGGTGGTTGGTGGGCTCGTCCAGCAGCAGCACGTCCGGTCGCTGGAGGAGGATCTTCGCGAGTTCGATGCGCATGTTCCAGCCCTGAGAGAAGGTCTCCGTCAGGCGGCCGAGTTCCCTCTCGCGGAAGCCGAGTCCCACGAGAGTGCGGCGGGCCTGGATCTCCGGAGGCTCGCTGTGGGAGGTGGATAATCTGTCGTTGAGATCCGAAAGGCGGGCGGTGAGTTCCAGGTACTCCTCAGACTCGTAGTCCGTGCGCCTGCCCAGTTCGGCTGTGATATCCTCGATTTCGGCCTCCATCCTGTTTTCTTCGTCGAAGGCGCTCAGCGTCTCCTCCAGGACGGTACGGCCGCGGCGGTGCTCCATTATCTGGGGCAGGTAGCCTATCGAGATGCGGTTGGGTTTGTCGATGTGGCCGGAGGTGGGCGACTGAAGGCCGCAGATAAGTTTCATGATGGTGCTCTTGCCGGCACCGTTCTTACCCGTAAGGCCTATTTTGTCGCTCTCGCTGATATGGAAGTTGATCTTGTCCAGGAGGACAAAGCTTCCATAGGCGACGGTCACATCGTCCAGGGAGATCATTCCTATTTCTCGGGCTGCTCCTGATCGTCAGGCTGGTCGCCTTCCTTCATGCCCTTCTTGAAACTGCTCACTCCCTTGCCGAGACCCTTCATGAGCTCGGGGATTTTCTTGCCTCCGACGAGCAGAAGAATGACCAGGGCGATAATGAGTATCTCCCAGATTCCGAGGGTTTGGAAAAGTAAAGGATAAGTCAACATATCGTGCTTTAATTATTTGTTAGTCAATGCTTTGAGCGATTCCTCAAGAGCCGCGATCCTGGCAAGAGCGTCAGCCTCTTTCTTCCTCTCCATCTCCACGACTTTCTCGGGAGCATGCTCCACGAACGAAGCGTTTCCGAGCTTCTTGCGGACGGACTCGAGGAAGCCTTTCTGATGCTCCAATTCGGCCTGGATCTTGGCGATTTCCTCGCCCGCATCCACGAATCCTTCCAGCAGCACGCTCATCTTCACGGTGCCCACGATGAAGGACACGCAAGTGCCTTCCGGAGCGCCGAAGTTGACCTCGCTGAGGTTGGAAAGTTTCTCGAGAACCGGAATGAGCTCTTCCCTGAGTTTTCCTTCCACATAGAGCTTGAGGACCTCCTTGGGAGGGATTTGCTTCTGAGCACGCACTGCTCGGACGCCGATAACGGCCTCCTGCATGAGCTCGAAGTCCTGAAGGAACTGCTCGTCGTAAGGGCCGGCCACAGGAGTGCGCTCGAACATGATGGTCTCGCCGGGGCGGCGTTCCGCCATGTTCTGCCAGAGTTCTTCCGTGATGAACGGCATAATGGGATGGATAAGCTTCAGGAGCTTCTCGAAGAACTCGATGGTGGCTTCGTAGGTGCGGCCGTCCACGGGCTCTCCGAAGGCCGGTTTGACCATCTCCAGATACCAGGAGCAATACTGATCCCAGAAGAGCTTGTAGATAGTCATGAGGGCATCCGAGATGCGGAACTTGGAGTAGTGGTCTTCCACTATCTCGATGGTCTTGCTGAGGAGGTTGTCGAACCACTTCACCGCAATTCGGGCAGACTCCTTCTGCTCCGCCTTTTCGTCCACGCTCCAGCCGCTCACGAGGCGATAGGAGTTCCATATCTTTCCGCAGAAATTGCGGCCCTGCTCCACCTGCGACTCGTCGTAGAGGATGTCGTTTCCGGCCGACGAGCAAAGGAGCATACCCAGACGCACTGCATCCGCGCCGTATTTGGCGATCAGATCCAGCGGATCCGGGCTGTTGCCCAGGGTCTTGCTCATCTTGCGGCCGAGTTTGTCGCGCACGATGCCGGTGAAGTAGACGTTGCGGAACGGGATATCGTTCATGAACTCGTTTCCGGCCATAATCATCCTGGCAACCCAGAAGAAAATGATGTCCGGACCTGTCACGAGGTCGCTGGTCGGGTAATAGTAGGCCAGGTCAGCATTGGGCTTGCGCTCCGGGTGTCCGGGCCTCTCCGGATCGAACACGGAGATAGGCCAAAGCCAGCTGCTGAACCAGGTGTCCAGGACGTCTTCGTCCTGATGCAGATCTGCGGCAGTGAGCTTCGGATCTATCTTCTGAGCGGCCTTCAGGGCTTCTTCAGGAGTCGCCTCCACCACAAATGATCCGTCCGGGAGATAGTAGGCAGGTATGCGCTGGCCCCACCAAAGCTGACGGCTGATGCACCAGTCGCGGGCGTTCTCCATCCAGTGGCGGTAGGTGTTCCTATACTTGTCCGGAATGAACTTCACGAAGCCGTCTTCCACGCTGGCAAGGGCCCTGGGCGCAAGCTCGCCCATCTTGAGGAACCACTGAGCGCTGAGGCGCGGTTCGATGACGGCGTTTGTACGCTCGGAATAGCCCACAGGCGAGGTGTAGTCCTCGATCTTCTCTATGTTTCCGGCCTCCTCGAGCATCTTCACTATCTTCTTGCGGGCGTCGAATCTGTCTTCACCCACAAGGATCTGAGCTTCCTCAGTCAGGCGGCCGTGGTCGTCTATTATGTCCAGAATCGGCAGGTTGTGCCTGAGGCCGATTTCATAGTCGTGCGCGTCGTGCGCAGGGGTGACCTTAAGGCAACCGGTTCCGAAGTCCATCTCCACATAGTCATCTTCAATGATGGGGATTTCCTTGTTGATCAGCGGGATGAGGACCTTCTTGCCCTTCATCCAGAAATGGCGCTCGTCGTTGGGGTTCACGCAGATCGCGGCATCCGCCATAATGGTCTCAGGACGGGTTGTGGCCACCACGATGTACTTGTCCGTGGGGTGCCCCGCTCCGTCCGAGATGAAATACCTCATATGGTAGAACTTGCTCGGGGTGTCTTTGTGGATGACTTCGTCGTCCGAGACGGCGGTGTGGCCTTCCGGATCCCAGTTGACCATACGCACTCCGCGGTAGATCCAACCCTTTTTGTAGAAGTACACGAAAGTGTTGATCACGGCCTCGCTCAGGGCGGGCTCCATCGTGAAGCGGGTGCGGTCCCAGTCGCAGGAAGCACCGAGCTTACGGAGCTGCTCGAGGATTATTCCGCCGTGTTCCTCCTTCCACTCCCAGGCATACTTCAGGAACTCCTCACGGGTGAGGTCTTCCTTGTTGATCCCCATTCCCTTGAGCTTCGCCACGACTTTGTTTTCAGTGGCGATGCTGGCGTGGTCCGTTCCGGGCACCCAGCAGGCGTTCTTGCCGTCCATGCGCGCCTTTCTGATCAGCACGTCGTTAAGCGTGTTGTTAAGGACATGGCCCATGTGCAGAATACCTGTCACATTGGGCGGGGGTATGACGATAGTGTAAGGTTCTCTTGTGTCAGGTTCGGAGTGGAAACATTTGTACTTGAGCCAATAGGCGTACCACTTGTCTTCTACTTCCGAAGGATTGTATTTACTCGATAACTGCATAGTTCGCAAAGATAACTATTTTTAGTAACTTTGTGAAAATGTCAATGTTATATGGAAAATAACGATAAACCCCAACTCAACATCGAAATCAAGCCCGAAGTGGCGGGCGGACACTACTCAAACCTCGCGGTGATTTCTCACTCCCACACGGAGTTCGTGATAGACTTCGCCCAGATGCTGCCCGGCCTGCCGAAGGCCAACGTCTGCAGCAGGATCGTGATGGCTCCCGAGCACGCCAAGAGGCTAATGAACGCCCTCCTGGACAACGTGGGCAAGTATGAGCAGCAGTTCGGCGAGATCAACCTCGGCGGCGCCCCGAAGGGCACTTTCAATGTCGCAGACTTCATCGGAAACGGAAATGGCTCAAAGTCTTAAGAACATCAGGGCCTTCGCCTACGACATAGACGGAGTGATGACGGACGGCAGCGTCCTCGCCATGCCGGACGGAGACATCCTCCGCATTTTTAACGCCAAGGACTCCTTCGGAGTGAGGATGGCCTCTATGCACGGCTACCCCACCGCCGTGATTACGGGCGGCCGCTCGGTGAGCCTTATCCACCGCTCGCTGATGTGCGGCGTGAAGGCCGAGGACGTGTATCTCAATTCCCGCAACAAGCTGAAGGATTTCGAGCATTTCTGCCAGAAGTACGGCCTTTCTGCGGAAGAAGTGATGTACTTTGGCGACGACATCCCCGATGTCGCCGTGCTCCGGGCCGCCGGAATCGGCGTGGCCCCGGCAGACGCCTGCGCGGAAGCGCGCGAGGCTGCAGACCTGGTCTCGCCCTTCCCCGGCGGCCGCGGCTGCGTACGCGATAGCATCGAACAGGTGCTGAAGGCCCGCGGAGACTGGACCTTCGATGTGGACAAATATGAAAAACGTTTCTAAGAAGATTATCCTCGGAAGCGGTTCGCCGCGCCGGCGCGAGCTCCTCGGGGGGCTCGACATCCCTTTCACTATTGATACTGGAAACACCTTCGAGGAGAGCTTCCCCGAGGGTACGCCGGCCGCGCAGATCCCCGTCATGATGGCCGAGGGCAAGTCCCACGGCTTCCACCGCCCGCTCGAGCCGGACGAACTCCTGATCACGGCGGACACCGTCGTGATCCTGCATTACCCGGACCGCGAGCCAGAGGTGATCGGCAAGCCGCACTCCCGCGAGGACGCGATTGCGATGCTCCATAAACTTTCGGGCAGGGAGCACGAAGTCATCACGGCCGTGGTCATCCGCGACTGCGAACGCGAGAAGTGTTTCTCCGTCAGCAGCCGCGTCACCTTCGCTCCGCTCACGGACGATGAGATAGTGTACTATATAGACAAGTACAAACCCTTCGACAAAGCCGGTTCCTACG
>JAGAAD010000043.1 GCA_017615445.1 Bacteroidales bacterium
GGCCCCGTGCCCGGCACGACCTTCAACAGGGAAGACCGCATCTATTGGGTCCCAATGTTTGTCCCCGGCAGCGCGGAATACACAAATATGAATGTCGAACTCATGGATAAGCATCCTGAGCTCGCAATGTTCTTTGAAAGGATGACCTTCCTCCCGCTGGAACACATCACACCCCTTGTCCCGATGGGCGGATCCGGAATCGGAATGCATGTCATTCCGGTGGAGAAAGCCATCTCGATGGAGAATGAATCCATCGACATCGAACATATCTCATACTGGCTCAAGCGCTATGAGGGCCATCTCGGAGTGGGAATCTGCTCCTGCCGCTACGGTCGCAAGAAACTGGATGAGGGCTGCGCGGACGACTATCGCGACTGGTGCATCGGAGTGGGCGATATGGCCGACTATCTGAGAGAAACAGGCCGCGGCCACGACATCACCTACGATGAGGCCATGGCCATCCTCAAAAAGGCCGAAGACCATGGTTTCGTGCACCAGATCACCAACATCGACGGCGAGGGCAAGATCTTCGCCATCTGCAACTGCAACGTCAAGATCTGCAACGCCCTGCGCACATCGCAGCTCTTCAACACCCCGAACATGAGCCGCAGCGCCTATGTGGCCGAGGTGGACCCGAAGAACTGCGTGGCCTGCGGCCGTTGCGTGGAATACTGCCCGGCCGGCGCGGTGAAGCTCGGCCAGAAGCTGTGCACCAAGAACGGCCCGCAGACGTATCCCAAGCAGGAGCTGCCGGACGCCGCGAAATGGGGCAAGCACAAGTGGAACGAGGACTACCGCGACCGCAACCGCATCAACTGTTACCCGACCGGCACCGCCCCCTGCAAGACCGCCTGCCCGGCCCACATCGCCGTCCAGGGATACTTGAAGAAGGCGGCCGAGGGCAAGTACACGGAGGCGCTGGAGCTGATCAAGCGCGAGAACCCGTTCCCGGCGGTGTGCGGCCGCATCTGCAACCGCCGCTGCGAGGACGCCTGCACCCGCGGCACGATAGACCGTCCGATCGCTATCGACGCCGTGAAGAAATTCATCGCCGAGCAGGATCTTAAGGCGGACGTCCGCTTCATCCCGGAGGTGAACATCTGCTCGAACGTGCAGGACCGCTGGGAGGAGAAGATCGCCATAATCGGCGGCGGCCCAGCCGGCCTCAGCTGCGCCTACTATCTGGCCACCATGGGCTACAAACCGGTGGTCTTCGAAAAGAACGAAGAGCCCGGCGGAATGCTCCGCTACGGCATCCCTTCCTACAAGCTTGACAAGGACGTGATCAAGGCCGAAATCGACATAATGCGCGAAATCGGCGTGGAGATCCGCACGGGAGTGGAAGTGGGCAAGGACGTCACCATCGCCCAGCTGCGCGAGGAAGGCTATAAGGGCTTTTACATCGCCATCGGCTGCCAGGGCGGACGCCTGCCGGGAATCCCCGGCGAGACGCTGAAGGGAACGACCACGGCAATAGACTTCCTGCACGACGCGAACTGCGGAAAAGTGAAGGTGAAAGGCAAGGTCGTGGTGGTCGGCGGCGGCAATGTCGCAATCGACGCGGCCCGTGTCGCAAAGAGAAGCGGCGCTTCAGAAGTCACCATGCTTTCGCTTGAAACAGAGGACATTATGCCCGCGTCGCTCGAAGAGCGCACCGAAGCCCGAGAGGACGGAGTGGTCCTGAATCCCGGCTGGGGTCCGAAGGAAGTCCTCGGCGACAAGAAGGTCGAAGGAATCGTCTTCAAGAAGTGCACTTCCGTGTTCAACGCAGAGCACAAGTTCGCCCCCGAATACGACGAAAACGAGCTCATCACTCTGGATGCGGACATGGTAATCTTCGCCATCGGTCAGACCGTGGTCCTGAAGGACCTCCTCAAGGACACGAAGGTCGAATTCTTCCGCGGGGTCTACCCGGTCGCGGACAAGCTGACCTACCAGACCGCCGAGCCGGACATCTTCGTGGGCGGCGACGTCTTCACCGGCCCGAAGTTCGCCATCGATGCAATCGCGGCGGGCAAGGAGGCGGCGGAGAGCCTGCATCGCTACGTCCAGCACGGCCATATGACCATAGGCCGCAACAGGCGCGACTTCATCGAGCTGGACAAGCAGAACATACTGGTCGAATCCTATGACAACGGCTCACGCCAGGCTCCGGAGGACTACAAGCCTAAGAGCAAGTTCGAGGAGTACCACGGCACCCTCACCGAAGAACAGGTCAAGAAGGAGACAGCCCGCTGCCTCAGTTGCGGCGCTTCGGTCGTGGACGAGAACCGCTGCATCGGCTGCGGCGTCTGCACGACCAAGTGCGCCTTCGACGCCATCCACCTGCATCGTGAGCATCCGGAAGCCAGCGTCATGCGCACCTCCGAGGATAAGTTCGACGGAATCCTCCCGTACATGATCAAACGCACCGGAAAGATTCTTTTCAGTAAGAAATAATGCACGAACTGGGTATTGTCTTCTATATAATTCGCGACGTCAAGGAGGCGGCCGAGCAGAACGGCGTTCAGCATGTGGA
>JAGAAD010000044.1 GCA_017615445.1 Bacteroidales bacterium
CTGCCCGGATACATAGACTACACCGGCTCCATGGCCGGAGTAGGCAAGCGCACGGACATCTGGAACGCCCACGCGGACAAGGACTCCCCTTCGAATGCCTACGGACAGTATATCTACGAAGGCCCGACTTCCAAGTATTCGGCCCAGACCAAGGCCCGCGGCGGTTCAGTTCGCTGCGTCTCGCTGGAAAAAGTGCCGTTCGAGAATGCTCCCGGCATGCCCGTGCAGGGCAAGTACACCCGCAAGGTGTTCGACTCCGGAATGGTCGAGCTCTCAGGCCTTTGCTTCAGCAAGGACAGTTCCTTCATCTGGGGAGTTGGCGACCAGGGCTATCTCTACCATATCAATTTCGCCGACAATGTGGAGAATATGACCTACACTGAGCACTACTACCACGATGCCGATATGGAAGACGTCACTCTCGATCCCGCGACCGGCGACCTCTACATCGCCATCGAAGGCTCGCAGAAGATGTACAAGATTCCCGCCCCCGGGTACAACACATATTCGACAGCGTTCTATGTGCAGGAGGCCGTTGATATGAACATAGGCAACAGCGGTCTTGAAGGCTGCACTATGTACAAAGACGGAAAGATCTACATCGGCTGCCAGTATGGAGCCAACCTCTGGACTTATAATCTGGCCGGCGAGAAACTCGCCCGCATCCAGCTGACGACTCTTGCTCCAGGAATCGAGGAAGTGGGAGGTCTGTGCTACGACGCCCAGACCGATCTGCTGTGGGTGACGGACTCCGAAGCCTTCAAGCTGTTCGTCTTCGACGGCGCAGTGACCAAGGAACTCGCGGAGTACGACATCAGCTTCATCGGCAACCCTGAGTCCGTGCTGGTCGACCACAAACGCAGTTGCGTGTGGGTGGGCGACGACGGCTCTTCTTCCAGACTGTACAAGATCGAATTCAGCGGTCTTTAGACGAAAAATGCTTATATTCGTAAACTGTTTTCTAACCACAGTTTATGAATCGTAAGTTTACGGCATACGCAGCGGCCTCATGCACGGTGGTGCTATGGGGCCTCTCGTATATCTGGATAGACAGGCTGCTGGATCTGGGCATCCCGGTGGAGTTCTTTGTGCCGCTGCGCATACTGCTCGCCGGCCTGCTCCTGCTGGCGCTGAATCTGGCGACAGGACAGAATATGAAGATCCAGCGCGGCGATTTCTGGCGCTTTGTGCTGCTCTCCCTCTGTGTGCCGTTCGTCTACTTCATCGCCGAAACCTACGGTCTGTTTTTCACCGATTCCCCCACCGTCACTTCACTCATTATCGCGATGAACCCCATCTTCGCGATGATAGTAGGCCTGCTGATCTTCAAGGAGAAGTTCGGCCTTGGGAATGTCCTGGGCGTGTTCATCACCCTGGCCGGCCTGTGGATGGTGATCTACACCAGCTCCTCCGCCGGGCAGCACTTCTGGCTCGGAATCCTGATTCTGTTTATCGCCGTGGCGGCCGAGGTCAGCCAGATTGCGTTCACGAAGGCGCTTTCCTCCAGCTATTCGCCCTCGGTGATAGTGATGTACCAGTTCCTGCTCGGCTCGGTGTTTTTCCTGCCGATGTTTCTGACGAAAGGTATTTCCAGTTTCGAGCCGGAGTTGTATCTTAGCTGGAAAGTTGTCTACCAGATCCTCGCGCTGGCGCTGCTTTGCTCCGCCACCGCGTTCACGACCTGGGCCTATGCCATCGGAAAGCTGGGCGTGGCGCGAACGAGCGTGTTCCTGGCCGTGGTGCCGATGGTGACCGCCCTGCTGAGTGTTCTGTTTGGCAGCGAGACTTTGGGATGGATCCAGTGGGCAGGACTTGCGGTAGGAATGGTGGGTATTTACTTGACACAAAAAGAGAATAAATGAGAATACATGTGACAAACGAGACCGCGCGCCTGCGCGAAGTTGTTCTCGGCCGCCCGGAATCGAACGGCCCGGCTCCACGCCCGGAGCAGACTTTCGACGCGAAGTCTTATGAGTCCGCGCTCAAGGGTATCTACCCGAAGGACGAGGATATAATCCGCGAGATGGGCGCTTTCGAGGCCGTCTTGAAAAAATATGGTGTGGTCGTGCACCGTCCCGAACCGGTGGAGAACTGCAACCAGATCTTCGCACGCGACGTGGGCTTCGTGATAGACGACAAGATTATCGTTTCGAATATTATCCCCGACCGTCAGGAAGAAATAGACGCCTATGACAAGATCTACAGCCAGATCCACTACAAGCAGATCTACAATCTGCCGGAGGCTGTGCATGTGGAAGGCGGCGATGTGGTGCTGCACGGCCATGAACTTTTCGTGGGTCAGTACGCCTTCAAGGACTACCCTTCCGTGAAGACCGCGCGCACTAACAGGCTCGCGCTGGACTACCTGGCGATGCTGTTCCCGGACAAGAACATCATTCCTCTCAATCTGAGGAAGAGCGACACGGACCCTTACGAGGGCATCCTGCATCTGGACTGCACTTTCATGCCGGTAGGCAGGGACAAGGCTATTATCTATAAGGACGGCTTCCTGAATCCCCGCGACGCCGCGCATCTGATTGATCTTTTCGGCGGCCCGTCCAATGTCTTTGAACTGACGAAAGAAGAGATGTATTGGATGAATTCCAACATCTTCTCCATTTCGCCGGACGTGGTGGTGGTGGAAGAGCATTTCACCCGCCTGAAGGCCTGGCTCGAAGGCTTCGGAATGACGGTGGAGACTGTCCCTTATCGTGAGATTTCAAAGATGGGCGGATTGTTGCGCTGCAGCACTCTCCCTTTGCTAAGAGATGAATAAGTTAGTGATGGTCGCGTTCGGAGGGAACGCGCTGCTGAGGGCCGGGCAGAAAGGCACCTACGCCGAGCAACTGGCCAATGTGGAAGAAGCATGCCGCTGCCTGCTGCCGCTGCTCGAGCAGGGTTGCGGGCTGGTGATAGGCCATGGAAACGGCCCGCAGGTGGGAAACGCGCTTTTGAGGCACGAAGCCGGCGCGCGGGATTTCGCGCTCCAGGCGATGCCGATGGATTTCTGCGGCGCGGAGACTCAAGGCAGCATCGCGTATCTGATCGAGACGGCGATGGAGCGCGTGCTC
>JAGAAD010000045.1 GCA_017615445.1 Bacteroidales bacterium
GACCTTCGCGGCGACTTCGCGCCGCTCACCCTCCCACTTCGTGGGCCCCTCCCTCTATCAGACCGAGGGTGGCTAGGGTCCTCGAACGGGGGGCCATGCTGCGGGACGCAAAGATAGATATTTTTGTTAAATTTGCATTATGCGTGTGAAAGTATTGGCATTGTTACTCATTGGATTGTTTGCGTCGTCGTGTGCGGAGGCGCAGGTGAAGAGGTATGGGGTGGAGGTGGTGAAGGAGTATTCGCATGATGCTCAGGCGTACACGCAGGGTCTGTTCTTTTATGCGGACACGCTGTATGAGACGACAGGATTAAACGGAAAGTCATCGCTGAGAAAAGTCGAACTGGAGAGTGGTAAGGTATTGGATTCCAGGAAGATAGGGAAGAAATATTTCGCCGAGGGGTCGTGTGTGCTGGGGGATAAGTTGTATGTGCTGACCTGGCAGAATAAGGTAGTTTTCGTCTACGATGCGGAGTCGATGGAATACCGGATGAGCTATTCGTATGCTCGCGATGGTTGGGGATTGACGACGGACGGGAAACAGCTGATAGCTTCGGACGGTTCGGCGAGGTTGTATTTTTTGAATTCTGAGTTGCAGCAGACGGGGTCGGTGATGGTGACCTTGAACGGTCGTCCCGTGCGCCTATTGAACGAGTTGGAGTGGGTGGACGGTCGCATTTGGGCGAATGTCTACACTTCCGATATTATCGTGGTGATAAATCCTTCGACGGGTCGCGTTGAGGCGACTGTCGACTGCACTGGATTGCTGCCGGAGAAGCTGTATTCCAGAGACACAGACGTCTTGAACGGCATCGCCGTGGACTCCTCCGGCCGCATCTTCCTCACCGGCAAAAACTGGCCGAAGCTCTTCGAAGTAAAATTGATTGAACAGAAATAGCCTTATGAAAAGAATAACACTATTGCTTGGACTATTCCTGTGTGTGGGATTGTTCGCGCAGAAGACTCCCACCTGGGTGAATGATTACAAAGGAATCGTGCAGGTGTCGGGGGGATTTGAGATAGTGGGTAAGTCCATTCCTCTTGCTGAAGGGGGACAGGAAAGACAGCTGTCTGCCGTTTATGACGCACTGAAACAGTATGTGATGGCGACGGGCGGTCTGCAGAGCGACGACGGAGCAACAGTTGCCGGAAAAGACGATTTCTTATCTCGTCTTGCCGATATTCTTTCCGGCTCGGCCTCAGTCAATTATTCCATCTTGAAAACCTATGTGGGGCCGGACAATGTGGAGTACCTGCTTCTCAAGGTGTATCAGGGAAAGCTCAAATTCGAGTATTTACTTCGGACTCAGTCGATGTCATCGGTAGACGATACGGGTACCTATGAAAGTTCACAATCTATCGAGCATTTCTATTTGGAAGGAAGCTTGCCCATGATAGTCGAGATTCAATCTGACAACCTGAACGGAGTCAGAACCTCGCTTGAAAACTATCAGATAGGCAATTTGCAAGTGCAGTTCGAGAAATAGCTATTTATTGTTCTTTTTGTCGTTTCTCGCAGGAGTGCCACACGCTCATCCCTCTCAGAATACCTTTTGAGGCGGGTCGATGTGTGGCTACGGGCAATTTTGCCTTCAGCCACACGGTTAACACTCTCAGAATGCACTGTATGGGTGGTAAGTGTGTGGCACTTCTGCGAAAAATATTATATTTGCACTGAACTATTCTCGGGGTACCCCATTACAGGGGTTGAGAGAGTCCCATGGAACCTGATACGGTCAATACCGTCGTAGGAAAGTAGAATGTTATGAATCTTTTATTTTTTGCCCAGCTATTGCTGGCAGGGCTGATGCCCGATCTGAGCGATACGCTCACCGTTTCCAAACAAGACACCATTGAAGTCGCCGTCGTGACCGGCGGATGGGCCCATGGCCAGACTCCGGTGACCTCCACGACAGTTTGGAATCTCGAACTCGAAAACTCGAATCCCATCAATTCACTGCCTATGTCTTTGGCTCTGGAACCCTCCGTCGTAGTAACAAACGAAGGCGGTACAGGTCTGGGTTATTCAAAGATGAGAGTCCGCGGTTCAAAAGGCACGCAGATCAACGTTACCATGAATGGTATCACTCTGAATGATTCTGAATCACAGGAGGTTTTCTGGGTAAACATTCCTTCGCTCACGCGCATGCTCAATGCTGTGCATCTGCAGCGCGGTCTTGGCACTTCGGTAAGCGGGCCGGGTGCATTTGGTGCGAGTCTTGAACTGGAAGAGGATAATAAGATCAGTATTGGTCCAACTGCTCTCATTGATTTCTCGTTCGGCTCATTCAACACTTCAACCACGACAATCACTCTCGACACCGGCGATTTGAAGAATGGCTTTAGAGTTTATGGTATTTATTCCAAGGGAATCACAGATGGTTATATTCGAAATGCCTTCGGTGATGTGCAATCCGCTCTTGCCAAAATCAGCTGGAGCGGACGCTACGATGATGTTTCCCTCACCTGGCTGATGGGGGACCAGCACACGGGAATCACCTGGAATGGAATCTCCAAAGCTGATTTGGCTGTGGACAGGACCTACAATAGCGCCGGCCGATACAAAGATTCGGATGGCAATATTGCCTATTACCCTAATGAAACCGACAATTATACCCAGCACCATCTTCAGCTGAAATACCACCACCGCTGGGGCTTACGGCTCCACTGGACCACAGTCCTGAACTGGACCAATGGCAACGGTTATTACGAACAGTATAAGACCGGGAAAAAGTTCAAGGCCTATGGTTTCGGTGCAACAGATGTGGCCGATCCGTCGGCCAAGAGCGATTTCATCATAAACAAATCCATGGGCAACAATTACTTTGCCCTGAAGTCGAACTTGAATTATTTCGGAGACCGAAGCATACTGTCCGGAGGAGTCTATCTTTCCACCTTTGACGGCCTTCATTTCGGTGACGTAAAGTGGAACAAGGACTTGGGAGAAGTGTCAAATCACCAGTGGTATCTGAACGAAGGTATAAAAAAAGAGGCCAACATCTGGGCCAGAGCCGAGTATACCCCTATCCCAGCCCTGAATGCCTACGTTGATCTCCAATACAGGGGCATATTGTATGGTCTTTCCGGTATCGACGACGAGTTCAGCGACATGACCTGGAATGGAGGATGGTCGTTCTTCAACCCGCGCGCCGGACTGACATGGGCTCCAATTCGCGGCCACAAAGCCTACGCCTTCGTGGCCCTCGGCCACCGCGAGCCCGGCCGCAGCGACATCAAAGAGATAATCGAAACCAACAATGCGGCGGGAACAGCGCTTACCATCAAGCCGGAAAAGATGGTGGACACCGAACTGGGCTACGAGTATCATGACAGCTTCGTCAGAGCTTCAGCGAACATATATCTGATGGAGTACAAGGACATGCTCCTCGAGACTGGAAAACTCACCGACTCGGGCTATGCCATCAAGGAAAACGTTCCCCGCAGTTGGCGCAGGGGCATCGAACTGGCGGCGTCCTGGAAGCCGTTCAGCCGCATCAAGCTTGAAGGCAACGCCACCTTCAGTGTAAATAAGATTAAAGATTATACTGCATACTACGAAGAGTACGACAATATAGACGACTGGAACTTCGTCGGGCAGTACTCAGAGCACTTCGGCCTGACTAATATGCTGATGTCACCGTCGGTTGTGGCTGCGGCTAAGGCCACCTGGCACACCTTCCTCGGCCTCGACCTTGCGGCAGACATGAAATATGTCGGAAAGCAGTACTGGGACAACACAGCCTCTGAAGACCGCTGCCTCCCGGCATATCTTGTCGCAAACGCCTCGATCTCAGACACTTTCGACATCTTCGGAAAGGCTCAAATGACTCTTGGCATCTACGCCGGTAACCTCTTCAACCGCCAGTACGAAGCGGACGCCTGGGTCTACCGCGCCCACTTCCGGGGCGGCTCAAGCGAGTGGTATCAAGAAGAGGGCCTGTTTCCACAGGCCCCCAGAAATTGGATGTTCAGACTGACTTTGTCGTTCTAAACTATTTGATGAGCTCGTGCGAGGCGGTCATGGCGGCGGGGTCGAGGGCTTCGTCGAGTTTTTCCTTGCTCATATAGCCGTGCTCAAGGACGAGGTCGTAGACGCTGCGGCCGGTCTGAAGGGCTTCCTTCGCCACCTTGGTGGAGGTCTTGTAACCGATGTACGGGTTCAGGGCCGTGACGATGCCGATCGAATTCTTAACCATCTTGTAGCAGTGGTCTGCGTTCACGGTGATGCCGTTGATGCACTTCACGCGGAGAGTGTCCATCGCGTGCATAAGCCAGGTCTGGCTCTCAAGGATGCTCTGGGCGATCACGGGCTCCATGACGTTGAGCTGGAGCTGTCCGGCTTCGGCCGCGAAGGTGACGCAAGTGTCGTTTCCGATCACCTTGAAGCACACCTGGTTGGTGACTTCGGGGATGACGGGATTCACCTTGCCGGGCATGATCGAGGAACCGGGGGCCATAGGCGGGAGGTTGATCTCACCGAGGCCGCAGCGCGGACCGGAGGCGAGGAGCCTGAGGTCGTTGCAGGTCTTCGAAAGCTTCACGGCGAGGCGCTTGAGAGCTGCTGAATAGCTGACGTATGCGCCAGTGTCCGGGGTAGCCTCCACGAGGTCTGCCGCCACGCTGAACTCGTCGCCCGAGAACTCCGAGAGGAGCTTGGTGCAGAGCTCGGCGAAGCCGGGAACGGCGTTGAGGCCGGTGCCGATGGCGGTGCCGCCCATGTTGATTTCCTTCAGGAGCACGGCGTTGCGCTGGAGGTTCGCGATCTCCTCTTCGAGGTTGTCCGCGAAGGCCTTGAACTCCTGGCCGGAGGTCATAGGCACTGCGTCCTGCAGCTGGGTGCGGCCCATCTTGATGTAGTCCTTGAACTCCTCGCCCTTGGCGCGGAAGGCCTCGATGAGCTCGGTCAGCGAAGCCTGGAGCTTGCGGTCCATCCTCACGAAGGTGTAGCGGAATGCGGTGGGGTAGGCGTCATTGGTGCTCTGAGCGCAGTTGACGTGGTCGTTGGGGGAGCAGAACTGGTACTCGCCCTTCTTGTGGCCCATCAGCTCGAGGGCGCGGTTGGCGATCACCTCGTTCGCGTTCATGTTCACGGATGTGCCTGCGCCGCCCTGCATCATGTCCACTGGGAACTGGTCGTGAAGCTTGCCGCCGACTATCTCCTTGCAGGCCGCCACTATCGCGTCCGCGATCTTGCGGTCCAGGACACCAAGACGGGCGTTCGCTTCGGCTGCAGCCATCTTCACATAAGCGATAGCGATTATGTACTCGGGATAATCGAGCATGTGGGTCGTGGAGATCTTGTAATTCTCAAGAGCTCTTTGAGTCTGCACGCCGTAGTAGGCGTCTGCGGGAACCTTGAGTTCGCCGAGAAGGTCGGATTCGACCCTGAATATCTGTTCGGACATATCTGTGTTAGTTTAAACGCTTTTCAAGACGCTCGCGGATGGCTTTGAGGAACTGGGCCGAGCTGAGCTGGGTGGGGGTGATGCCTTCCATCAGACCGACGAGGTCCTTGGTCGCAAGGCCGTCGTTAAGGGTGTCCAGGCAGGCGCCTTCGAGCTGGTCGGCATAGCGGACGAGCTCGGGCAGGTTGTCCAGTTCGCCCCTCTTGCGGAATGCGCCGCTCCAGGCGAAGATGGTGGCGATAGGGTTGGTCGAAGTTTCCTCGCCCTGCAGATATTTGTAGTAGTGGCGGGTGACGGTGCCGTGCGCGGCCTCATACTCGTACTTGCCGTCCGGGCTGACGAGCACGGAGGTCATCATGGCCAGCGAGCCGAAAGCGGTGGAGACCATGTCGGACATGACGTCGCCGTCGTAGTTCTTGCAGGCCCAGATGAAGCCGCCCTCGCTGCGCATCACGCGTGCGACTGCGTCGTCGATAAGGGTGTAGAAGTACTCGATGCCGGCCTCTGCGAAGCGGTCTTTGTACTCTGCGAACACTTCCTCGAAGATAGCCTTGAAGCGGCCGTCGTATTTCTTGCTGATGGTGTCCTTGGTGGCGAACCAGATGTTCTGCTTGAGGCTCAGGGCATACTGGAAGCAGGAATGAGCGAAGCTGCGGATGGATTTGTCCGTGTTGTGCATGGCTTCGAGGACGCCGGGGCCCTTGAATTCATGGACGAGGAGCTCCTCGACCTTGCCGTCTTCGCCTTCGAAGATGAGCTTGGCCTTGCCGGGCTCGTCGGCCACTATCTCCACATCGCGGTAGACGTCGCCATAGGCGTGACGGGCGATGGTGATGGGCTTCTTCCAGAACTTCACTGCCGGGTGGATCGAAGGGATGGTGATGGGGGTGCGGAACACCGTTCCGTCCAGGGTGGCGCGGATGGTGCCGTTCGGGCTCTTCCACATCTGGTGCAGCTTGTACTCGTCCATACGCTGGGCGTTCGGGGTGATGGTGGCGCATTTCACGCCCACTCCGAGGCGCTTGGTGGCGAGGGCCGCGTCCATAGTCACCTTATCTTCGGTGGCGTCACGGTTAGGCAGGCCAAGGTCGTAGTATTCTGTCTTCAGGTCCACGAAGGGGAGGATGAGTTCATCCTTGATCATCTTCCAGAGGATCCTGGTCATCTCGTCGCCGTCCATCTCGACGAGCGGGGTAGTCATTTGAATCTTTTTCATTATTTGCGGTTTTTGTAATAATTCATGAGGCAGCCGTCGGCGAGAATCTGACGTTCGTCGGCTGTGAGGTTCTGGAAGAAGAGGTGCAGGGGCTTCACACCGTTCTTGGTGATGACCTGAGCGTCTATCTCTTCTGCGCCATCGAGTATGGCCTTGCGGATACCGGGCACGAAGACATAGTCACCGGGCTCGTAGTCGAAGGCGGTGTCCGGAGCGATCGTGAAGGGCACGATACCCCAGTTGATGCAGTTCGAGCGGTAGCGCTTGGTGGCGTACTCGAAGCAGATGTTGGCGTCGCCGCCGAGGACCTTCTGACAGGACGCGGCCTGCTCGCGGGCGGAGCCGTCGCCGGGCTTGTTCGCGAACACGCAGGATCCGAGGGAGGTGTTCCCGGCGCTTGCTCCGACCGCCTTGAGGGCCGCGGCCAGTTTGTCGGAAACCTTTCCGGCACGACGGTCGAGATCCTGGGCCTGGATGGCCTTGGAGAGTCCGACATATTCCGGCACCCTGCGGCTCAGGGCGAACTCGCTGAGCTTCAGCGGGTTGGAGCGGTAGCTGGAGGTCTCACCGGACGGGATGAGCTCGTCCGTGGTGGTCACGGGATCGTGGATCACGGCCGCGAGCTCGAGGAGCATGTTCTCCTCCATCGCATACATCTTCGGCCAGTCCTTGATGTTCGGACCATAGCGAAGCTCCACGCTGAGGTCGGCCTTGCCGAAGCCTTCGTAGCAGCGGCTCTTGTAGATGCGGCCGTCGAAGCTGTAAGGCTTGTGGGTGTCTTCATACTCGATGTCGGTCGCGGCGGTGAGAACTCCGCCGTTGGCCGCGGTCGCTGCGATTGAACGTGCGTCCATCAGCGAAACGAGCGAGATCTGGCCCTGGCCTGGCTTGGAACCCTCGCGGTTCGGGAAGTTGCGGGTGGTGTGCCTGATGCTGAAGCCGTTGTTCGCGGGGACGTCGCCGGCGCCGAAGCAAGGGCCGCAGAAGGCGGGCTTGATGACCACACCGGCCTCGAGGAGCTCCTCGGCTATGTGGTTGCGGGTGGTCGCGAGATACACGGGAGTGCTCTGCGGGTAGCAGCTCATGGTGAAGTAGTCGTTGCCTATGGTCTTGCCCTTGAGGATCGCGGCGGCCTCGGAGAGGTTGTCGTAGGTTCCACCGGAGCAGCCGGCGATGAGGGCCTGGTCTGCCACCACCTTGCCGTCCTTTATCTTGCTGACGAGGTCCACCTGCACTTTGTCGCCGAAGCGCTTGCGGGTGTCTTCCTCCACTGCCTTCAGGATGCCTTCAGGATTGGCCTGAAGCTCGTGGATGGTGTAGGCGTTGGACGGATGGAAGGGGAGAGCGATCATACACTCCTGGCTGGAGAGATCGATTCTGATCATGCTGTCGTAGTAGGCCACCTTTCCGGGTTCGAGCTTCTTGTACGCCTCCGGACGCTCGTGCATCTCGAAGTACTCCTTGACGGTCTCGTCCGTGATCCAGATGGAGCTCAGGCAGGTGGTCTCAGTGGTCATCACATCGATTCCGTTGCGGAAGTCGATGGGGAGCTCTTTCACTCCGGGGCCTGCGAATTCGAGTACCTTGTTCTTCACGAAGCCGGATTCGAAGACAGCCTTGACGAGGCTGATAGCCACATCGTGCGGTCCCACGCCGTGCTTGGGCTTACCCTCGAGCCAGACGAGAACCACCTCGGGAGCGTTGATGTCCCAGGTGTTCCTGAGGAGCTGCTTTACGAGCTCGCCGCCGCCTTCGCCCACACCCATGCAGCCAAGAGAGCCGTAACGCGTGTGGGAGTCCGAACCGAGGACCATGCGTCCGCAGCCGGAGAGTTTCTCGCGCACGTACTGGTGGATAACCGCCTGGTTTGCAGGCACATAGATTCCGCCATACTTCTTGGCGGCGCTCA
>JAGAAD010000046.1 GCA_017615445.1 Bacteroidales bacterium
CAGCGCTACGCCGATGGCGGCGATCAGCATCGGGGCCATGATCGCGCGCAGCTGCACGGCGGTGCCGGCCGAGAAGAACGCGGACGCGCCAAGGGCCATGGTCGCGAGGATCGAGCCGCAGTAGGACTCGTAGAGATCCGCGCCCATTCCGGCGACATCGCCCACATTGTCTCCGACGTTGTCCGCGATGGTCGCGGGGTTGCGCGGATCGTCCTCGGGGATGTCCTGCTCCACCTTTCCTACGATATCAGCGCCCACGTCGGCGGCCTTGGTGTAGATACCGCCGCCCACACGGGCAAACAGCGCCTGCGTGCTCGCGCCCATGCCGAAGGTCAGCATGGTGGTGGTGATGACGACCAGCGTCTGAGCTTCGCTCGCCTCATGCACGAATGCATTCAGCACGATCCACCAGATGCTGATGTCCAGCAGGCCGAGGCCCACGACGGTCAGGCCCATCACGGCGCCGGAGCGGAACGCGAGCTTGAGGCCGCTGTTCAGCGAGCGCTGGGTGGCGTTGGCCGTCCTTGCCGAGGCATATGTGGCTGTGCGCATGCCCACGTAACCCGCCAGACCGGAGAAGAAACCGCCGGTGAGGAATGCGAACGGCACCCAGGGGTTCTGGATGTGCAGTCCGTACGCCAGGAACGCGAACAGGAGCGCCAGGATGATAAATACTACGATAACTACTTTGTACTGCTGCTTGAGATAGGCCATTGCCCCTTCGCGCACATACTGTGCGATCTCTTTCATGGTCGGGGTGCCTTCGTCTTCCTTCTTCATCTGCTTGAAGAAGACATACGCGAACACTAACGCGATGACGGATGCAATCGGCACCAAATAAAACAAATTCATATACTCTATTTTTAACAAGTCGCAAATATACAAAAAATTCCAGCTACTTTTCCTCTCTGTCGCTTCGCGACCCTGTACGGGAAAATGTTCGGAAAAGCAGCTGGAATTTTTTTAACTTTGTATTGCTATGGGATTAGAGATCGAACGCAAATTCCTGGTCGCGGGGGAGTACAAACCCTTCGCCGTTTCGCATTCGCGCATCACGCAGGGTTACATAAGCTCCGCCAAGGGCCGCACCGTCCGCGTCCGCATCCGTGGCGATAGAGGGTACTTGACAATAAAAGGTCCTGAAATTTGCGGGGACGGGGATTGCACCGGAGGCTTCGTTTTCCGGTACAACCCCGTTCCCGCAACCCACGTAACAGATCAACCTACTGGTTTCACGCGTTTTGAGTGGGAGAAGGAGATATCGGTTGAGGAGGCGGAGGCGCTGATGGCGCTGTGCGAGCCCGGTGTGATAGACAAAACCCGCTGGCTGGTGCCTGCTGGCGATGGAGTGCATACCTGGGAAGTGGATGAGTTCCACGGCGACAACGATGGCCTTGTCGTGGCCGAAATCGAGCTTCGCTCGGAGGACGATGAGTTCGAAAAACCCTCCTGGCTCGGCGAAGAAGTCACCGGAGACAGGAGGTATTACAATTCGATGCTTACCAAGCGTCCGTTCAGGACCTGGTAATTATTTCAGATCTTTGCTTCTCACGACAGTGTAGTCCTCCGGGAATTGATATCCCAATTCCGTGCGGGCATAAGTAATCATACGCCCGGTGAACTTCTCGATCTCCTCTCCGTAAACCTCGGATACGGTGAAGGCATACCCGCTCTGCACATCACTGAAGGTTGTGTCGCATAGGAGTATGCCGGCCAGATCGTCCAGGAACTCCTCCTTGCGGGCATTACTCACCGGCTTCGGATCGGACATCTTGGCGTTACTCAGGATTTCCTTGAAATTGGGGGTGGCTGCTCTTTCCCTGGTAGCTATCTTTGCAAGAAACTCCATTCTCTTTTGGGGGTCGATGTCGGCCAGTGAGCAAAGTTGTACGAGTATCCACAGATTCCCTAAATGGTTGCGGACATCCTGACTGACGTACGAACTGCTGGAGCCGGAACCGGAGCTGGAGCCGGAATAGCCTCCTGTGCTGCCTAAATAGACGGGAGTGTCCACCGCGCGGTAGAATGCCCGCATCGCAATCAGCAGCCAGATGCCGCCGAGAACGAGGAAGACCATAGCCGTGCCGATTGCGTAGGCGGCGATGCCCAGATAGATCCAGTAGAGAAGCAGCCATAGAGGTGCGATCAGGAAGAAGGCTGCATCGTCCATCTTCTTTGCCATCAAGGTCGCGAGCGGCCAGGTCAGCAGGAAGGGGAGATTCACGAGGAACACGAGGAGAAGGAGCAGCAGGGGAATCTGCCATTTCTCTGCCTGTTCCGCCTTGATTACCTCACTGCCTTTGGTGAAGATTTCCTTGTCCATCAGCCAGAACGCCAGCGGGGAAGCGTTCGCGAAACTGGCGTCCTTGTTCTTGCGGGGTTCGCCGTACTTGAGAGATTCCGCCACTCCGTTCTGGAAGGTGATGTCCAGAGTCTCCACCACCGTCTTTTCGTGGCGTGTGAATATCCTTACATTTTCGTAGTGCGAAATCTGGTTTCCTTTGCCCTTTAGCTTTTTTGTGGACACCGGCGCAAGATACTTCTCCGAAATCTCTTCCGGAGTCTTGCCCAGGAGCTTCTGGTTGATGGTCTTCGAACTGAAGACGCAGGTCTGTCTGACGTTGTCCGGCTCCACATAGTTTGTGTAGATCCCTGCATAGACTATGGCTCCCACTCCCAGCAGGAATCCAATTATCGACACGATGTAACTCTTGAACATATTCGGTTATTTCTTCTTTACAAATATAATAAAACTCCCGTTTCTCCCTCTTTTTGCTAAATTTGTAATTATGGTAGCAACGAGTACTATTATCGCGCTGGGCTTATGTGCCGTGATCGGCATAGTCGTCCCATTCCTGCTGGCCTTCTGGCTGGTTAAAAAGTATAATGTGAATCCCGTAACGATCCTGGTTGGTGCCGGAGTGTTCATCCTGTTTGCACTGGTTCTGGAGTCTCTCTTACACGTGGTAGTGTTGAAAGGCCCGGCAGGCCCTTCTATTATGGGCAATACCTGGCTCTACGCCCTCTATGGCGGTCTCGCTGCCGGCGTGTTCGAGGAGACCGGCCGTTTCGTGGCCATGAAATGGCTGCTTCGCAAGCGCGCCCCGAAGGCTCTGACCGGCGTCGCCTATGGCTTTGGCCACGGCGGAATCGAGATGCTGATGATTTTCGGCGTGACGATGGTCTCGAACCTCGTTATCGCGATTATGATCAATACCGGCCATTCCGACGTTCTCCTCGCGACCGTCCCGCCCGAGTCCCAGGCTCTGGCGTTGGGCCAGTTCGAGGGAATAAAGGCCATTACCGTCGGCAGCCTGCTCATTGGCTTCTGGGAGCGCATTTCCGCGCTGGTCCTGCAGGTAGGCCTGTCGCTCCTCGTCTGGAAGGCGGTCCGCGGCGGCGGTCGCTGGGTCCTGCTCTTCCCGCTCGCTATCCTGATCCACGCGCTCGTCGACGCCATCGCCGTGCTTCTTTCGAAATCCGCCGGCATGGTCCCGCTCGAGCTGATTGTCTCGGCTCTCGCCGTCGCCACCGCCGCCGCAGCGTGGATGATCTGGCGTCCCCGGCGAGAAATCGGCCCAAATCTCGCCGAATGAGCGAAAATTCCCCGATCTGGCGAGAAAACGCCCAAAAACTCGCCGAAAACCGAATGAACGTTCTATTATCACAGATGTTGTCGCACGCGGACCCCTCACAGGTCGCGGGCCTGGCGCGTTTCTTCAAGACGGGCCCCGGTCAGTACGGAGAGGGGGACAAGTTCCTCGGAATCAAGGTGCCCGTGACCCGCGAGGTCGTGAAGCAATGCTGGCGCGAGACAACGTTCGACGACCTGGAGGAGTGCATTGTCAGCGAGTACCACGAAGTTCGTCTCGCCGCCCTGCTGGCATTGGTGGAAATCTTCCGGCGCGCGAAAAGATCCCCGATCCGGTCGGGGATGACGCGGGAGGCGTGCATCGACTTTTACCTGTCCCACACCGCTTATATCAACAACTGGGACCTTGTTGACCTTTCGTGCTACCCTCTTCTGGGGGAGTGGCTGCTGGACAAGGACCGCTCGCTGCTCTATGATCTCGCCAGGAACGGTCGCACGATTTGGGAGCAGCGCATCGGCATCGTCAGCACCATGACCTTCATCCGCCATGGTCAGCTGGACGACACCTTCGCCATCGCGGACATCCTCCTTCACCACCCGCACGATCTCATCCACAAAGCCGTCGGCTGGCTCCTCCGCGAAGCCGGAAAGCGCGACAAATCCGCGCTGGAAGCATACCTGCAGCCCCGCTACAGCACCATGCCCCGCACCGCTCTGCGCTACGCCATCGAGAAATTCCCCGAAGCCGAGCGCCGGCAATACCTCAGCAAATAACGCCATGGAAATAATTGAACTCACCAGCCCCCTCACGGCGCAGCAAGTCGCCGACCTCCTCGCGCTGATGCCCGAACTCGACTCCGAGATCAATTTCACCGCCGAGATGCTTCAGGCCGCGGTCGCCGACCCCGCCACGCACCAGTTCGCCGTCGTTGAAGGCGGCCGTATCGTCGGCACGGCCAGCCTCTGCGTCTCGCACAGCCCCACCGGACGCAAGGGCGGCATCGAGGACGTCGTGGTCAGCAGCGCCTGCCGTGGCCGCCACCTCGGCCGCCTGCTGATGGAGCACATAATCGCCTATGCCCGCGAGAACCTCGCCCCCATCGTGCTCCACCTCACCTCCCGCCCCTTCCGCGAAAGCGCCAACCGCCTCTACCTCTCCGTCGGCTTCCACCCCTACGACACCAACGTCTACATACTCCCGCTCTAACTCTCAAGATTTCTTGTTCAAGGTCTATCGCTCAAAAACAAACCTTGTACAAATTCATCCGCATTTCGGGCTTGGGCGAAGCCCGGCAGCCCATTTACACCCCTGAAACCAGAATTGCCGTGGGGGCTAAGTCCCTGTCACATAGGCGATTAAAGAAATTAGGTCTCCCGAAAACGGGAGACCTAATTAATGTAAATTGCTGAATTTCAGGAAGTTATCTCCCACGCGCCACAAGGGCGGAGGTAAGATAAACTGAAACAGCCTAGATAAAGATGTACTTGCAGATGAACAATGCGGCGAGGACCCACATGGTGATGCTGATATCCTTGAACTTGCCGGCGACTGCGTGGCAGAGAACATAGGAGATCACACCGAGGAGGATACCGTCGGAGATTGAGTATGCAAGAGGCATCATGATCAGGGTGATGAATGCAGGGATAGCCTTGCAGTAGTCCTCCCAGTGGATGGTCTTGATCGAAGGCATCATCATCACACCGACAACGATAAGAGCGGGTGCGGTGGCTGCGCCAGGGATAGCAAGGAAGAGAGGGCTAAGCAGGAGCGACAGAGCGAAGAGCACTGCAACTGTGAAGGCAGTGAGGCCGGTACGGCCGCCTTCGCCCACACCAGAGGCGCTCTCCACATAAGTCGTGGTGGTGCTGGTTCCGAAGCATGCGCCGCAAACAGTTGCGATGGAGTCTGCGAGGAACATCTTCTCCACACCGGGGATTTCGTCATTGCCCTTGTTGATAAGGCCAGCACCCTGGTGGACGCCGATGATGGTGCCCATGGTGTCGAACATATCGATGAAGAGGAAGGTGAACACCACTGCGAGCATGTCCCAGCTGAGGATGCTGCCCCACTCGAACTTGCAGAAGATAGGATCGAGGCTGTCAGGGAGAGCGATGAGCTTCACTGCGCCAGCGTCCGTCTTTGCGAACTGGGTGATAGCATGGCCGGTTGCAGGGTCCTTGATAAACAGACCGATAACCGTGGTGATGAGGATACCCCAGAGGATGCCTCCGCGGACCTTAGCCATCACGAGACCGGCGGTGATAAACAGGCCGATCAGGGCGAGGAGAGCGGTGCCCTCGGTGATCTTGCCGAGGCCCACGAGGGTAGCGCCGTTGTCCACGATGATGCCGGCGTTCTGCATGCCGATGAAGGCGATGAAGAGGCCGATACCTGCGCCGATAGCTTTCTTAAGGGTGCCGGGGATGGCGTTGATGAGCCAGCTGCGGACCTTGGTGACCGTGAGGATGATGAAGATGATACCCTCGAGGAACACGGCGGTCAGAGCGAACTGCCAGCTGTGGCCCATTCCGAGGCAGACTGTGAACACGAAGAAGGCGTTCAGACCCATGCCGGGAGCAAGGGCGAAAGGCTTCTTGGCGAAGAGTGCCATCACCAGTGTACCCACGATGGCTGCGAGTGCGGTAGCGGTGAAGACTGCTCCGCCGGGCATGTCAAGGGCGCTGAAGATGCCGGGGTTGACGGCCAGGATGTAGGCCATCGTGAGGAAGGTGGTGAGACCCGCAAGGATTTCCGTGCGGACATTGTTCTCGGCGCTGTTGAAGCCGAACAATTTCTCAAAGAAAGGTTTCATAACCTATTGGATAACTAGAAGATCCACTTGGTACCGATGCAAGGGAGGCACTTGAAGCCGTAGTTTCCTGCGAAGTTGAAGGAAAGCTCGACCTCGCCGCCGACATGGAGGTTGTCAACTCCGAAGAGGTGGCCGACGTTGTACCAGAGCTGAGGCTCGGAAAGGATGGAGAACTTGGTCTCGTAGGGGTGGAGCGGATCGTCTGCGTTGGCAAACTGGCTATCCAGTCCCCAGATATCAATGAAGCCGCTGAAACGGAGACCTTCCACACCGAAGATGTCCTGCATGCCCCACACGCCCGTGAACTTGACGGGGAGGGAAGCGCTGCCGTAGCCGATGTGGTGGTCGTACATGACGGCCACATTGTAGATGTTCTTGAAGTCGTCTGAATGCATGAAGTAGTTCACACCCACGCAAGCGACACCTGCTCCCCAGGTGGCTCCGTCATACTCTACATGGAGGCTGAGGTCAGCAAGCTTGGAGTCTTTCCAGAAGTTGAGGTTGCGCTCGATCTCGAAGTAGCTGCCGTTGAAAGCGGTGCCGGCGCCAAGGTTGTCGCGATCGTCCTTGGTTGCATAGTAGTGATCGATGAAGAAGAAGGTGTCTCCCCAGTTGTCTGCGTAGAAGCCCTCGAAGGTGGTGGTGGCGTAGCCGCGGCCGAGGTCGTAGAACATCTGAAGGTTGGTCTGTGCAGAAGCGTTAAAGTTTACTGCGAGTGCTGCAATAGATGCAGCGGCGAAAAAGAGGAACTTTTTCATACGGAAAAATTGGGTTTTGTGCCCTCAGGACGTAGCCTGAGGGCGGGTTATAAATAAATAGGATTAAGGTTTCAAATTATTTGCGGAGTGAAGGGTTGACTTCGAAATCCACTGCTTTGTCTCCCTCGGGGTTCGAACCGAATTCGTAGTCCTTGCCGGGGAGGATAGCGTTCAGGATCACACCCACGATAGCTGCAACTGCAAGTCCGCTGAGCGAGGTGAATCCGAGAGGAATCGAGTCGTTCGCGCCGTACTTGATGCCGATTGCGAGCACGAGGATGAGAGCCATAACGATCACGTTGCGGCTCTTCTTGAAGTCCACGTGGTTCTCAACGACATTGCGCACACCGACCGCGGAGATCATACCGTAGAGCACGAGCGAGACGCCTCCGATGGTGGCGGCGGGCATCGCTGCGATGATGGCGGCGAACTTCGGGCAGAAGCTCAGGAGGATTGCGAACAGGGCTGCGATGCGGATCACGCGCGGGTCGTAGACGCGGGTGATGTTCAGCACGCCGGTGTTCTCACCGTAGGTGGTGTTGGCCGGGGCGCCGAAGAGCGAAGCCAGGATGGTGGCGAGACCGTCGCCCATGAGGGTGCGGTGCAGGCCCGGATCCTCCAGGTAGTTGATACCGGTGGTGGAGGAGATTGCGCACATGTCGCCGATGTGCTCAACCATGGTCGCGAGCGAGATCGGGAGGATGGCGATGATGGCGGCCACTACGAGGCCCCAGTTAGGGTTCGCGAAGACTGCGAAGGCGGTGTCCTGCATCTTGAACGGCAGGCCGACCCATGCGGCGTCACGCACACCGCTCCAGTCCACGAGGCCGAAGCAGGCGGCGACCAGATACGAACCGAGCACGCCGAGGAGGATCGGGACGATCTTGATCATGCCCTTGCCCCAGATGTTGGCCACGATGATGATGGCGATGGCGAGGAGGGCGATCCACCAGTTGGACATGCAGCTCGAGATGGCGGTGCCGGCGAGGCAGAGGCCGATGGCGATGATGATCGGGCCCGTGACGATGGGCGGGAAGAACTTCATCACGCGCTTCGGGCCGAAGAGCTTGAACAGGCCGGCGAGCACGAAGTACATGAGACCGGCGGTGACCACTCCGATGCAGGCGTAGGGGAGAGACTCGGCGAGCGAGAGTCCACGCTCGGTGCCCATCTGCACGACGGCTGCGTAACCGCCGAGGAACGCGAACGAAGATCCGAGGAATGCCGGGACCTTGAACTTCGTGAGTGCATGGAAGAGGAGAGTTCCGACTCCTGCGAAGAGGAGCGTTGCGGAGATGGAGAGGCCGGTGATGACGGGCACGAGCACCGTGGCACCGAACATAGCGAAGAGGTGCTGGGCACCGAGAACCGCCATTCTGCCCTTACCGAGGGTGCGGGCATCGTAAACTGGTTCGTTTGTCTGAACTTTTGCCATATTACTTCTTAAGGTTAGAAATGATTATTCCCATTCAATAGTTCCGGTCGGTTTCGGAGAGAGGTCGAAGAGCACTCGGTTCACGCCTTTGACTTCTTTCAGTATCCTGTCCGTGATGTGCTGAAGGATCGCGAAGGGGATCTCGGGCACGGTGGCGGTCACGGCGTCGCGGGTGTTGACGGCACGAATCACGACCGGCCACTCGTAGGAGCGCTTGCCGTCCTTGATGCCGGTGGATTTGTAGTCCGGGACGATGGTGAAGAACTGCCAGACCTTGCCTTCCAGGCCGTTCTTAGCGAATTCCTCGCGAAGGATGGCGTCCGATTCGCGCACTGCCTCTAGGCGGTCGCGGGTGATGGCGCCGGTGCAGCGGACTCCAAGGCCGGGGCCGGGGAACGGCTGGCGGTAGACCATGCTGTCCGGCAGGCCGAGGGCGGTGCCCACCACTCTGACTTCGTCTTTATAGAGAAGCTTGACCGGCTCCACGAGCTCGAAATGCAGCTCCGGCGGCAGACCGCCCACATTGTGGTGGGCCTTGATGCCGTCTTTGCTCTCGAGGATGTCCGGGTAGATCGTGCCCTGGCCGAGGAACTTGATGCCGTCCAGCTTGGCGGCTTCCTCAGCGAAGACGTCGATGAATTCTTTTCCGATTATGTGGCGTTTTTCTTCAGGATCGGTGACTCCTGCGAGCTTGTTAAGGAAACGGTCCACGGCATCCACATAGATAAGCTCTGCTCCAAGCTGGTCGCGGAAAACTCTCACGACTTCCTCGGGCTCTCCTTTGCGGAGAAGACCGTGGTTGACGTGGACGCAGACCAGATTCTTGCCGATCGCCTTGATGAGGAAGGCGGCGGTGACAGATGAATCGACTCCTCCCGAGAGGGCCAGGAGAACCTTGCTGTCGCCAATCTGCTCCCGGAGGGCTTTGATTTGTTCGTCTATGAACTTTTTGGCTTGGGTTTCACCGGTTATTCTCTCCATCGAGGCCGGACGCACGTCTGTTTGATTCATCTTATTTGTAGTTTGGAGCTTCTTTGGTAATCTTTACGTCGTGCGGATGGCTCTCCACCATTCCGCTTGTGGTGATTCTGACGAATTTGGCGTTCTTCAGGGCTGCGAGATCGGCCGCGCCGCAGTAGCCCATTCCGGACCGGATGCCGCCGATCAGCTGGAAGATGACGTCCGCCACGGGGCCTTTGTAGGCCACCTTGCCGACTATACCTTCAGGGACCAGCTTGTTCGCGCCTTCCTGGAAGTAGCGGTCGGACGAGCCGGCCTGCATGGCGTCCAGCGAACCCATTCCGCGGAACACTTTGTACAAGATGCCGCCGTCCACGAAAGTCTCGCCGGGGGCTTCCTCCGTGCCTGCGAACATGCTGCCGAACATCAGGCAGTCCGCGCCGGCCGCGAGGGCCTTCACGGCGTCGCCTGAGTAACGGAGACCTCCGTCTCCGATCACGGGCACGCCTGAACCGCGAGCGGCCTTGGCCGTTTCGTAGATCGCGCTGAGCTGGGGCACGCCCACTCCGGCGACCACGCGGGTGGTGCAGATGCTGCCGGGGCCGATTCCCACCTTCACTCCGTCCGCGCCGTTTTCAATCAGGCAACGGGCTGCATCGGCGGTGGCGATGTTTCCCACGACCACATCTATATTATTAAAGGAATGCTTAATCTGCTTGAGAAGCTCCACCACATTGCGGGAGTGGCCGTGCGCGCAGTCAAGGACCACGGCGTCCGCTCCGGCGGCGCTCAGAGCCTCCACTCGCTCGAGGGAGCCTGCACCGATGCCCACTGCGGCGGCGACCTTCAGGCCGTCGCGCTTGACCTCGGCGACTTGCGCGGCTTGCTTGTCCGTCGACATATTTTTATGAATAACGCCGATGCCTCCTTCTCTTGCGAGAGCCCGGGCCATCGGCGCTTCAGTCACAGTGTCCATCGCGGCGGACACAATTGGAATGTCGAGCGAAATGTTTCTGGAAAATCGGCAGTTAAGCGACACCTGCTTCGGAACTACCTCCGAGTAGGCAGGGACTAGAAGGACATCATCGAAAGTGAGACCTTCCAGGATGATTTTTTCTTCTTCGAAAGACATAGGGATACTAACCATGTGCAAAGATACTCGTCCGACTTGAAAACACAAAAAAATTCTGAGAAAATAATTCACTTTTTATCCACAATCCGTATTTTTGTGTGGTATGCAAGATTTCACCACATTGATGAAGCGAAGGATCAGAAGGATCCTGCTCGTCTGCAATAACTACGACAGCTATTCCCTCGAAGAAGACGGCCATATCGAGTCGCTTATCGCGGCCGACTATCTGGAACTGAACCTGAGTAACCCTCCGGCTATCGTGAGGGTAGAGACGACGGTCCAGGCTCTGGAGATGCTCGAGGCGGGGGAGAAGTTCGACCTGGCAATCACGATGTACAATGTGGGCGAGCTGGATGTCTTTACCTTCTCTCACAAGGCGAAGGCCTGCGATCCGGAGATGCCGGTGGTGCTCCTCTGCGGGTACGCGAAGGAAATCTTCCGCAAGATTGCGGAGGCGGACAAGTCTTGCATAGACCACGTCTTCTGCTGGAACAACAGCACGGACGTCATTATCGCCATCATCAAGCTGATCGAGGACGGAATGAACGCAGACCACGACATCCTGGACTATGGAGTTCAGGCAATCCTGCTGGTCGAAGACTCGGTCCGTTATTATTCCACCTATCTGCCGGCGCTGTACAGCATCATCCTGCATCAGAACGCATCGGCCGTTCGCGACGCTCTGAACGAGCAGCAGCAGAAGGCCCGCAAGCGCGCCCGCCCGAAGATCCTGATGGCCACTAACTACGACGATGCGATCGTCCTTTATGAGAAGTACAAGAACAACCTGCTGGGAGTGATTTCAGATGTGGGATTCGTGCTCCACAAAGGCGATCTTTCGAAGAACGAAAAGCTGGATGCCGGCGTGGATCTCTGCAAGCATATCCGCAAAGACAATCCGAAGATGCCGTTCCTGATGCAGTCTTCGCAGGAGAGCATCAGAAAGGTAGCGGAGTCCCTGAATGTGGGTTTCCTCCAGAAATCTTCCAAGACTCTGACTTATGAACTTGAAGAGTACATAGGCAAGCACTTCGGCTTCGGCGATTTCGTGGTGACGGATCCCGAAACCGGCGCGGAGGTGGCCAGGGCCCACGATCTGGCTGAATTCGAGCAGGTGATGAAGACGGTGCCCGCCGAGTATTTCCATCTGTTCTCAGCCTCGAACTATCTGTCCAAGTGGCTGTTCGCCCGCGGTCTGTTCCAGATCGGACAGGTCGTCCGCGGCTTCACCGTGGAGGACTTCTCCTCGATAGAAGAAAACCGCAGGAAGGTGGTGGACCTGGTACATGATTTTCGCATCGCCCAGGGCCTCGGCGTGGTGGCGAAGTTCAACCCGGAGACTTACAACGACACCATCTGGTTCGCCAGCCTCGGCGAGGGCTCGCTCGGCGGCAAGGCCCGCGGCCTCGCGTTCCTGAACCACATCCTTCAGAAATATAATCTCTACAATGAGTTCGAAGGAACCCGCCTTCTGGTGCCGAAGACCCTGGTGGTGATGACGGACTTCTTCGAGAAGTTCATAATCGAAAACGGTCTTCAGTACGTCATCAACTCCGATCTTTCAGATGAAGAAATCCTTTCTGAGTTTGTGGCCTCCAGGCTGCCGTACGAGCTTATCAAGGCTCTAAAGATATTTATCCGCAATACCAACAAACCGCTTGCGATCCGTTCGAGTTCGAAGCTGGAAGACTCTTATTATCAGCCGTTTGCGGGGGTCTATTCCACATACATGATCCCTCACACGGAGAACGAAGACCAGCAGCTCCGCCTCCTGACCAAGGCAATAAAGAGCGTCTATGCTAGCGTCTATTTCGCTTCGTCCCGCCGTTATATCACTGCGGCCGCGAACGTCATCTCGGAAGAGAAGATGGCGATAGTGGTTCAGGAAATCTGCGGCTCCGAGCAGGACGGTTATTATTTCCCGACCGTCTCCGGCGTGGCCCGTTCGGTGAATTTCTACCCGGTGGGCAGCGAGAAGTCTGAAGACGGAATAGTGAAGATAGCCTACGGCCTCGGTAAGGCCGTGGTGGACGGCGAGCAGGTTCTCCGCTTCTCGCCCCGTCAGCCGAAGAAGGTCCTTCAGACCTCCACTCCCGAAAACACAGTCTCAGACACCCAGAAGAGCATATTCGCCCTCAGCCTGAAGCCGGATTCGTTCAAGACTTCGGTGGACGACGCCGTGAACCTGGAGCGCATCCCGCTGGCCGAGTGCCCGAAGTTCGCTTCGTTCGCGAAGGTGGGCAGCACATGGGACCGTGAGAACATGAGGATAGTGGACTCCACCTTCCCGGAAGGCCCGAAGTTCATCACCTTCGCGTCCGTGCTGAAGTACGGCATGTTTCCGCTGGCGAAGATAATCACCCGCCTGCTGGACATCGCGAAGGAGGAGATGAAGTGCGACGTGGAGATCGAGTTCGCCGCGAACCTGGAGGTCTCGCCGGCCGTGTTCAACGTCCTGCAGATCCGCCCGATCAGCACGGACAGCCGCTATTCGGAGGTGGATTGGACCAAGGTAGACGACTCGCGCGCGTGGCTCAAGTCCGCGAACGCGCTCGGCACAGGCTGGATCGGCGGCGTGGAGGACATAGTCTACCTCAAGCGCGACGCTTTCGACACGCTCAAGACCCGCGACATCGCGGCCGAGATAACGGAGATCAACGCCCGCATGCAGCAGGAGAAACTCGGCTATGTGCTGATTGGCTTCGGCCGCTGGGGCACCAGCATCGACACGCTCGGCGTGCCGGTGAAATGGAGCGACATCTCGGAAGCGCGGGTGCTGGTGGAGTGCTGCCTGGAGAGTTTCAGAATCGACCCGAGCCAGGGCACGCACTTCTTCCAGAACCTGACCTCGTTCAACGTGGGCTACATCAATGTGGACCCGTTCGGCCGGCCGCAGACGGACAAACTGGATTTCGACGCGCTGGATGCGCTGCCGGCGGTGGAAGAGACGGCCTACCTGCGCCACGTCCGCCTGAGCGAGCCGCTCGAGATCTGCGTGGACGGGCGGGAGAACCGCGCGGTTATTTCTTAGCTATTTTTTGCCACGGACCTGCACGCTCAGGCCTTCGTCGATTAGCGGCTGCACGAGCTTTTGCAGTTCCGCCTGCGTGAACGGCTGCAGCCCCTCCTGCGGAGTCGGGCGGTCTATGGTGTAGACCATCACCTCGCGGGGCATCAGGTGCCTGACGATCTCCATCCACTTTTGCAGCGCTGCCGGTTCGGAGCTGTCGAAGCCCGGGGCGCGCAGGAACATGGTCTGCAGGATGAAATTCCCTTCGAACTTCTCGAGCGCTTCGATTACGCGCTGAAGGCTGTAGCCGGGCGCGGGATGGTTGATCCGCGCGACTAGCTCGTCCGTGGGGGCGTCTATCTTCATGATCGGGTTGTCCACCTTCATCAGGGCGGCCCGGATCTCGGGGATGTGCGCGCGAGTGGCGTTGCTCAGCACGCTGACCTTCGCGCCGGGGCAGAAGGCGTCGCGCAGCTTGAGCGTGTCCTCGATTATGCGCGGGAATTCCGGATTGAGGGTGGGCTCGCCGTCGCCGCTGAAGGTGATGCTGTCTATCGGCGTCCCGTCCAGAAGCAGCTGCGTGAGCTTGTCTTCGAGCTTGCTGCGCACTTCGGCGGCTGTGGGGAGCTGCTTGTCGTTCAGCCCGTCTTTGTTCCAGCCGCATTCGCAGTAGATGCAGTCGAAATTGCAGAATTTGCCCTTCTGGGGCAGGAGATTGATGCCAAGGGAGTTCCCCAGGCGGCGGCTCTTGATGGGCCCGAAAACAGTTTCTTCGCGTAGCATATCCCAAATTTACGATTTTTCCTTTAAATTTGCGACGTACTGAAATCGTTGAATATGAAACCGACCATAGTCGAAGTAACGACAAAAAAGCAGCTGAAGCAGTTCGTGCACTGGCAGAATGAGTTCTACAAAGACTGCCCCTATTATACCCCCGCCATAGAAGCCGACGAAGTGACCAGTCTCACTCCGGAGGGAAATGCCGCGTTTGAATTCTGCACGGCAAAGTCCTGGCTGGCGTATGGCCCGGACGGGAAGATAGTCGGCCGTGTGACCGGAATTATCAACCCTCGCGCGAATGAGCATTGGGGTAAGAAGCAGGTGCGCTTCGGCTGGATAGACTATGTAAACGATGTGGATGTCGTCCGCGCCCTGATAGACACAGTGGGCGAGTGGGGCAAGTCGCAGGGAATGGACACCATAGTGGGCCCGCTCGGCTTCTCCGACATGGACAAAGAAGGCATGCTGATCGAGGGTTTCGACCGCTTCGCGCCGTTCACCACCATCTATAACTACGACTACTACGGCCCGCTGCTTGAGCAGATCGGCTTCGAAAAAGACGCGGACTGGATCCAGCGCACGGTGACTTTCCCGGACGACGACAGCCGCATCTACCGCGGCGCGGACATGGTGGAGGAGCGCTACGGCCTGCATGTGGTGAAGGGTCTGAGCGGCAAGGAAATGGTCAAGAGGTACGGTATGAAGCTTTTCCATACTTACAACGAGTCCTTCGCCCCTCTGTATGAGTTCATCCCTCTGACAGACGGTCAGATCGAGAATATACTCCGCGATTTCGGCACCCTGATGGATCCGGATTTCCTCTGCATCCTGGTGGATTCCGAGGACAATATAGTGGGCTTCGCCGTCTGCGTGCCTTCACCCGCGAAGGCTCTTCGCAAGAACAAGGGAAAACTCCTGCCTTTCGGCTGGATTCCGCTTCTTCGTGCCGTCAAGGGCCACAACGAAGAGCTCGAGGCTCTGATGATAGGCGTGCATCCGGACTACCAGAACAAGGGAGCATTCATGCCCATGTTCCGCTTCATCCTGGACAGCTGCAAGAAGAGGGGAGTCAAGATTATGTACAACAACCCGCAGCTGGAAGACAACTACCGCGTGATGAACATCTTCGCCCCCTACAACCCTCAGTTCTACATGCGTCGCCGCTCCTACAAGAGAGCGATCTAGCGGTATGAAACGTCTGTCCATATTACTCTTGTCAGCCATTCTGGCTGTCGCTTGCATCGGCGGGCAGAAGCAGAAGAAGTCTGCCCCGCAGACAGTGACGCTGCAGTTGCCGAGCGCGCCCTCGATGATGGATGGACAGGAGCAGGCGGAGTATGTGGTGGAGCACTACTGGCAGAACTACAAACCTGAGATAGACAGCGTCTCCCTCGAGCAGGCATTCTGCAACTGGTGCGTATTCACGGAATATGTGAGCCGCGAGGCTTCGATCAAATCGCTGCTGAGCGCCTACGACAAAGCCCCTGAGCGCATTCTGCCGCTGGCGGAGAAATATCTCTACGATCCGAATTCCCCCTACCGCGACGAAGATTTCTACGGCGCTCTCGCGGCCCATGTCGGGACTCCCGAGATGCTGGCTTTAGCAAAGGTGTGCGCGCTGAACCCGGTGGGTTCGAAGGCTGCGGATTTCGTCTGGGAAGACGCCCGCGGCCGCCGGCACCACCTCTATGAGATCAAGGCCGGATACACCATCCTGTTCTTCAGCAATCCGGGCTGCAATGCCTGCAAAGGAATAATAGACGAGATCGGAGCGTCACAAGCCATCCAGGCGGCTTTGAACGCCGGCTATGTCGCAGTCGTGAACATCTACATAGACGAAGACCTGGACGCATGGCGCGACTATCTGCCCGCCTACCCGAAGACCTGGCACACCGGCTTCGATCCGTTCCTCACACTCCGAAACGACACAATCTATCATATCCGGGCTATCCCTTCTGTCTACCTTCTCGCAGCGGACAAGACCGTCCTGCTGAAAGACGCCCCCACCGACAGACTGATTGCCTATCTTGAAAACAGTCTATGAAACCATATATCCACGAAGTAAAATACTACGAATGCGACCGGATGGGCATCGTGCACCATTCATATTACGCGCGTTTTATGGAAGAAGCGCGAATCGATTTGCTCAATCAGCTGGGTTATCCTTTCGAAAAAATGGAAGAAGAGGGCATAGTCTCCCCGGTAGTCAGTTTGTCCATTGATTTCAAGAAGCCGACAACTTTCCCCGATAAGATCGAGATCGAAGTTCGCGTCAAAGAAATGACCGAACTGAAAGTCACCTTCGCCTACACTATGAAATCTGCCGGCGCGCTCGTCTGCCGCGCCACCAGCACTCACTGCTTCCTCGGCCCGGATCACCGTCCCGTCGTCTACGCCGACAAGTGGCCCGACCTCACCGCAAAACTTAGCGATTTGGCGCAATAGGATAAGCTTAGGCTCTTTTTGTGGTTAAGCTTCGTCGAATTGGCGAAGCTTAATATGTTTTTGCTCCTAAGCTTCGGAATATCGCACACGAATTGTTATATTTGTGTGCTATGAGAACGGAATACGATGTGATAATCATAGGCGGAGGGGCGACGGGAGCCGGAACCGCGCGCGACTGCGCGATGCGAGGCCTCAGGACGCTGCTCGTGGAGCGCGCGGACATCGCGGACGGAGCCTCAGGCCGTAACCACGGCCTGCTCCATAGCGGCGCGCGCTATGCGGTGAATGACCGCGAATCTGCCGCCGAATGTATCGGAGAAAATCTCATCCTTAGGAGAATCGCCGCTTCTTGTGTGGAGCAGACGGAGGGCCTGTTCATAACCCTTCCGGAGGACGATCTGGAGTATCAGGCGAAGTTCGTGGAGTGCTGCAAGGCCGCGGGAATCAAGGCTGAAGTGCTGGACCCGAAGCTCGCGCTGAAACTCGAACCGGAGATCAATCCGGAGATCATAGGCGCCGTGAAGGTGCCGGACGCGTCAGTGGATCCCTTCCGGCTGGTTGCCGCGAACGTGCTGGACGCGAAGCTGCACGGCGCGGACATCCTCACCGGCTGGGAAGTGGTGGAATTCCTGAAGGAAATGGTCACCATCACCGGCGTCCGTATCCGTAACGTCCACACCGGTGAAATCAAGAACATAAGAGCGCATTACACAGTCAACGCCGCAGGAATCTGGGGCGCGAAGATAGCCGAGATGGCCGGAGCCCACATAGGCATGCTGCCCTCGAAGGGAGCCCTGCTGGTCTTCGGACATCGAGCCGCGAAGATGGTGATCAACCGCTGCCGCAAGCCGGCGAATGCGGATATTCTGGTGCCGGGAGATGTCGTGAGCGTGATAGGCACGACCTCCGATAAGGTCCCGTTCGAGGAATGCGACGACATGAAAGTGACCCGCAGGGAAGTGGAGATTCTCCTTACTGAGGGTTGCAAGCTGGTGCCCTCGCTCGCCAGCACGCGCATCATCCGCGCGTACGCGGGCGTCCGACCGCTGGTCGCGGACGACAGCGACCCTTCCGGACGCAACGTAAGCCGCGGAATAGTCCTTCTGGACCATGCCACTCGCGACGGAATCCGCGGTTTCATCTCCATAACCGGCGGAAAACTGACCACTTACCGCCTGATGGCCGAGATGACGACAGATCTCATTTGCAAAAAGCTCGGCCTTGAAAAGCCTTGCGAGACTGCCGTCAAACCGCTGCCCGGCTCGGAGCGCGAAGCGGAGAAACTCCCGCGCAAGACCTGGACGGTGGGGCAGAAGGCGGCTTTCGGGCGCCATGGAGGCGAGGTCGAGAAAATGGACTTCAGCAAAGCCGAGGAGATCTGCGAGTGCGAGCACGTCACCCGCGCCGAGATAGCCTATGCGGTCCGCGAACTTGGCGTCCGCAGTCTGGACGACCTTCGCAGGCGCACGCGCGTGGGCATGGGCACCTGCCAGAGCTCGTTCTGCGTGCTGAAAGCGGCGAAGGTGCTGGCCGAGGAGCTCGGAACGCCCGAGAAGGCAGATGAGCTGGCGAAGGACTTCCTTCGCGAGCGTTGGAAAGGAATCAAGCCCGTGTGCTGGGGAGACCAGATGCGCGAGGCCGAACATATGAGAAATCTTTATAAGGAGGCGGCCAAATGAAATTCGATGTGATAATCATAGGCGGCGACCGCAAGGACGCCGAGGCCGGCCTCAATTGGCTGTTTGAGAAAAAGAGCGTGTGCCTGATCGCACGCGGCGGCCTGATCGGCGTGTCGCCGGAAGAAAGGGCGAAGTTCGTGCAGGCCGGAGGAACGCTCCTCTGCTCGGACGCGGTCAGCAAGGTGGAATGGAACGAGGACGGTTCCGTGGCCAGGCTGTGGACTGAAAACCTGGGACAGACGCCTCTGGAGGCGGATCTCTATGTCCTGGCGGCCGGGCGCTTTGTCAGCGGCGGTCTGCGTTCGGACATGAACCGTGTGTGGGAGCCGGTGTTCGGCGCGGACGTGCAGTTCGAGCCGGATCCGGAAAAATGGTGCAGCGAGGATTTCTTCGCGCCGCAGCCGTTCGAGGGCTTCGGAGTGAAGACCGCCGCGCCGAACAAAGTCTTGAAAGACGGCAAGCCGGTCCGTAACCTGATTGCCTACGGGGAAATAATAGCGCATAAAATAAGTTAGGGATATGCAGGAAACGAACATTAGCGCAGCGAATCTGGAGATGTGCCTCAAGTGCAATCTCTGCACGGAAGTGTGCCCGATGTACGCGGTGAACCCGTACTATCCCGGCCCGAAGCAGGCGGGGCCCGACGGCGAACGCTATCGCCTCAAGGACCCTGAGTTCTTCGACTATTCCCTGAAGTTCTGCCTGAACTGCAAGCGCTGCGAGGTGGTGTGCCCCTCGGGCGTGAAGGTGGCGGACATAATCGCCGTGAACCGTCTGAAGTACGGCAAGCCCTCGCACCCCCTGCGAGACCGCATGCTCGCCAGCACGGACCTCGTCGGCACGATGACCGTACCGCTGGCCGGCCTCGCGAACCCCGTGCTCGGGCTCGGCATCACTAAATCCGTGATGGACGGCGTCCTGGGCATAAGCGAGAAGCGCACCTTCCCGAAATACAGCACCCAGAAATTCGTGACCTGGTTCAAGAGGCACGCCGCCGAGCAAGCTGCCTACAAGAAACAGATCCATTATTTCCACGGCTGCTATGTGAATTACAATTACCCGCAGCTTGGAAAAGACTTCGTGCATCTGATGAACGCCTGCGGCTTCGGCGTCAAACTTCTCGAAAAAGAGAAATGCTGCGGAGTGGCCCTGATAGCGAACGGTTTCGGCGACCAGGCCCGCAAGCAGGCCGGCATTAATCTGGAGAGCATACGCAAGGCCGGGACTGAGGTCCTGACCACCTCCAGCACCTGCACCTTCACCATGCGCGACGAATACGAAGGCGTCCTCGGCCTTCCGAACGAAGACGTCCGCGACCGCATTCTCCTCGCCGTCAAATGGCTCTACGACAAGATAGAAGCAGGGGAGATCAGGCTCGCATATCGCGAAGATTTCAAGCTGAAAGCCGTTTACCACACGCCCTGCCATATGCAGAAGATGGGCTGGCAGCAGTACTCGATCCAGCTGCTTCGCCAGATTCCCGGCCTCGACCTGAAAGTCCTGGGCCAGCATTGCTGCGGCATCAGCGGCACCTTCGGTTTCAAGAAAGAGAACTACGAATGGTCCAAGGAGATTGGCCAGCCGCTCTTCGAGGACATCCGTAAAGCTGAACCGGAAGCGGTCATCACGGACTGCGAGACCTGCAAGTGGCAGATCGAAGCCTTCACCAATGTCCGGACCCTCAATCCGATCAGCGTGCTGGCGCAGGCCATAGATTTTGAGAAAACACAAAAACTGAATGAAAACCAATAAATCCTTCAAGTTCTGGCAGTGGTGGACTATCATCGTGTCGATGGTGGTCTATTCAATCTTCTATTTCGTACGCAAGAACTTCTCGATCGCTATGCCGGGCCTAACGGCCGAATACGGCATCAGCAACACGAGCTTCGGTATAATAATCGCGATAGGCTCGCTGATCTACGGTCTCAGCCGTTTCATAAACGGCTTCATAGTGGAGAAGGTGAGCACGAAAGTGTTCATGGCGATCGGCCTGCTGCTCTGCGCCGCCGCGAACTTCTGCTTCGGCTTCGGAGTGGACCTGAGCTATGCGATCACGGGCGTCCACGAAGGCCCGCAGTTCATAAACATGCTCATCCTCGTGATGGGCATCACGATAGTGCTGAACCAGTATTTCCAGGGCTGCGGATATCCGCCGTGCGCGCGCATGCTCCCGCAGTGGATCGCGCCCAACGAGCTCAGCACCAAGATGAGCATCTGGAACACCTCGCACTCGATAGGCAGTTTCATCGCAGTCATCATCTGCGGTATGATCATGACGGGCATGGGCTCGGACATGACCGGCAGCCCGGAGATAGTCGAGCGCATCGCCACCAACCTCGCCGGCAGCATCAAGGGCTGGGACAACCTCGCGGCCGCGGATCAGACCGCCCGCATAATGAGCTACGCCGGACACTACGGCGCATGGCGCATGTGCTTCATAATTCCGGCCGTAGTCGCCGTGGGCGCAGCGATCCTGTGCCTCCTCGCCCTTAAGGACACCCCGCAGAGCGTGGGCCTGCCCGAAATCAAGGGCACGGAGACCGGCAAGGAAAAGACCGAAAAGATCCCGGGCGCGCACAAGAAGTTCCTCGCGCACATGGTCTTCCGCAATAAATGGGTCTGGATCCTTTCCCTCGCCAACATCTTCGTCTACGTCCTCCGTATGGGCGTGCTGGACTGGGGCCCGAAGTTCCTAACTGAGGACCGCGGAATGAACATCAAGAGCGCGGCATGGTCCGTGGCTCTGTTCGAGCTGTCCGCAATCGTGGGCACCATCTTCGCCGGCTGGGCGTCCGACCACATCTTCAAGGGCAAGTCGCACAGGATGTGCCTCTTCTCCATGACGGGCGCCGTGCTGTTCCTGGCGCTGTTCGCGCTGGTGGACATGCCGGTGGTCCTGTCC
>JAGAAD010000047.1 GCA_017615445.1 Bacteroidales bacterium
ACTCAGGTGCTGGAAAACACGGTGCAGCGCGTGAATGGCATCCTGGACCGTGTGGTGGTGGCGGCGGACAATATGTCCTGGCTGGTTCCCAGGCATCTGGACGCCCCGGACTCCATGTTCGTCTATTCCCGCAGAATCCTCGAGAACAACCCGGACCTTAACGGCTGCTCGATAGCCTTCGAGCCTAATTACTTCAAAGACCGCGGACGCTATTTCTCCGCCTATTCCCTCCAGGAAGGAGACAAGATCGAGACCATCCAGGAAGGTAATCCTCAGTACGAGTATTTCTACATGGACTGGTACCAGCTCTGCAAACTGCTGGACAAGGGCACCTGGACAGAACCTTTCGTGGACTACAACCCCGAGGGCGTGTATTCCACGGTGATGATTGCTTCGTACTGCAAACCGATGAAGGATAAGGACGGGAACTACATAGGCACTTTCTCCACCGACCTTTCGCTGAACTGGCTTTCCGAGACCATCTCGGCGGTGAAGCCTTATCCCAATTCCTACAGCATAATGATAGGCCGCGGAGGCACCTATTTCGTGCATCCGGACCCGCAGAAGCAGTTCTACCAGACCATCTTCACCGAGACCATGGAGACTCCCAACCCCGAGCTCTCCGCCCTCGGCCACGCAATGCTGAACGGAGAGAAGGGCATGCGCCAGATGGTGTTCGAAGGCAAAGACAGCTATGTGTTCTACGAGCCGCTGGGCAACACCGGCTGGAGTATGGCCATCGTCTGCCCCGAGAGCGACATCTTCGGCGGCTACTACAGCCTGCTGCGCAGTGTGATAGCGATAGTGATAGTGGGCCTGTTCCTGCTGCTGGTGATCATCAGCAACCTGATCAAGCAGGAAATGATGCCTTTGAAGACTCTCGCCCGTCAGGCTGAGACCATCGCCGCCGGACAGTTCGACAAGACCCTGCCCAACGACGGTCGCATAGACGAAATCGGGCGGCTCACGGACTCCTTCGGCAACATGCAGCACTCGCTTGTCAACTATATGGCCGAGCTGAAGGAAACCACCGCGCAGAAGGCCTCCATCGAGAACGAGCTGAAGGTGGCGAGCGACATCCAGATGAGTATGGTGCCGAGAATCTTCCCCGCCTTCCCTAACCGCAAGGACATAGACCTCTACGCCTCCATGACCCCCGCAAAGGAAGTGGGAGGAGACCTCTACGACTTCTTCGTGCAGGGCGAGCAGCTCTTCTTCTGCATAGGCGACGTCTCCGGCAAGGGAGTTCCGGCTTCGTTGTTCATGGCTATCACCCGCAACATCTTCCGCATCATCGCCCAGCAGGGCCACACTCCGGTGGAGATTGCCACCCAGCTGAACAACGTCCTCTCGAAAGACAACGAAAGGAGCATGTTCGTCACGATGTTCATCGGTATGGCGGACCTCAAGACGGGCTACCTCGACTACTGCAACTGCGGCCACAACGCCCCCATCATAGACGGCAAGTTCATGGATATCCAGAACCCCAACCAGCCTCTCGGCCTCTGGGAAGGAGATCCTTTCATCGGCGAGAGCATAGACGACATCCGCGGCAAGCAGATTCTGCTCTACACGGACGGCCTCAACGAAGCTGAGAATGCCGACAAGCAGCTCCTCGGCAACAAGAAGCTCATCGAAATGATGTCCGGCGCCACCGCGCTTAACTCCGAAGCAGTAATCACCATGCTCAAGACAGAAGTTGAAAAGCATCGCGCGGGTGCCGAACCCAACGACGACCTCACTCTGCTCTGCCTCAGAATCAAAGAAAACGAAGTATGAGAAAACAAGCTATCATAATGCTGACCGCCGCGCTGGCGCTTGTCGCCTGCGGCCCCAGGCAGAACGGCTCCGAGAACACCGCCGGCGAGCCCGTGCCCGCCCAGAAGGCCGAGCAGGAAGCCTGCGCAGTGCAGCAGGAAGCCCCCGCTAGCGCCCAGTTCTCCACTATGGGCAAGGTGGTGGCCGTCCGCAGTGCGGATCTCTCGTTCGAGACCTCTCTTCCGATCGCCCGCGTGTGCGTGCAGAACGGTCAGTCCGTGCGCCGCGGCCAGGCGCTGGTGGAACTTGACCAGTTCACGATCAGGAACGCCGTGGAGCAGCAGCGTCATCAGGTGGAACAGGCAGTTCTCCAGGTGGAGCAGGCCCGTCTGCAGATGAAGGACGTCATTATCGCCCAGGGTTACGATCCGGACAAGGCCGGTTCCGCCGTCCCCGAGTCCGTGACCCATAACGCCGATCTCAAGGCCGGCTACGCCCTCTCCCAGCGTTCGCTGGAGGCAGCGCGCACCCAGCTGGCCGCCGCCGAGCATCAGCTCGCAGAAAGCGTGCTGAGGGCTCCCTTCGACGGCGTGGTGGCAAACCTCTCCGTGCAGGCGCATCAGCTCTCGCAGGCCGGTCAGACGGTGTGCCGTGTGATAGACACCTCCGCCCTGGCAGTGGAGTTCAGGGTGATGGAGGTGGACCTCGCGCGTTTCCCGCTGGGGACTGAGCTCACCGTGGTGCCCGTGGCCGCCAGGGGCGCCGCGTATTCGGCCAAAGTCAGCGAGATCAACCCCATCGTGGACGCCCAGGGTGCCGTGAGCATCCGAGCCAGGCTTGCAAAGGCCGGCGGGCTGTTCGAGGGCATGAACACAGAAGTTCTTTTGAAATGAAGCTCAGGGCACTCATAATCGCTTTGGCAGGCGCGCTTGCGGCAGTCCCGGCCGCGGCCCAGGAGCCCGTGGTGCTGGATCTCGAGCAGACTGTCAGCATCGCCACCGGCAGCTCGCTGACCGCTCAGCAGTACCGCAGCGTCTATGCCGCATCCCACTTCGCCTACCTGATGTGGGACGCGTCCCGCAAGCCGCAGTTCACTCTGGAGTCCACTCCGCTCACCTACGAAAGCTACATCACCCAGCGCTACCTGTCCGTGGAGGATGTGGATGTCTACCGTCAGCAGAGGTATCTCTACTCCCAGGCCGGCATCACCGCCACTCAGATTTTCGAGCCTCTGGGCGGAATGTTCTACGGCTCCACGCAGCTGGGCTGGCTCCGCACCTTCGGCGACGGATCCCAGGCTCAGTTCATGACCGTGCCTCTGGCTTTGGGCTACAAGCAGGACCTGCTGTTCTTCAACCCCCTCAAGTGGGACAGGAAGATAGAGCCTATGAAGCTCACCCAGGCGGAGAAGGAGCTTTCCTACGGAATCGAGACCGCAAGCGAGACGGCAGTGCAGAAGTTCTTCACCCTCGCTCTCGCCCAGGACCAGTATCTGATGGCGGAAGAGTATCAGGCGTCGTGCGACACGATCTATTCCATCGCCGAGCGCCGCTACCGTATCGCCAGCATCTCCAAGGCCGAGCTCAGCATCCTGGACCTGGAGCGCGTGAACGCCGCCACCACTCTGGCGAATGCGCGCATAGCCCGTCAGCGTGCAGCCGAAGACCTGGCCACATATCTCGGGCTGGACAAAGACGCCGAAATCGAGCTGGTCATCCCTTCCACTCCCCTGCTCCTGCAGGTGGATGTGGACGAGGCAGTGCAGCTCGCAAGGGAGAACAACCCGCAGTTCATAGAGAACCAGCTGGCGCTTGAGGAAGCCCTGCGCGACGCCGAGAAAGCGAGGATCGAGAAGAATCTGAATCTGGGCCTGGACATCAGCCTGGGTCTTAACCAGGTGGCCAACAAGATCTCGGCCGCCTATGCCAATCCGCTGATGCAGGACCTGGCCACAGTCACCCTGTCCGTGCCGCTGTTCGACTGGGGCAAGCGCAAGAACGCCTACGGTGCCGCGCTAATGCGCGTCTACGCCATCCAGAAGTCCTCGGAAGAGAGCGCCCGCGACACCGAGCTGGACGTCCGCCTGACGGTGCAGGAGTTCAACGAACGCCTCACGATCATGGAGACCGCCCAGCAGGCGATGGACATCGCGGAGGACGTCTACACCCAGACTCTCCAGCGTTTCATAAAGGGCCAGGCAGACGTGTTCAACCTGTCCATGGCGCAGAGCTACTGGCAGTCCGCCCGCCAGAACAAGATCGCCAGCCTTCAGAACTACTGGCTCTCCTACTACCACCTTCGCAGACTAACCCTCTACGACTACCTTCGCAGGCAGCCGATACGCCACGAAAAGAAAACCGTCAAGGATTCTTTAGAGGGGACTATTTAATCCGGGATTTGTAGTGAGTTGAGACCTTCCCCTTCGCGATGCCGATAAGCTTGCTCGAAAGCATCTTGCGGCGGATCGGAGGGACGAGGTCCGTGAACAGGACGCCGTCCAGATGGCTCAGCTCGTGCTGGATCATCCTTGCGCCGAATTTGTCGAAGGTCTCGGTAACTTTTTCCAGCGCTTCGTTATAGTACTCCACAGTCAAAGACTCGGGCCTGACCACGTCTGAATAGATGCCGGGGACGCTGAGGCAGCCCTCTGCGAACTCGCACTTCTTCTCGGACTCTTCGATGACGACGGGGTTGATAAGGGTGCGCTTGAAACCTTTCAGATAGGGGTAGGTCTCAGCCACTTCGTCTCCGTCCACGATAATCACTCTCCTGGACACTCCTATCTGGGGCGCGGCGAGGCCGCAGCCTTCGCTGTACTTCAGAGTGTCTTTCAAATCCTGCACGAGGGCCGCGATGCCCTCTTTGTCCGAGAGGTCGATGGGCTCCGCCTTGCGGCGCAGCACTTCCGATCCGTAGAGGTAAATTGGTTGTATCATTTCTTCCTGTCCAAATAACTTTGGAGAATTATCGCCGCGCTGATCTTGTCCACTTCCTTTTTGTCTCTGCGGCGCGAGGCCTTCATTCCTCCGTCTATCATCGCCCTGTGCGCCAGGACTGAAGTGAAGCGTTCGTCTTCCAGCTCCACCGGAACATCCGGGAAAGCCTTCTTCAGGTTTGCGATGAAAGCCTGCACTTCCGGAGCTGTTTGGGCCGGTTCTCCGTTCAAGTTCAGCGGCCAGCCCACCACAAACAGTGTGATCCTCTCTGAGGCGGAGTATTTTACAAGATAATCTATTATCTTTGCAGACGGCAATGTCTCCAGGGCAGAAGCGAATATCTGCAGGGGATCGCTCACGGCAAGGCCGGTGCGCGCGCTCCCGTAGTCTATTCCGATTATTCTGTCCATAATTGCGCAAATTTAATCAAAAAAGAATGGGAAGACAAAATAAGATTAAGCGCTACCGCCTCACCGTCACGAACGACGAAACGCACCAGACCGTGCACTCGTTCCTCGTGACGAGAGTGGGTTTTCTGGTGGCCGTCATCCTCTGCCTCTGCTCGCTGATCGGAGGGATCTACGCCCTGGTGGTTTTCACCCCTCTGAGGCACACCGTGCCTGGGTATCCTGATGCCAATTTCCGCCGTCAGGCGATTCAGAACGCCATCAAGATAGACTCTCTGGAGACTGCGATGACCCGCTGGCAGATGTACTCCGAGAACCTCAGCAGGGTTCTGGCCGGAGAGCAGACTCTCATTCTGGACAGCATCGTGAAGGACAATAGCGCACGCTATCTCCAGCGCGAGAACGAGAAGTATCTGAAGACCCGCGACTCCGTGCTCAGGGCGAAGGTGAACAAGGAAGAAGCCTTCGGAGTGTCTTCCGGCGCTCAGCGCCAGCTCCCCATCGAAGGACTTCATTTCTTCACCCCGCTGAAGGGTGTGATCTCGAACGGCTACGATATGGCTTCTCACCCCGCAGTGGACATCACAGCCCCGAAGAACAGCGTCATCAAGTCCGTCCTGGACGGCTCGGTGGTGGCTGCCGGCTGGAGCGATGAGTACGGCTACACCATCACCATCCAGCACGAAGGAGACATTCTAACCACCTACAAACATAATAGCAAGCTCCTGAAGAAGCAGGGCGACAAAGTCTCGGCCGGCACCCCCATCGCCCAGGTGGGAAACACCGGTTCGCTGACCACTGGCGCGCATCTGCATTTCGAGCTCTGGTACAAGGGCGAGGCGGTAGACCCCACTAAATACATCTCATTCTAATGGCTTCCGGCAAACGCAGAATAGCAATCCTCGGATCGACCGGCTCGATCGGCACCCAGGCGCTGGACGTCATCAGGCGCCACCGCGACCTGTTCGAGGTGCAGCTGATCAGCGCCCGCAAGAGCATAGATCTGCTGGAGGCCCAGGCCAGGGAGTTCGATGTGAACAATGTGGTCGTGTGCGACGACAGCCTGCACGGCGAACTTAGCCGCCGCCTGGCGGACACGGACTGCAAGGTCTTCGCCGGCACGGACAGCCTGTGCGAGCTGGTGCGCAGCGCGGATGTGGACATGGTCGTGGGCGCGATGGTGGGATTCAGCGGCCTTCGGCCCACTCTGGCGGCTCTCGAGGCCGGCAAGGTAGTGGCCCTGGCGAACAAGGAGACGCTGGTTGCCGCAGGTGCGGTGGTCACGAAAACGATGCGCGAGCACAATGCCGTGATCCTGCCCGTGGACAGCGAGCACTCCGCGATTTTCCAGTGTCTGCTGGCCGCGCAGGGGAACGAGCTCAAGCGCATCCACCTCACCGCCTCCGGCGGCCCGTTCCGCACCTGGACCCGCGAGCAGATTGAGTCTGCCACAGCCGCGCAGGCGCTCAAGCACCCGAACTGGGATATGGGCGCGAAGGTGACCATAGACTCCGCCACCATGATGAACAAGGGCTTCGAGCTGATCGAGGCCTGCTGGCTCTTCGACGTCACGCCCGACATGGTGAACGTGCTGGTGCACCCGGAGTCCATCATCCACTCGATGGTGGAGTTCGAGGACAACGCCATAATCGCGCAGCTGGGCTGCCCGGACATGCGCGAGCCCATCGGCTTTGCCCTCTCCTTCCCTGCCAGATTGTCAGTCGGCAACAAGAAAGTTGACTTCGCGTCAATCGCCGCTTTACATTTCGAGGCGCCGGATCCCGCGCGTTTCCCGAACCTCGAGCTTGCCCGTGAGGCCTTCAAGCGCGGCGGAAACATCCCCTGCGTGCTGAACGCGGCGAACGAGGTGGCCGTGCGCGCCTACCTCGATGGCCGCATCGGATTCTACGGCATCACGGACCTCATTCAGAATTGTCTGGACGGTGCGACTTTTGCAGCCGATCCGTCGGCCGACGACATCTTTGCGACCCACGCAGAGACCATCCGTCGCGCTGAAGAATTGCTTTAACGCTTATGGTCGCCCTGTTCAAGGCTCTGCAAGTGATCCTTGCACTGTCCATCCTCATCATAGTCCACGAATTCGGACATTTCCTGTTCGCCCGCATCTTCGGCATACGGGTGGAAAAGTTCTACCTTTTCTTCGATGTGGGCGGTAAGGCTCTGGCACGCTGGCGCTGGGGCGAGACCGAGTTCGGAATAGGCTGGCTGCCGTTCGGAGGCTACTGCAAGATCTCCGGCATGGTGGACGAGTCCATGGACATGGGCCAGCTGCGGCAGGCCCCTCAGCCGTGGGAGTTCCGCTCGAAGCCGGCGTGGCAGCGGCTGCTCGTGCTCGCGGGCGGCGTGCTGTTCAATTTCATCTTCGCGATCGTGGTCTACAGCGCGATCTGCGGCATCTGGGGCACGGCCTACATCAGCAATCAGGATTCGGCAGTCTACCCGAACGGGCTTGCGCGCGAGATGGGCTTCCAGGCCGGAGACCGTGTGCTGAAGCTGGACGACTACGTCCCGGAGGATTTCGGGATGCTGCAGGCGGATCTCGCGCGCAGGGAAGTTCGCTGCGCCACCGTCCTCCGCGGCCAGGACACCGTCCGGCTCTACATAGATCAGGCGATGATAGGCGATGTGCTGAATTCGCCGCTGATGTTCGATCTGGCGATGCCCATGGTGATAGACTCCGTGGCCTCGCCCGCGAACGCCGCTTCGCTCGCGAAGGGAGACGTGGTGCTGCGGATCGAGGGGCAGGACGCCCGGTTCCTGCAGGACGCTTCTCAGATCCTGGCCGGGCACGCCGGGCAGACGGTGACCGCCACCATCCGCCGCGGCTGCGTGATTTCCGATGTCCCCCTGCAGGTGGACACGGCCGGCCGGATCGGCATCTACGTCACTCCCCCGTCCGTCAAGCGCCAGTCCTACGACGCCCTTTCCGCCATCCCGGCCGGCCTTCGGAAGACCGGTTCCACTATCAGCGGTTACCTGCGCGACCTGCGGATGGTCTTCAAGCCTTCCACGGGCGCCTACAAGTCCGTGGGCAGTTTCATCGCCATCGGCCAGGTCTTCCCCAAGAAATGGGACTGGTACCAGTTCATGAGCATCCTGGCGCTTCTGTCCATTATGCTCGGTGTGGTTAACCTGATTCCCATCCCTGGCCTGGACGGCGGACACATTCTGTTTACTTTGTTTGAGATGATTACCGGCCGCAAGCCTTCGGACAAGTTCCTCTACATTATGCAGCTGATAGGAATGGTGCTTTTGTTCGGACTGATGTTCCTGGCTTTCGGCAACGATATAATGAGATTAATTCGATGAAGAAGTTTGTTATTATTCTGGCCGCGGTTCTGGCTTTTGCCGGCTGCAAGCGGACCGCTCCACTGCTTCCCAACGTCAGCGGCAAGGCGGGTGAAGTTCTTTGTGTGATCGAGAAGGCGGACTGGGACGGCGCGCTCGGCGAGTCCGTGCGTTCAGTGCTGGAGGATGAGTATCCTTTCCTGCCCGTGACGGAGTACCGTTACACCGTGACCCATATCACCCACGGCGGCTTCGAGTCCGACATGTTCAGGGTGCATCGCAATATAGTGTTCTTCGATATTCATTCGCAGAACAATTATCCGGGCGTGCAACTGATGCAGAATAAGTGGGCGAAACCCCAGTGCGTACTGCTTGTCAGGGCACGCACTTCCGAGCAGGCGGATTCCGTCTTCAAGGCCAACTCCGAGTTCGTCGTCGGCGCCATCGAGCAGGCTGAGCGCAACAGGGTGATCGCCAACACCCGCCGTTATGAGAACAAGGACGTCTACCCTCGTGTTTCCGCCGTCTTCGGCGGTTCGGTCCACGTCCCTTCCGGTTACAAGCTCCGCAAGATCTCGCACGATTTCGCCTGGATTTCCTACGACCGCCAGCAGACGACCCAGGGCATCTTCGTCTATCGCCTTCCTGTCATCGGGGATGACTTTTCGAATGAGACCATCATCTCAAGGCGCAACGAGGTGATGAAAGAGAATGTTCCCGGAATGTTCGACGGGACCTATATGATTACCGGTGATTACTGGAAACCTCAGACCCGTTTTCTCAAATATCAGGGAACCAGTTTCGCCGAGACCCACGGAATGTGGGAAGTAGAGGGCGATTATATGGGAGGCCCCTTCGTCTCTCACTCTTTCTACTCCCCGGACGGCTCGGAAATTATCGTCGCAGAGGCCTGGGTCTATGCCCCGAAATACAACAAGAGACAGCTTCTGAGACAGGTTGAGTCGCTGCTTTACTCGTGGGAGTGGAAGACTGAATAAAAACAATTGTTTTGTAAAAAATTATTTCTATCTTTGCAGTCCTTTTGGTGGGTTCGTATAACGGCTAGTACTCAAGATTTTCATTCTTGCAATAGGAGTTCGATTCTCCTACCCACTACGAAAAAATATAAAAAAGTACAATAATGGCAAACACAGCTTCAGCAGAAAAGGCCGCTCGTCAGGGCGAGAGGCGCAGATTGCATAACAAGTATTATGCAAAGACAACGAGGAACGCTATCCGCGATATCCGTAACACAAAAGATAAAGCTACAGCAGAGGCAAACGCCCCCGCAGTCTACGCAAAGATCGATAAGCTCGCAAAGATTGGCGTGATCCACAAGAACAAGGCAGCCAACCTCAAGAGCGGCATTCAGGTCTACATCAACAAGCTCGAGAAGTAGCGCAGTTGGTAGCGCACTACGTTCGGGACGTAGGGGTCGGGCGTTCGAGTCGCCTCTTCTCGACAAAAAAGGGTTCGGAGCAGTCCG
>JAGAAD010000048.1 GCA_017615445.1 Bacteroidales bacterium
CGAATACTTGGAAGTCGGGCCTTCGTAGATATACTGTCCGTAGGCATTCGAAGGGGAGTCCTTGTCCGCGTGGGCGTTCCAGATGTCCGTGCGCTTGCCTACTCCGGCCATGGAGCCGGTGTAGTCTATGTATCCGGGCAGGGGGAACACGGCAGCAGGATTGCCCACCTTGAACCAGTGCGCGTCGCCATTGTAGACGAAGGAACTGACGCCGACCAGGTTGGTCTTGAAGATTGCGGTGGCGTCCTCGCGCTTGGGAACTTTGTAGCCGGGAGGACAGGGATCGTAGACGCTCTTGCCCTCGGACGTGTCGCCCCAGTAGTCGCCGTTGGTGGCGCTGGCCCAGTCGCCGTTGATGTTGCCGAACACGGTCGGCTTCGCGATGGCCTCGGCTGTGGTGAGCTTGGCGCCGCTCAGGCTCATGGCCTTACCGGCCACGCCCATCTTGCCGCTGCCGTCCGGGGTAGGGAACGGGTCCTTGCGGCCCCACTGGTAGTGCAGGCCGTTCGCGCGGCTGTCCACCACGCTCGAGCCCGCCTCGGCGTCGATCAGCGCGCCCAGGTTGCGGCTCATGAACGCATAGGCCGAGAGGCCGTAGGTGTCCTCGGTGAACTGGGTCTCGGGAATCCAGATGTGCCAGCTCCAGATCAGCTCGCCGTAGGAGTTGAAGGCCGCGAGCAGAGCGTTGCCGGGCTTGAGGGTGTCCGGAGTCTTGAAGGTTATGTAACCGTTGTCCACACCGTAGCTCTCGATCACGCTGAAGCGCTCGGGGGCTTCGGCCGTGTTGCAGGTTTCCCAGAGCAGACGCACCTGCTTGACAGTGCCCACGGAGGTGGTGCCGCAGCCCTTGACGGCCTTGAACTTGTACTGGCCGGGCGCGGTGATGACATAGCAGTTGGCGGTGCCGCCCGCTCCAAGGTCCACGAACGGGCCGGTGGGGGCTGCGGGAGTGTCGGTCTCGGCCGGATAGAGCTCAGGTTCGGGCTCGGGTTCCGGTTCGGGCGGAGTGACGGGGCCATTGCCGGGGTAGGGATTCTCCACGGTCTTGCCGGCCATCAGGTCGCGCAGCGCCTTGCGGAGCGTGCCCTTCGCATCGTCCTCGCGGTACTCCCACGCGAATGCGCCGAGCATGCCTTTCTGCTTGAGGAAAGCAACTCTATAGCCTATGGACTCAGGGTCTTCGTAGCTAGCGTACATCTTTCCGTCTTTGTCGCCCAGGTAGCAGTTCTTGCCCTGGTCGTCCCACCAGCGGATGTTGTAGCCTTCCACACTCTTGCCGTCCACCTTGCCCGTGGACAGTGCGTCCACAGCTTTGTGGTACTGCACGGAAGAAGGGTAGACGGAGCCGTCACCGTGGCCGTAGAAGCCCACTCCGTAGTTCATACGGTCGTAGGGAACTCCCTTGGAGTAGAAGGTCTCGATGCTCTCTTCGCCCGAGCGTTTGCGTGTGAGTTCGGAGCGGTAGAGCGGGGAGTTGTGGTAGGGCGGATCACCCATCGAGTATGTCATCACGTTGATGTAGTCCACATAGTCCAATGCGGCTTTGTGGTCCATATAATCTCCGCTGGAAGAAGCGGCGTAGGTGATAAGCCTGTTCTCGCCGAGGGTCTCGCGGAGTTCTTTAACCAAAGTCGTGAAGTTCTTCGTGTCCGAAGGGTCGGCGCCGTTGTAGTAGTCCACTCCGTTGTGGGTAGAGTGCGCGGCGTGGGTGGGGTACTCCCAGTCCAGGTCCACTCCGTCTATGCCGTAGTCTTCGCAGACCTTTAGGATGTTCTCGCAGAAGGCTTTGCGTTTTGCGTCGTCTTTAGCCATCTCGGAGAAGCCGTCGGCATTGTAACCCCAGCCTCCGACCATCAGGAGGATCTTCAGCTCCGGATAATCTTTCTTGAAAGCGGCGAGTTTGGTCAGATTCTCGGGCTTGGCCACATCGAGTCCCGTGCCGTTTTTCTTGTCCACGAAACGGGCGTGGCCATAGTTGACGTGCGTGAAACACTTGATGTCTTCCAGTTTTGGCCACTGCGAACTTTCGGTGTATTCGGTAAGATAGACGCATCTGACCGGAGTGATTCCAAGGCGGGCGAGACGCGCGTCGCGCGCGGTGCTGTCTTCTTCGGCCGGTTGTTCGACGACGGCCTGTTTGCCGCCTCCCTGGGGCTGCTGGATCGGCTCCGGTCCGCAACCTGCGGTCAGCATCAGCGTGAGTGCTGCTGCGCCCAGAATGAACTTTTTCATATTATGTTAAAGATTCGAAAATTCAACTTTGTGAAGGATAGACTTCGAAGAGTCGTCGGCTATCCAGATGCAGTTGTGAGTGTGGTCCACCAGACAGACTTCAGGGTTGTTCTTGGTGAACGACTCAAGTGCATAGTTGGCAATCACCTTGGAGGCGTCGCCGCTGAACATATAAAGTGTGAAGGGAAGGTACTCCGGGCGGCTCGAGTTGCTGTTCGAGTCGATTACCCAGAGGCGGTCTCTTTCCGCGTCGTAGCACATGTCTCCGACCTCTGAGATGGTGGGACATACGTTGCGAAGGCTGACCTTGCCGTATTTCTTTTCACCTGTGAGGGTATATCTCCAGATGTTTGCTCCGGTCTGGGCGCCCAGATAGAGTTCACCTTTGTAGAAGGCTATGCCTTCCATTCCGGAGTTTTCATAGTTCGCAGCATCTTCCACATCGAAGAGCTTCTCGAGCTTGTTGTAGTTCGGGGCCTTGATGATGCACACGCGCTTGGGCTCGTAGGCCACATAGAGATGGCCGGTTTCCGGATCGATGGTGATTCCTTCGAGGTCACCGCCTATGTTGAGGCCGGCTTCGTAGGTGCCGTCGAAATGGATTTTGTAGAGATAGCCCTGGTCGCCCACTCCCCACATGAAGTCTTTGTCTTTGCTGAGGCAAAGGCCGGAGAGTTCTTCCACTCCGTCCAGTTTGTAGGTGGTCACCTTCCCCATCCTGGGTGCATCTTCGGGATTGGCCCAGCGCTTCGCGCTTGCAGGGCCGCTGCCGTAGCTGCCGTCGTCATTGGCCACGGCTTCCTTCTTGATGGGGGCCACCGGGCCATTGTCTTTCTTGGAACAGGAAACGCAGGAACTGAATCCTAAAACAAACAGTAAACAAATAGCGATTGAGGAATATCTCATACTTTAAATTTTTAAAAAGATGGGGGCACGGAGCCCCCATCTTTGAAAGGATTAACTATTAATGCTCCTTGGCGCAGCGGATGTTACCTGCCGCATAGCGGAAGTAGCTGTGATAGTAGTACTTGCCGGAGTCGCGGCTCAGATCGAAGAAGCCTGCGGATCCGCGGACATCGTGCTCGTCGCCGAGGCCCGGAGTTGC
>JAGAAD010000049.1 GCA_017615445.1 Bacteroidales bacterium
AGGCCGCAGACGGCGCGAGAGGTCTTCTTCGCGATTGTGCGGTAGTTCTTGTCGATGAAGCCGACGATCTCCGGGAACGCCTTTTCGAAGGTGCCTTCCATCGTCTGCGGGAGCTGCATGGTGGGACGGGTGTAGCCGGTCGAATTCTCGCCGGGCGCCGCCTCCTGGGAGATGTTGCCGTTCGTGAAGACCACGATCATAGGCTTCGCCTGTCCGCGGGCGATAAGGTTGTCCAGAATCTGGGTCGCGCGGCCCTGGGTCACCCAAGCGTCTTCGTCGCCGCCGATTCCATGGAGAACGTAGAGCACGGGATATTTGCCCTTGCCTTTCTCATATCCGGCGGGAGTGTAGACGGTGAGCCTGCGGTCGAAACCGGCGGTCTCCGAGCGGTACCACACCTTCGAGACGGTGCCGTGCGGCACACGGTGGATGGCGTAGAGGTCGCTGCGGGCGCCTTCGGCCGGGACGAGCAGCACGCTCGTGAGCGAGGCCACGTCGCGGTTCACCCACATGTTCTGCGGGTCGATCACGGTGTCGCCGTCGACCTTGAACGTGTAGTTGTAGAGGTCCGGGGCCACGGCGAAGTCCGTGGTGTACTCCCACACTCCGCGCTCGCCGCGGGTGAGCTCACGCACGCCGGGGGCGTCGTAGGTGATGTGCTGGCCGCCCCAGTCGATCTCCACCTTCTGGGTGGGCAGGAAATCGCCGGTGACTTCCACCTTCGATGCGCCCATGGCCTGGTAACGGAAAGTCACCGTGCCGTCTGCGTTGATCTCAGGCGAAACCACCTGTCCGCCGCCCCAGAGAGCCTGCTGTGCACTGGCGCTCAGGCCAATGCACAGGGAGGCAATCAATATGAATAGTTTTTTCATTGATTAAGCAGCTTTTGCCACGTTTTCAAGAACGAGTTTGCCGCCTTCCACAGGCTGGTAATCAGCATTCTGGACTGCGCCCTCGAATTCGAACTTAAGGGTGCCGGCATTGTCGGTAACCTTGATTGTCGCATCGGCCGGGATGAAGTAGACAGCGCCGTCGAAGAGATAGAAGCTTCCGCCGTAGAAGTTATAAGCTGCGAAGCCCCAGCCATTACCGGCGGTGAGGTTCTCGTGAGGATAGGACTTCACGGTGTACTCTCCGGTGAAATCGGTGGTGCCTTCGGTGACGACGAGGTCGAACTCGGCGACATAATTAGTTCCTTCCATAACCAAGAACCTGAAGAGTTGGACGCCGCTGAGCGGGGTGCCCTGATCGTCTGCAGTGTTCTCAGAAGTCTTATCCTCGACGGTGTAGGTCAGGCCGGAAGCGATCTCCACGACGGGAGCTTCTCCTGCGCTCTCGGGCTGGGTAAGAGCCTCGATAGCGCCTTCGAACACAAACTCGGTGGGATATTCCTTACCCCAGGAGATCTGCCAGCCGCCTTCGATCTGCCTGACGACCACTATGCCGTCCAGAATCTTGTGGTCTGCTGTGGCTGCGCCGTCCTTGACGTTCCACCAGCAGGTTCCCCAGTTCTCCACATGATAGATAGTTCCCCAGTACTCGACATCGGTGTCGTAGCCGATTCCGAACTGGCCGGCTTCGAGAACGCCGCCCACTTCGTTGGCGTGGTAGATACCCTCATGGAGATACCTGTCCTCGCTGAAGATGTCCAGTGCGAGATAGCCGCCTTCGCCGGTCCAAACCTGCTGCCAGCCGGTGCTCTCGTCCTGCTTCACGCCGATACCAGCGGTTCCGAGGCTCATGGACAGAGTGAAAGCAGCTTCGCCGGACTGATTTGCCTGGGCGCTGAGAAGGGTGTTGAGGACCTTCTTAGGAGCCGGATCTGCAGGCCAGTCGATGTCGCCGCTCCAGCTGAGTGCTACCTCAGCGCCGTCTGCGGTGAGAGTGAAGTTGAAGGTGTACTTCTTGCCGCTCTTGGTGACCTGAACGGTACCTGCGGAGACAGCCTTGCTGTCCAGAAGGGTCTTCTCGAGAACTGCATCGCCGGCTTTAGCGGAAGCCTCTGCGACGAGTTTGTACTTACCGGCGCCAAGTTCGGCGTCGAAACCGATGAGCTGGGTGGCGAGTGCCACACCTTCTCCGGAGAACGAGAGGTCGAAGACCCTCTTGTCCACGTTCCAGGTGGAAGCGTTGCTGACGAGAGTGGTCAGTTCTTTAGCTTTTCCGTCGTCCTTACCAGGATCGTCCGGATTGTCGGGTGTGCATGCAACCGCTGCGAATGCGAGCGCTGCAGTGAGAAGTAAAACTAACTTTTTCATAATGTGTTTTTATTAATGTGATTGATATTAGATTTCATCCCATGTAACCTCTTCGATATCCTCGAAGTCGGCGGAGATTCTGTAGATAGGTGAGAAATTGTACAGGTTATTGGTGTTGTAACCGTTGCCGTTTGCCATCGCTCCCACGCGCAGGTAGCGCTCCCTGTTGTAGCGGAACAGGTCTGCGTTGCTGGCGTTTTTCATGTCGATCTCAAGAGTGATGGTGCTGCCGGCGCTGACATTCTTTTTCTTCGCGCCGGCGTCATTCTTGGCCAGGTTCTGGTAGTTGGCTCCCACAAACATCTGGGTGTTCGCGCAGAATGCCACATTGGCGACCTTGTTGGCCTTTGTGGGATCCGTAAGTTCCACCTTGAATTTCACGACCAGCTTGGAGAGCTCGCCGAATGCGTCCTTCTTGGTGCTGAATTCTGGATCTACGATACGGCAGTAGGGAAGAAGTTCCAGGTCCATTTTGTTGGCGCCCTCCTTCACTGTGAAGCTGCTGTCCGCAGGCTCGTAGCAAGGGAGCTTTTTGCAGGTGAATTTGTAGTTACCCGCGAAGACCAGGTTGTTCCTGTACTGGCCGTCGTAGCGGACCAGCCAGTCCTGGCCGGGATCTGCGCCTGCCCATCCCTGCTCCATGACCACCAGAGCGCCTGCCTCCACTGAGGTGTAGGAACTCCAGGTGGACCAGTCGAAGCCCACGTTCGCGGCCGCTTCGATACCGATCTGATCTCCAGTCTCGGCATCGAGGAGACGTCCGCTTATCTGGGCGTTCGGGCCGTCGAAGTTGTCCAGCTGGAACATATCGCATGCGGACACACTGACTGCTGCGATAACGACTGCTATAATAAAGTAAAGTATTCTTTTCATATCCATCGTCGATTATTTGTTGTTCTCGTCGATTCTGTTGTTCACGGGATCGGGAATTCCGCCATAGTAGCTCTCGCTAGTGAAGCGGAGGGTTCCGGAATAACCGTTGAAGTGAGAAGTGGAGCTGTAGGGGAGAGCGCGGAGGAAGATGTACTTGGCATCGGTTCCGGTCAGATCCACAAGGGGAATGAGGGTGAGCTTGTTGCCTATGCTGCCTTCTTCTTCGGTCGGAGTGTTGTCCGGGTTGTAGAAGGCGCGGCGGCGCCAGAGCACATCGCTCCACTTGTTCTCAAGGGCGAATTCCACCTTCCACTCGTGCAGCACATTGCTGACGGTCAGAGGAATGTTGTCCGTGAAACCGGCCCTGTGACGGATGTCGTTCAGGTACTGGGCTGCGAGGGTGGCATCTCCGAGACCGCTTTCGGCCACAGCTTCGGCGTAGGTCAGGAGGACCTCGGCGTAGCGCAGATCATACCAGGGACTCTGGGTGTTCGCGTTGTTGGCCTTCTGGTCCAGGTACTTGCGCGGGAAGAAGCAGTAGAACGAACGGTTGTTCGAGTTCACGTCCGTCTTCAGGCGGTAGAACGCCGAGTTGTCCTCGACTGCGCCGCCGTAGGGGAAGTAAATCTTGTCTCCGAGTTTCAGAGTGTCGTTCTTGGTGGGATAGACGTAGACCTTGCCGTCCGTGTCCACATAGCCGCCCTGGGCGTAGATGGTGGTTCCGCGGAAGGTGGCGCCAGGGTAGATTACCCAAGCCTGGAAACGTGCGTCTTTCAAGGTGAAAGGATCGGTGACGTTGTCGTACTTCTTGTAATTGGCGACCATCGAAGCCTTCATCTCGGCCTCCACGTCCTTGAAGTAGTCGTCCTCGCTGCCGCTGACGAGAGTCTGGATCTTACGGCCTGCAGCCTTGCGGCTGGTGGCATTGTCGTAGTAGTCATACTCGTCTGCGAGGTTGAGGGTGAGGGTGTAGGAAGCTGCGCCCGAGCCGGTGTAACCGGTGGTCACCTGGTTGGGACCCCATGCATTGCAGCCGTTTCCGCCCTCTGCGCTTCCGCTCTTGAACGAACGGCCGAGCAGACCCTCGCTCTTCTTGTAGTTCTGGAAGAGTTCGGTGAGGTTGTCGATGGCGGCGCTGATGGAAGCGGGAGCGGGCTCATAGAGAGCGTACTTGCCGGAGTTGATCACATCTGCGGCCGCATCGATTGCGAGCTGATAGTAGTCGTTTGCATAGGAAGTCTCCATATAGGTGAGCTTCTTAATGACTGCATTGTAAGAGGCGTCGATCGGAGCACGGTCCCAGTACTTGCTCTCCGAAGCTGCCCAGAGGGCTGCGCGGGCTTTCATGCCCAGAGCGGTGTACTTGTTCACGCGCATTTCCTGTGCCTGGCTGTCCGGAAGGAGGTCGGCGGCCTGCTGGAACTGATCGATAACCCAGTCCCAGGACTCTTTTTCAGTCTTGCGATCGTAGTAAAGACCTTTGTTGTCCTTTCCGTCGTACTGGTCGTCCAGAGTCTTCTCCACGATGGGAATTCCGCCGTAGTTGCGGACCTGGCCGAAGTAGCAGTAGGCGCGGATGAACAGACCCTCACCGCGATAGTGCTTCTTGGTGACGTCGTTGATGATGCCTTTCTGCTCGGCGCTTTCGAGGGCCTCGAGGAACTTGTTGATGTCGCGGATGGCGGTGTAGTTCCAGAAGCCGGCGGTGGAAGCGTAGTATGACGGGGTGCTGCGTGCACCGTTGGCAAACAACTGACCCTGATCACCTGTGGAGAAGGCGTTGATTGGCATGTAGCCGTAGAGGCTGGCAAGCATGGATATAAGACCGTTTTCGGTAGCGGCCATGTTCTCGCCGGAGACTTTGCTCAAATCACCTTCCATATCGTCGAAGAATTTGTCGCAGGACACGAGTCCGAGGCAAAGACCGACAAGAGCGATATATTTGAATATTCTTTTCATTGCTTTCAGGATTAGAAGTTGAGGTTGAAGCCGAAGTTGAAAGTGCGGCTGAGCTGATAGTAACCGCCGGCAGACCAGCTGGAGTCTGTGGATTCAGGATCCACATACTTCAGGAGAGGATTGCAGATGGTGAGGAGGTTGCCTCCGTTGAAGAACACGCGTGCGCTCTTGATTCCGGCCTTGCGCAGGAACTCGGGGCTGACGCGATAACCGATCTCCACGGTCTTGAGTCGAAGATACGAAGCATCCACATACTTGTAGGGCTGATTCTCCATGTACATGCCGTTCACGGCAGGGAAGCTGCCGGACTGGGCGGTGCGGGCGAGGGCGGGCCAGTAGCCGGCCACCCATTCGGTCTCAGGATCCCAAGGGTCGGCGCCGTAGGTGCGGACATGGTAGGAATCCGTGTACTGGCTGGGCAGGTAGTTCAGCTTACCGAAGCTGGCGTAACCTGCGGCCATGTAGGTCTTGTGGCGCAGAGCGGAACCGTTGAAGACGAGGCTGAAGTCCAGACTCTTCCAGTTTCCGCTGAAGCTCATACCGTACTGGAGCGGAGGATTGGTGGTCGCGCCCCAGGTGTAGATGACGTCCTCCATATCGATGTAACCGTTTCCGTTGCGGTCCAGGATGTGGTACTGTCCGGGAACGATAGTGCGGTTTCCGCTGCCGGTGGCGCTGGCGTCGTAGAGGACCTGGCTGCGGGAGACGTCGTTCAGGCTTGTGAACTGACCGCCTGACCATCCGTAGTAAGATCCGCCGAAGTAGCCCTGCCAGCGGCCCACATAGGCGCTCTTCCAGTAGTTCATCGAGGATGTGTACTTCTTGGTGGCCTCGCTTTCAATATAGGTGTAGCGCCCGCGTGTGTAGGTGACGTTACCCTGGATGCGATAGTAGAAGTCGCCGATGTGGTTGCGGTGGTAGAGCGAAAGCTCCAGACCCTGAGTCTCATATTTGTTGAGGTTCTCGGAAGGGAGGGTCACTGCATAGAACTGAGGGAGGGAGACGTCGCGTGTGCCGGCGATGCCGTCCACATCACGCTCGAACCAGTCGAAGGTGCCTCCGAACTTGCCCTGCCAGAGCTCCCAGTCCACACCGAAGTCCATCATGCGGACCTTTGCCCAGGTGAGGATCGAGTTCTCCACGGTGTGGCTCACATAACCGGTGGTGGTGTTGCCCTCGGCGAAGATCCAGGAACCGCTCTTGCTGTAGCCTCCGACATAGTCGTAGGGAGAACCCTGGGTCATTCCGGTGTAACCGTCGGACCAGCGGAACTTGAGGTTGTTGAAATGAGGGAAGAGATTCTTGAAGAACTTCTCTTCTGAGATGCGCCATCCCATCGAGTAGGACGGGAAGAAGCCCCAGCGGTGGCCGGGAGCGAACTGATAGTTTCCGTCGTAGCGGCCCATCACCTCGAAGAGGTACTTGCCTGCGTAGTTGTAGTTCACGCGGCCGATGTAACCTGCGGAACGGGTATTCGAACGGGAACCGTCATTTCCGGCGCGGGTCTTAAGACCAGAACCGATGGTGTCGTGGGTGTAGAGATATTCATCCTCGTTCGGACCGTAGTAACGGTCTGCATTGACGTAGGCCGTGAGGTAGTCCGTGAGTTCCACACCGAACATTGCGGAAATGTTGTGGTTGCCGAAGCGGTTGTCGTAGAGAGCCTGTGCGCGTCCGTAGAGGCGGGTGTTGTCCGCCCAATACTCGGAATACTGAGTCTCGCCGCGGGAAACTGCGCCGGGGATCAGGGTGTCAGTCTCGTAGTCGTAGAGGTTGTACATCTTGATCAGGGTGCGGGTCTTGTTGCGGTCGAAGTCGTAGGCTCCCATCGCTGAGAAGCGCAGACCCCTGAGGAACGGAGCGACATAGGTCAGCTCGAGGTTGTTGTTGAAGCTCTTGCTGTCCTGCTGGGTGTAGCCGGAAAGCTCGCCGTCGATGATTGCCAGCGGGTTGCAGTGCTCTTCCACATCGGAATAGTGGCCTTCGTTGCCCTTGGGGTGGACGCCCACCATCGGGTTGGACTGATAGATGTAGTAAAGCAGGTTCCAGTCCATGTCCATGTTACCGGGCGAGAGAGTGGTGCTCTGGCGGAAGGTGGTGTTGTAGCGGACGGTGAGGTCCGGGGTGATCTTCACGGAGATGTTGCCGGTGAAGCTGTAGCGGTCGTAGCCGTAGTTGTCAGCCTTGATGATAGGGTTGTCGTTCGCGTAGTTGGCGCTGAAGTAGTAGTTGATGGCTTCCGTGCCTCCGTTGAGCGACATCGTGTAAGACTGGTTCACCGCGAACTTCTTGTAGGTCTCGCCATACCAGTCCGTGTAGGTGTAGGCGGGATCGCCCTTCTCATAGGCGGCGATGACGTCGTCCGAGAAGCGGTGGTCCATCCTGGACACGTCGGACATTGCGTTTTCCCACTTCATGAACGAAGTCCAGCTCTCCACGTCGCGGGGGACGATGGGCTGGGTGAGGGTGAGCATGGAGGAGAAGTTCACCGTGGGCTTCTTGATCTGGCCCCTCTTGGTGGTGATGAGGATCACACCGTTCTGGGCGCCGATACCGTAGATGGTCGCGGATGCGTCTTTCAGCACGGACACGCTCTCGATGTCGTCCGGGTTGAGTTCGTTCAGCACGGACATATCCGTGTAAGCCTCGAGTGCGGTGGGATCCGTGTTGTAGGTGGTGGATTTACGCACCTTGGTGGCGCTCCTCACCACACCGTCCACGACGATGATAGGAGTACCGAATCCACGGATGTTGATGGTGTTGTCGAACACGCCTGGCTTACCGGTGTTTTGGTTGATCATAAGGCCGGGAATCTTACCCTGAAGGGCCGTGACACCGTCGATATTCTTGGTGTTGGCGATATCCTCCGAGTGGATCTGGGTGATAGCGCCGGTCAGGGACTCCTTCTTCTGCACGCCGTAGCCGACGACCACGGTTTCTTCGAGGAGAACGGAGTCTTCCTTCAGCACCACGTTCATCTTGGCAGCGGCCTTGAGGCTGATGGTCTCATAGCCGATGGAGATGAAGTCGAGAGTGCTGCCTTCGGGGACCGTGATCTTGAAGTTACCGTCCAGATCAGTCATGGTGCCGGTCTGTGTGCCCTGAATCATCACGGCCACACCGATGAGCGGCTCCTTCTGCTGGTCGGTGACTTTACCGGTCACTTCGATGCTTTTCTGCGCGAACAAGGCCGAGGTGCCGAGGATGAGCCCCGCCAGAACGGTCATTGCACGCATTAGAAAGTTGCTTTTTCTCATTGTGGTTAATACTAGTTAGTGAATATAAAGTTAAAAAGAATTTCCGACTGCTTTGAGGGTCTTCGGAAGGCACTCCTGCCAGAATTTCCAGTCGTGCGTGCCGGCGCGCTCGATCCAGTGGCAGGTGACGCCTCTGGCAATCAGCGCATTGTAGAGGGCTTTCGCCTCTGAATTGTTGACTGTCATGTCCTGAAGGCCGACCTCGATAGTGAATTCCGGAATCTTGGAGGAGTCCTTGCCGTTCAGGAGCGAAGACATCCACGACTGCGCCGCAGGGCTCATGGCGTAGGCATAAGTGAATTTGTGCGGATAGCTGAGGGCATGGTAGAGAGTGCCGTAGCCGCCCATCGAAAGGCCGGCGATGGCGCGCTTGCCGTTGCATTTGTAGTCCGCTTCCACCTTCGGCATGAGTTCATTCTCGAAATAGGTCTCGTAGTCGCCCTGATAGAAGCTGCTAAGGCCGTTGGGCATCACTATCACCATCGCGACTCCGCCTTCTTTCTGGTATGTATTCGCAATCGAAGCGGCATTGCCCTTGTCCAGCCAGCAGCGGTCCAGGCGGCTCTGGTCGCCGTATTCGTAGCCGTGAAGCAGGTAGAGGAAAGGATACTCCTGGTTCTCGTCGTATTCGCGGGGCAGCCAGACGGAATAGGTCATGTTCTGGCCCATCTTGGCGCTGTACATGCTCAGCTCCACGACCTTTCCCTCGGCCTCTTTCTCCTTGGCGGCTTCCTCGGCGCGTTCGTCGTCGATCTTGCCCCACGGGTCGTTGTCCTGAGTCGTGCCGTTGCAGGAAACAGCGGCGATCAAAGCGAAAAAGAGTAGAATGCGTTTCATTGGTCGTTAGTTAGTAATGCAAAGGTCGCAAATGTTTTCCGGCAAAACTTTTCCGCATTATCAAAGACTTTCACGTACGTACGGGCGGGTCCCGCGCGTTTGTTCAATTTTGTTCACGTATGTTCAAAAGCCGCGTCAGGAGCCGATATAACAGATATAATTACTACATTTGTTATGATATATGCACAAGACTATAACCAAATACCTTCCGCTGGCGCTCCTCGCCCTCGTCTTTTCTTGCCGCACGGCCCCGGCTCCCGCTCCCGCAGACGGAAGCGTGCTCGTGTCCGACCGTCTCTCGAATCAGAGGGTGAACGCCTTCGCAGAAGATGCGGACGGGCACATCTGGATCGCCACCTCCCGCGGCCTTAACAAATACACCGTCCACGAATACATCCAGTTCTTCGCATCGCAAGATTCGGTGGGCCTGCCGGACAACCAGATCAACGACGTCCTCGCAGCATCGGATGGAACGGTGTGGGTGGCCACTGGCGGCGGCGTTGCCCGCAGGACGCCGGACGGCCGTTTCCACCGCGTGCGCTCGAGCTCCTGGATGCCGGGCGTGAACAACATAATGGAGCCGCGTCCGGGCCTGCTGCTGATGGCGGGCGGCTCGGAACTGATGCGCTACGACGCGGACCACGACGAACTGCTCTCCGTGATCGGGGACCTGAACCCCTTCGGCTCGCCCTCGACCGTGTGCGACGGCAGCTCGCTGTGGGTGCTTTCCGCCGGCGGATGGGCCGTGAACCGCTACTCCCTGGACAGTTTCTCCCTGCTCGGCACGGCTCAGCTGACTCACCAGGCCTACCATATCTGCGACACCGGCCATGACGAAGTCTGGTTCTCCGGAATGGGCAGCCTGAGCATCGTGGACAAGACCACGATGGCCGGCAAACCGCTCCCGCGCGCTGTCCGCAATTGCCCGGCCGTGATGGACGGCGACGTGGACCTGATCTACGCCGTGGACGAGAACTCGATCCTGCTGAGCGTGATCGGCAAGGGCGTGTTCGAGTACGACCGCGCCACCGAAAGCGTCACTTTCCAGGACGCCCCCGGCTTCCCCTACGAAATCCCTTCCGCTGAAATCCACACCATCTTCCGCGACAGCCGCCAGAACCTCTGGTTCGGAACAGCCACGGAAGGTTTCAGCGTGTCTTTCCGTTACAAGGAGCAGTTCAACCGCAATAAATTCCTCACGGACGCCTTCCGCCACAAAGCTGTCACATCTCTGTGCCTGGACGGCAAGGGCCGCCTCTGGATAACGACGCATCGCGACGGCCTTTTCGTCTACGAAGGCGGCTCGCTGAAGAGCGTGGAAGTCTCGCATCTGATAGAAGACAAAAACATAGGCTATATCCGCGCAAGCAAGGTTTTCTGCGACTCGGCAGGGGACCTGTGGCTGCTGTTCTCGGACAAGTACAGGGCGGTGCGCTGCGGCTGGGACGGCCGGCGCCTGGTCCGCAAGGACTCGTTCTTCCATTTCATCCCTATCGCGATAGCTGAAGACGACCAGGGCAAGATCTGGATAGGCGGAGGCGGCGCCGCGCTGATGACCTTCGACCGCAAGACTCGTAAGGCCGACTATGTGCAGCTGCCGGTGCCCGAGGGCTGGACCTTCGTCACCGAGCTGCAGCCCTACAAGCCGGGCTACCTGATGGCGGCCGTGATGAACCACGCGCTGATGACGGTGAACACGTACACTGGCGAGGCCGAGGAGAACCTGGGCGGCAGTCCTGCCGTGTTCAGCTGCCTGCTGAAAGACTCGGAGGGCGACATCTGGATGGGCACGTCCGCGAGCGGCCTGCTGCGCCGCAGCAAGGAAAGCGGCCAGACCGGGCAGGTCCACGGCCTCCCGTGCGAGTCCATCTGCGCGCTCCAGGAAGACTCGGAGGGCAACGTCTGGGTCAGCACCCTTAACGGCCTCGCGAAATACGACCGCGCCGCAGGGCAGATGATCAGCTACTTCGAGGCGGACGGCACCGGCGGAAACCAGTTCAACGACAGGGCGGCGATCGCCCTCCCGGACGGCACGATCATCTTCGGCGGCGCGCACGGCCTGACTTCGTTCACCCCGCTGGAAGTCAGCGACCAGCGCACCGTGCCCATAGTCTTCGAATACCTGAAGATCCACAACACCCTCGTGCAGCCGGGCCCTAACGCCCCCGTCGAGAGCTCACTTCCGGGCAGGCCTGATGTGGTGATCCCGCACAAAGACAACGCCTTCAGCATCGCTTTCGCAGCGCTGGACTACGGCGAGCATGTGCACATGCACTACAAATATAAGATGGAGGGCTTCGACCAGGATTGGGTCGAATGCGGCACCGCGAATGAAGCTTATTATTCTAACATTCCCTTTGGCCGTTACCTCTTCAAGGTGAGGCTCTCCGGCGAAGGCCGCAATGTCATTTCGGACGAGCAGGTCCTCCGCATCAGGGTGCTCCCGCCGTGGTA
>JAGAAD010000050.1 GCA_017615445.1 Bacteroidales bacterium
GGAGGAATTATCGTGAATCCACGAAGGGATTTCTTTCACGGTGTATGAGGTTGGGCACGCCACTGTGATTTCAAAGCTTCCGCCCTCCTCATTGAAAGACACTTCTTCGGGGGTAATCGAGAAAGCAGAATAACCATCCTGATCCAGCTGGCAATTGAAGCACGTTCCGTGAGTGTCGCAGATTATCATCACCCCGCTGCGGGCCTGCTTATCAGAATTTGCCAAGGCCTTGAAGGTGAGACCGTCAGCGCGTTTTTCCGTCACTTCCACCCAGTCCGGCTTGGAATCCACATTCCAGTCAAACGTGGCGGTGACGGAAATATCGAAGGTGCAGGGTCCCGCAATCATCACAAAGTTCAACGGCGAGACCGAGAAGACGTAGTCGTCCACCCTCACATTACAGGTAGCGCTCTTGTCGCCAGCCTTTGCTGTGATAACAGCAGAGCCTTTGCCAACAGCCTTGAGTTCGCCGCCGCTCACCGTGACCACCGAGGTCTTTGAACTTGACCATGTCACGGTCTTGTCGGTTGCGTACTCCGGGAGGACAGTTGCCGTCAACAGCGCTTTCTGACCAGGCTCAAGAAACAGTTCAGTCGGCTCCAGGGTGACGGACTCCACAGCAATGGCGGGCCGGCCTTCCTGCTTGACTTTAAACTTGCGCAGCACTGTGCCGCACTCAACCATAACCGTCGTCTCGCGGGATTCGAAGGCTTCATTCGGTTGGATTTTTAGTGTGACAGTCGCTTCTCCAAGAGGGCCAGAAGCCGGATCAGCCGTCAGCCATTTGACACTTCCATTCCCGATGGTAACAGACCATTCGGCGGTGGTGACAAAGCTGATAACGACCGTCTGCTCCTGCCCCTCCGAATCTTTTGGATCGGAATATCCGCATGAAACCTTGACACCATTCTCGAAAACGGAGTAACTCGCTTCAGAGACGATGATCTGGGGTTCTATGTTCTCTACGCTCTCTTCGTCACACGAAACAGCGAATAGAAATACCCCCCCCCACCAAGGTCAATAATCGGATAAGATAGGTTAAACCTTGTCTCATGAATTATCTGGGGTTAGTCGTTTATTACCTCGGGTTAATCGGAATGCCGCTGACGGAAGATTCGTCCACGGGGATCTGGTACTGGATCCTGAGATCCGTGTAAGGAATGACCTCGTTCTTGGTGCGGCTGGGGTAGCGGCGATCTATGTCGCGGTTGTTGCGCACCAGGTCGATCAGGCGGAAGCCCTCCAGGAAGAGCTCCTGACGGCGCTCGTCCAGAACGCAGTCAAGGACGGTGGGATAGCCTCTGCCGGCGATGTTGCCGGTGGTCATCAGAGCCGTTCCGGACAGGCCGGCACGCTGACGGATGACGTTAACGTCTGCCAGAGCCTCGGTGTCCTTGCCTCCGAGATGGGCATAGGCCTCAGCCCTGTTCAGGACCACCTCACCGTAACGGATCATGATGTATGAAGCGTTGAGCGGATATGCGGAGCCCTCTCTGATGCTAAGCTTGTTGCAGAACCAGGTGGGATAGCCGCCGGGACGAACGCTCGCCATGTTGGTCTCCCAGATGACGCTGCCGTCGCTGATCTTCGGGGTGGGCATCTGGTGACGAACGTAGCACCTGGTGTTGGTCCCATCATTGAGGATGTATCCCGGGAATTCGTCACTGATCTTGGTGGCGGTATTGTCCGGAATAGCCTTATATGCCTTACCGTCGTGCGTGAACGAATAAGTTCCGTCACCGTTGTCGGTGATGCTTGAGACGATGGTCTTGTTGGTGAGATCTGTCACCGTGGGATAAATATTGACGTTGGTCAGACAGTGGTTGACGTCGTCTTCCACACCCCAAGTGATGAACAGGCCGTCCTGAGAGCCGAACAGAGTCACAAGATCGGTGAAACGCTTGTCTCCGGGGAAGCGGGTCAGAAGGTCGAGCAGAGGGTCTGAGACATAGAGCTCGCCCCAACCGGTGCCCTGGGTTCCGTCCGGAGAGTCGAACATACTGGCAACGAGGCCCTTCGGGCTCCAGTTGGCCATGTCCGCATCCGTGATGTCCACGCACCAGAGAACTTCCTTGCTGGTACTTGACTTTGCGTAGAGATTGGAAACCTCGGCCTCGAGATGGGCGGAAGGATCCGCTCCGAGAATTTCGTCACAGATGTCGATGCAGTCCTGCCACTTGCCTTCGTAGAGATAAACTCTGGAAAGGAGTGCCTGAGCGGCTTCCTTGGTGACATAGCCGTTGTCTCCCCTCTTGGTCTTGGGATCCATCAGACGAATGGCGTTAAGCAGGTCGTCCTCGATTGCTTTGTAGCACTCGCCCACAGTTGCACGCTTGGTGGTGCTGTAGTCCGTGCCGACACGGAGCACGACTCCCGGATTGTCCGGGCCGGCCGCATAGGGCTTGGCAAAGAGGTTGCAGAGCATGAGGTGGAAGAATGCGCGAAGGAAATAGTTCTCTCCCTTCAGCTGATTCTGCTCGCTGGCCGCCTCTGTCTCTACCAGACCGCTGATGTTTGCATTGGCGGCGAAAATCATCTTGTAGCAGGCCACCCACATGTAGGCTGCGTCCGCCGAGTTGGCGTCATCCATATACTGGGCCGAGGTCCAGAACGGGTCCGTACTGGTCCAGGAGAAGCAGAAGTTGTCCGACTTCACCTCATTCAGCACGAAGTACTGACGCACGAAAGTGTTGTTCTGGCTGTAGCCGCCGCGGAACTCCAGCATGTCCTTCATCATGGAGTAGATACCGTCCGTGGTGTAGACTGCGGCAGCAGGGTTGCTGGCGAGTGCGGCACTCGTGAGGGTGTCTGAGGGCAGATAGTCCAGATTCACGCATCCTGCGAGAAGCAGGGGAAGGAATATGATTGATAATATCTTCTTTTTCATGGCTTCCTTGTTTTAGAATTTAAAGTCGACTCCCAGGATGAAAGATCTAGGCACGGGATAGTTGTCGCCGAACACACCGGCGAGCGATGATCCGCTGCCTTCGAGCTGGACCTCAGGGTCTGCTCCGGAGAACTTGGTGAGAGTGAAAACATTGTCTGCCGTGAAGTAGATGCGTCCGCCCTGAACGAAGCCATTGAAGAGAGGCTTGTTGAAATTGTAGGCCAGGGTGACGTTCTTCAGGCGCAAGAAGCTGCCGTCCTCGAGGTAACGGGAAGAATAACTGTTACTCTTCTGGTTGCCGTTCTGCATCGGACGTGGGTGAGTGGCCTTATTGTGAGTGCTCTTCTTGTTGGGGTCCCAACGCACCCAGCCGAGGCCATTGTCCAGGCTCATCATGTTGTAGTCTATGTAACCGCCGTCGGAGTCGGAAGTGATACGCGAACGGTTGAAGACTTTGTTGCCGTAGACGAAGAAGATGTTGGCGCCGAGGGTCCAGTTCTTCCAGCGGAGGTCGCTGGTCACACCGCCGGTGAACTTCGGGGTTGCAGAACCCATCATACGGTAGTCGGCGTCCTGATATTTGCAGGTAGCGGTCCTGTTCCCCGTGTAGACAGGGAACGGAGTCGATTCGGTAGTGGTTTTGTCGGTGGGGTTACCGCGGCTGTCAAGCGCATAGTAAAGGGTCTTGCCGCTCTCATCCACAGCCTCTTCGTAGTCCCACCAGAGCGGGTCACCGTTCTCGGGATCCACGCCGGCCCATTCGGGCATGTACCAGGTGTAGATGTCATATCCTTCGCGGACAATCTGCTCCACCTTCGGGGTGCCGTAGCCGCGACGGAAGGCGCCGTTCGGCAGGTAAACCACGGTGTTGCGGTTCAGGCCGATGTTGAAGCCGAGATTCCACTTCCAGTCCTTGTTCTTGATTATATCGCCGTCCACCGCGAGCTCGACACCCTTGTTATTGATGGTACCGAAGTTTGCCGTGTACAGTGTGAAACCGGTGGACGGAGCCTGAGGAACGTCGAGCAGAAGGTTCTCGTTATTTGTGTTGTAAAGGTCCAACGAAACATTCAGACGATCGTACATACGGGCTTCGATACCGATGCTGGCCATATAGGCGACCTCCCATCCGAGGTGGTCGTTGGACATACGCTCAGCCACTGCGACCACCTTGTTGTTGTAAGTGTTGCTGGTGGAGAAAGTGTCCAGATAGAGGAACGGCTCGATGTCCGAGTTACCGGTCTTACCGTAGCCCACGCGAAGCTTGAGAAGGTCGAACATGGAGAGGTCCTCCATGAACGGCTCCTTGCTGATGATCCAGGCTGCGGATGCGCCAGGGAAGAAGCCGCCGCGGGTGGCGGGGGCGAACTTGTAGGTCTTGTCATAGCGGATGGAGGCGGTGGCGATGTACTTCTCTGCGTAGGAGTACTGAGCCTGCGCGAGCACTGCCCATGACGCCGAACCGGAGTCGCTGCCCGAAACGGACATACCGTCGGATCCGACGCTGTTCAGGGCCTCCATGCCCGTGGGCATGAAGCCGCCGCCGGCGCCGAGGCTATCCCAGTAGCCCCAGCCGACTTCGTAGCCCACGATGCCGTTCAGCGAATGCGGGCCGAAGTTCTTGTGGGCCTTGAGGAGCTCGGTCAGGCCGACTCCCCAGCTGGTGCCCATTCCATTCCAGATCGAGCCGCTGCCCTTCGCGCTGGTGTTTGTGCGCGCGTCGTAGTAGGACTTGCTCTTCCAGTTGGACGAATCCAGACGGCTGGTGCTGGTGAAGCTCAGCCAGTCTGTGATGTTCCAGATCAGCTGCAGGTCTGCAACTATCTGCTCGCTCCAGCTCTGGTTCTTGTTGTAGAGGAGGCTATGGAAGGGGTTGTACTGCTCTTTTCCGTACCACACCACGTCCTTGCCCTCTGGGGTGCCGACCGCCTTGGGGGTGCCGTCTGCATTGAACGGGTCGTCCCAGGGCAGGCCCTGATAGGCCATGGAGGTGTCCAGCCAGCTGGTGCTGTAGTCGCTCTTGGCGCGGTTGTAGGCGAGACGGAGGTTGAACGACAGGTCTTCGCCGATGGGGGCGCCGAGGTTGACTCTCGCGGAACTGCGGTTAAAGGCGGTGCCGATCAGTGAACCCTGCTCGTCGTAGTGGTCTATGCTGGCGAAATAGTTCATTCTGCCGCTGATGCCGGCCACGGACAGGTAGTAGTCCTGCACCAGAGCCTTCTTGAAGATGTTGTTGTACCAGTCGTAGTCCGTCTCGAGGAGGGTCTTCGGGCGCAGGCTGGAGAAGAGCGTGCTGCTCATCATCATCTTCTGCGTCTTGTAGAGCTCCTTGCTGTTCATAGTGTGGAAACGGCCGGAAAGGGCCTGCTTGACACCCGCGCTGGCCTTGAAGTTGACCTCGGTGCGGGCGCGGTCCTTGGCGCTCTTGGTGGTGATGACGATGACGCCGCCCGCAGCGGAAGCACCGTACAGGGCGGTCGCGGACGCGTCCTTAAGGATCGTGACGCTCTCCACGTCGTTCGGGTTGAAGGTGCCGCCGGCGATGCCGTCCACGACATAGAGCGGATCTGCGCTGGCGGAGATGGAACCCGTGCCGCGGATGCGGATCTGGGCGCCCTCACCGGGCTGTCCGCTGGAGTTCATGACCACGACGCCGGCCGCTTTACCCTGGATCATGGTGCCCAGGTCGGGCGTGCTGTTGTCCAGGAGTTCTTCGCTGCGAAGGGACACCACGGAGCTCGAGAGCTCGTTCTTTTTCTGCGAGGTGTATCCCAGCACCACGACTTCGTCCAGGAACTGGACGTCTTCCTTCATGAAGACGTCGATTCTTGTGCGGCTGCCCACCGTCTCGACCACATCGGTGTATCCGAGGAGGCTGAAGGTGAGGACGGCGTCCTTGCCGGCCACGACGGTGTAGGAGCCGTCCAGGTCCGTGACGGCGCCGCCGCCGGTGGAGACGACCACACCGACGCCCACCATGGGCTCACCGGTGGCCGCATCTTTCACAGAGCCGGTGACGGTCTGCTGCGCGAACGCATAAGCCACCGTCAGGAAGCTCAGGAGGAGGATGGAAAATAATTTTTTCATTGAATTGATTATTGAATAATAGTTTTTTCGGTTTGCGCTATCAAATATAATTAATTATTCCCGTTGTTTTATAACTTTGTTCCTATGGAAAGCTGGAACACAATCAATGTCTATGTCCACTACAGCCCGTCGGACCCGGGAATACGTAACATTTTCACAGATAAAACCGTCTTCCAGAGGGAAGAAATAGCCGTGGGCAAGCGCCTCGCATACGAAGATTCAGGAAGGTTATTCGGATCTATTGTTGTTAAGGCCTTCGACGACGAATCGGTGACAATCGAGTACCGCGGGCAGGATTATATCCTCAAGCCGAATACAACCAAGGAACTGGACGAAGGCGGCCGGGATTACACCAATTTCTGGCTGAGCATTCAGTTGATCTAGTCTATGAGGCCACAAGCCACCATTCTCTTTGCGACTGCGCTGCTGGTGGCGGCGTGCGGGAAGGATGCGCCCGAAACGCCGGCGGCTCCCATGCCCGCAGAGGTGCTCGAGAGGCTGAGCTTCGAGCATTTCAGGACCGTTGAGACCAAGCCGTCCTACGGCTACCATGTCTTCTACGAAGAAGGCGCGGACGGGAGCAGCTACGATCTATGGGCCTCCGGCAACGAAGGCGCGGCCATGGTCAATTCCAAGCGCAAGCCCGAGCAATTCCCGACTTACGCCACGGCGGATGGCTATGAAGGCTACGGCGTCTGCCTCAACACCCAGTCATCCGGCACCCTCGGCGGACTCGTGGGCAAACCGATAGCCGCCGGGAACCTCTATATCGGCAGCTTCGACTCCGGAAAGGTGATGAGCGACGCTCTGAAGACCACGGTGTTCGGCGTGTCGGTGGACCGTGAACCCATCAGCGTCAGCGGATGGTACAAGTACTCCCCCGGCAAGACCTTCACCGACAAGAATAAAAAAGAAATCCCCGACCGCACGGATGAAGCCAATATCTATGGCGTATTCTGGCGGAATACGGACGGCGGCAAAAACGTCACCCTGCACGGCGACAACATACTCGACAATCCGTGGATAGTGAGCAAGGCGCAGGTCGCAGAACTCCCGCCCACCGAAGAGTGGGCGCAGTTCGAGATGGTTTTCGAAGGGGAACGCGCGGACGCCGAAGTCCTCGCGCAGCGTGGTTATAGTTTCACTCTGGTGTTTTCATCCAGCAAGGGCGGTGACTCCTTCGAAGGAGCCATCGGCAGCACCCTTATGATAGATGAAGTGCGGGTCAGTTTCGCCCCCGCACCCGAGAATTAGTCGCCGTAGGGATTAGCTTCGTCCCACTCTTTCAGGACATAGCCGTGCTTGTGCTCGCAATGGTCGTGGATCCATGCCTTCTGCTCTTCGGGCAGCGCGTTCCACCATGCCGAGCATGCCGGGTACTGATACTCCGCCTCAGCGGCTTCATTTCCCGTGTATTTCTTTATGCCTTTCTTGGCAACCCTTTCCTTCTGAGCCACCGAAAGTGAGGTCCACCAAAGATTCAAATCGTCGTGTTTCATATCCTTTAATCTTCTATTGCAAAGGTAATCATTTTACTTATAGCGCCAACACGATGCCCGGGTCAATGTCCAAGCGGTCGGAAATCACCCTGGCCTGTTCAAAGGTTGGAAGCACTTTCCCACTTAAGATTGCGTTCAGACGTGGTGCTGTCATTCCCAATACCGAAGCCATCTCAC
>JAGAAD010000051.1 GCA_017615445.1 Bacteroidales bacterium
GCAGCCGCCCCCTTTTCGCTGGGATGCCACACACCCACCCCTATCAGAACGGCTTGTAGAGGCCACTCCCGTGTGGCTACGGGCAATTTTGCCCTCAGCCACACACCCACCGGCATCATAGCACCTTCTACGCCTCATCAGCGTGTGGCATCTCTGCGGAAACTTAGGGGCCGCTAATTATATTCCGAAGAAATACTTCCTCAGCCAGTACTCGAACAACGGATCCAGGACCACGGCGCCGCCGCCGGGCAGGAAGGTGACGATCTCCTTTTTGGCGAGGGCGTCCTTCAGGCGGAGGACATTGGCGGAGGAGTTCAGGCCGTACTTAGCGATCACGTCCGAGGAGCTGAACTTGGTCTCGCCGTCCAGGATGGCGCGCAGCAAAAACACCTGGAAGTTCGTCAGGCCGTTCATCATGGACATGAAACGGGGTTCGTGCATGGCGATCATCGAGAGCATGCTCTCCTCCACGACAGGCTGCATGATGTACCCTCGGCTGAGGCCGTCGCAGATGGAGGCGAAGTGGTTCACGTAGTAGATATTGCAGCGGAGCTTGGAGCACACATCGCGGATGAGATCCTTTTCGATCACTTTGCCGCTGACCAGGAACCCGCGGATCACATAATTCTCAATGTCTTTCACGCTGATGGGCTCGAGGTGCACCCGCTCCACCATCCGGTAGAAGAACCTCCTCTGTTCGAAGATGTCCTTCATCGCGTTCACCATGCTTCCGACCCACACCCAGCTGCAGCGGCCGCGCGGGGCCTTGCGGACCACCTCTTCGAAAATCTGGAGATAGCGGTCCGGGTCTTCGGTCAGCAGAATGTTCTGGAACTCGAACACGCAGACATAGAGCTTTTCCTGATGCTCTTCGGCGAGGCGATAGGGCAGGCTCAAAACCGCGCGCAGGTCCGAATCCTTGAAGGCGAGGAAATCTCCGCCGCGGGCATAAGACTCGGCGTCGAAGCGAAGGCCATACCGGCTGCACAGGGCTTCAATCTCTGCCGGAGTGCTGGCGTAGGAGCCGATCACGGCAGAGGCGAGCCGGACCGCGAAAGCGCTGACCGAGCGGACGCTCAACAGCGAGAGGTCCACCGTCCGGAATGAGGCGCCGGAGCTGCGCAGACCGAGGAAGGTCTCGCGGAGCAGGGAAGTCTTGCCGGTCTTCGGGGGCTCGTAGATCACCACATTCGCCGACTCGGACAGCAGACCGGCGAGCTGATCCTGCTCGGAGCGGCGGCCGATAAAGTTCTTGCCGGTGACATAGCGATCGTATGTGAAGACAGTGTCCATCTGAAAAAGCGCGGTCTTCACAAATTTAGCAAAAAATATTTTGCAGGTAAAAGAATTTTACCTACTTTTGCAGCCCGATTTTATAGATGACCGCTAAGCAGGACAAGAGCAGCCGCGAGGGCTGACGCTTACGGCCGAAACTTTTAAACAAAGTTTTCAAATGTACGCAATCGTTGATATTGCAGGTCAGCAGTTTAAGGTAGAAGCTGGCAATGAAATCTTCTGCAACCGTCTCCCGGAAGCAAAAGGTGCTGATGTGGAGTTCGACAAAGTCCTCCTTCTGGACAACGAAGGTAAGGTGAAGGTCGGCGCTCCCTATGTGAAGGGCGTTACCGTCAAGGCAACCGTTCTCGCAGACGACGCAAGGGCTGACAAAGTCCTCGTATTCAAGAAGATCCGTCGCAAAGGATTCCAGAAATGCAACGGACACCGTCAGAAACTCTCCAAGATCCGTATCGCAGAGATCGCAATCGCTGCTTAAAACTGAATGAATTATGGCACACAAGAAAGGACAATCAAGTTCGAAGAACGGTCGTGAATCGCAGAGCAAGCGACTTGGTCTCAAGAAGTTCGGTGGAGAAACCGTGAAGGCTGGTAACATCATCGTTCGCCAGAGAGGAACGGTCCACAATCCTGACAAGAACGTCGGAATGGGTAAGGATCACACCCTGTATGCACTCGTGGATGGAACTGTCAAGTTCACCCGCAAGCGTCAGGACAAGTCTTACGTATCCGTGGTCCCCTTCGAGAACTAATCGCTGGGGAGTAATGAATACAGGACTTGCATTTCGCCTGGCGAACTGCAGGTCCTTTTCTCTTTAAAAAAGATTATGCTCACACTCAAGACTCTTCGCGAAGACCGCGACAAGGTCATCGCAAAACTTAAAATCAAGAATTTCGATGCCGCCCCGCTCGTGGACAAGATAATCGAGCTGGATGCGAAGCGCCGCGCTCTCCAGACGGAAAGCGACGCCCTCCTGTCCGAGCAGAAGGCCAAGGCTGCCGAGATCGGCGCGCTGATGAAGCAGGGCCTCAAGGAGCAGGCTGAAAGGGCAAAGGCAGCCGTCGCGGAACTCAAGGCCAAGAGCACCGCTCTTCTCGCCGAGATGGATGCAACCGTAAGCGAACTCGAGTCTGACCTCGTCCTCATCCCCAATATGCCTTGCGACCTCGTGGTGCCGGGCAAGGGAGCGGAGGACAACCAGGTGGTGAAGATGGGTGGCCCGGAGGTGAATCTTCCGGAAGGCGCTCTTCCTCACTGGGAGCTCGCAAAGAAATACGACATTATCGACTTCGACCTCGGAGTGAAGATCACCGGAGCAGGTTTCCCGGTCTACAAAGGCAAGGGCGCGAAGCTTCAGAGGGCTCTTATCAACTTCTTCCTGGACTGCAACACCGCAGCGGGATACAAAGAGGTGGAGCCGCCCGTGATGGTGAACAAAGATTCCGGTTTCGGCACCGGCCAGCTGCCCGATAAGGAGGGCCAGATGTACCACGCCGAAGTGGACGACTTCTATATGGTCCCCACCGCCGAAGTCCCCGTCACCAACATCTTCCGCGACGTCATCCTCGGAGCGGACGAAATCCCTCAGCGCCTGACAGCCTACACCCCTTGCTTCCGCCGCGAAGCAGGTTCGTACGGCAAGGACGTCCGCGGCCTTAACCGCCTGCACCAGTTCGACAAAGTCGAGATCGTGCGTGTGGAGAAGCCCGAAGATTCGTACAAAGCTCTGGACGACATGGTCGCCCATGTGGAGTCGCTCGTGAACAAGCTCGGCCTGAAGTACAGGATCCTCCGCCTCTGCGGCGGCGACATGTCCTTCACCTCCGCCATCACCTACGACTTCGAGCTCTGGAGCGCAGCTCAGGGCCGTTGGCTCGAAATCTCCTCCGTGAGTAACTTCGAGACCTATCAGGCGAACCGCCTGCATCTGCGCTATCGCGACGCGGACGGCAAGACCCAGCTGGCCCACACTCTCAACGGCAGCTCGCTCGCGCTTCCGCGCGTGGTGGCCGCTCTTCTGGAAGACAACCAGACCCCGGACGGAATAATCATCCCGGAGGTCCTGCGCCCCTACACAGGCTTCGACAAGATTGATTAAGGCCGGAACCATACTCGGAATCGATCCCGGAACCAACCTGCTTGGTTTCGGGGTCGTCCGTGTTAACGAAGCCGGCAAGCCAGAGTATGTCTCGATGGGCGTGCTGGACATCCGCAAGGAGACGGACCCCTATGCAAAACTCGCCCGCATCAGCGAGTTCGTGGGCGGCCTGTGCGAGCAGTACAAGCCGGACCATATGGCGATCGAATCGCCTTTCCTCGACAAGAACGCCCAGGTGATCTTCAAACTGGGCAGGGCGCAGGGCGCCGCCATGGTCGCAGCCGCGCAGCACGGCGTGCAGATAACCGAATACGCCCCCCGCAAAGCGAAAATCGCTATCTGCGGAAACGGCTCCGCTTCCAAGGAGCAGGTCTGCACTATGGTGCAGAAAACGCTTGGCATAAAAATTGATACGAAACACCTGGACGCAACGGACGCCCTGGCGATAGCGATGTGTCATTATTACCAGCTTTCGAGCCCGCTGACAAGCAATGAAGGCGGCGGATCGTGGGCCAAGTTTATCAAAGAAAACCCTGGAAGGGTCAAGTAGTTCCAAAAGAAGGTTATGAATCTAAACCTCAAAGTCGCAGCGCTCCTGCTTTTCGCAGGTGTTCTCGCGCATGCGCAGGCCTATTCGGTGAAGGCCGTACTGAAGGACGCAGAGTCCGGTGAAGCAGTGAGTTTCGCCACGGTTTCGCTCCACAATCCCGCAAACGACAAGGGAATAGCATACGAACTGAGCGACGAAGACGGCAAGGCCGTGCTCGCCGGAGTCAAGGCCGGAAAGTATGTGTTCAAGGCCGAACTCCTCGGTTACAAGAAGTTCGAAAAGAGCATTGAGGTGAAGGACGCCGACCTTGACCTTGGAACCCTGAAGCTGCAGACGGACTCCCGCATGCTGAACGCCGCGAAAGTCACGGACCGCGGTAACCCCATCCAGATGAAGAGGGACACAATCGCCTTCACAGCAAGCACCTTCAAGACCACGGACAACGACATGCTCGAGGACCTTCTCAAGAAGATCCCCGGAATGGATATCTCCGAAGACGGAACAATCACTCACAACGGAAAGGAAATCAGCAAGATCACTATAGACGGCAAGACCTTCTTCCTTAACGATCCTCAGATCGCCACGAAGAACCTCCCCGCCAAGGTGATCGACAAGCTCAAGGTCATCGAGAAGAAGTCAGACCAGGCCGAATTCACCGGCATCGACGACGGCGAAGAAGAGACTATCCTGGACCTCACCGTGAAGCCCGGAATGATGAACGGAGTGTTCGGAAACGTCATGGGCGGCGCCGGCCACGACATCCCCAGCACGGACATCACCGGCGACTGGCGCTGGCAGACCGGCGGCTTCGTGGGCAACTTCAGCGACAAATACCAGCTCAGCGGCGTGTTCAACGCCAATAACACGAACAACCGCGGCTTCAACGACCTCGCCGGCTCCATGATGGGCGGCATGCGCGGAGGCGGCGGCCCGATGGGAATGGGCCAGGGCGGCTGGGGCGGCGGCAATGGCATCACCACATCCTACATGGCGGGCCTGAACGCCGGCACCAACCTCTTCGACAACAAGATGGAGCTCAGCGGCAACTACGCCCTTAACGGCAGCGAGCGCAAGGTGGAAGAGCAGTCGGACAAGACCACTCACCTCGAGGATTCGGACCTCATCTACAAATCCAAAGGCAACAGCGTCACGGGCACTAACGGCCATCGCTTCGGAATGAGGATGGAGCACAAGTTCTCGGACAACACCAGCATCATCTTCGAGCCGCGCATCAACTTCGGCGGCGGCAGCTTCTATGAGCGCGACACCACGGACACTTACACCTACACTGCCGCGACCGGCAAGGTCAAGACCAACGACAGCCAGAAGCTGAACAGCGGCGACAACAAAAACCTGTCCGCCAGCGGCTTCGCCCTCCTTCGCCAGAAGCTCGGCATCCCCGGCCGCACCCTCACCGTGATGGGCCGTTACTCCCTGAGCCGCAATAAGACTCTCGGCAACAACTACTCGAGCACCAACGTCTACGACGAGACGGGCACGCCCGCCAACACGCTCGTGAACCAGAACTACACCCAGATGCAGAACTCATCCAGCGCATTCGCAAGGGCTACCTTCACCCAGCCGCTGGTGGAGAACCTCTACGCCGAAGTGAACCTGGCCTACAACTGGAGCAAGTCCGTTTCGGACAAGAGCACCACGGACGCCCTCACCGGCGCCGTCGTGGACAGCTACTCGAACCACATCACCAACGACTTCTCGAGCGAGGAAGCCGGCGCGAACCTCCTCTACCAGACCGGTTCGTTCCGCGCCCAGCTCGGATTCGCCGTGATCCCGAGCAAGACGCACAACTACACCCAGAGCGGCGCGGCCTACCAGGTGGACACCACCATCACCCGTCTGAACTGGTCGCCGACCGCAATGCTCTACACGGACCTTGGCGAGAACGGCAGCGCCCGCATTTTCTACCGCGGACGTTCGCAGACCCCTTCGACCAACCAGCTCATCACCGTGGCCGACAACTCGAACCCGCTGGCCGTCTCGTTCGGTAACCCGAACCTGGCACCGTACTTCTCGCACAACTTCAACGGCGACATCCGCTACAACAACAAGAAGACCTATGCGTCCGTGAACGCCCGCTTCAACGGTTCGTTCACTCAAGACCCTATCGTGAATGCCCACTGGTACACGAACGGCGTGACGTATTCGATGCCGGTCAACGGCCCCGCGAGCGTCAGCCTCGGCGGCAACATCTTCGCCAATGTGCCTATCGGCAAGAAACTCACTCTCTTCAACATGCTGCGTGTGAACTGGTCGAACTCTTCGAGCTATGTGGGCACCGGCATCAACACGACCAAGTATATGAAGACGGACGGTTCGCTGGACTACGGCCTTTTCTTCGCAGACTACGACGAGATCCGCAGCAAGCTGGAGGAGAACCAGACCAGGAGCCTCGGCTTCACCGAGCGCCTCAGGCTGACATACCGCATAGACGCTCTCGAGCTTGAAGCATCGGCCCGCACGAGGATGAGCCACACGAACTATCTGCTCGCGGACACTTCCTCAGAGACCACCACCTGGAACAACCTGGTTTCCGGCAGTGCCACCTGGACTGTGGACGACATCGGATTCAGCCTCAAGGGAGACCTGGACTACCGCTGGTACAAAGGCTATGCAACCCAGCAGCCTTCAGAGTACGTCTTCAACGCGGAGATTTCGAAGCAGATCCTTCAGAAGAAGGCCACCCTCTCGCTCAAGGGCTACGACATCTTCGGCCAGGCCAAGAACCTCACGGTCACTGATTCGAGCAATGTTCACACCGAGTCTCTGAACAACACTCTCGGACGCTACGTCATTCTCTCCTTCACCTACCGTTTCGGCACCTTCGACCGCAGCAAGATGGGCGGTCCGGGCCGCGGACCCATGGGCCCGCCTCCGGGAAGGTAGCAGGGGTTAATGCCAAATATATTTTGTATATTTGTGCATTATGACTGAAAAGAAAAAAATGAACCGGGTCATAAAGAATCTTCTTTGTGGCCTAGTTTTTATTCTGGTGATAGTGCTGGCGGTGGAGGTGTTCCTCCGCGTGACCACCCAGCACGGCGTCTCCGTCACAGTCCCCGATATGGTGGGCATGCAGCTTTCAGACGCTGAAGCCCTGACCCAGAAGGACAAGCTGGAACTTTTCGTGACAGACTCAGTGTTCGTGAGCAGTTTCATGAAGGGCAGCGTGTATGCGCAGAACCCGAAGGCGGGCAGCACCGTGAAAAAGGGCCGCAAGATCTATCTCACCGTGAATGCGAAGAAGGAGAAGCAGGCCGAGGTGCCCAGCCTCGTGGGCCTCTCCCTTCGCCAGGCGAAGGTGGAGCTCCAGACACGAGGCCTCAAGCTCGGCCGTATCTCTTATGTGGACGACATGGCCACCAACCTGGTGCTCGGCCAGCTCCTGAAGGGGCAGGAAATCGAGCCCGGGACCAGCGTGGATGTGGGGACGGTGATAGACCTGAAACTCGGCTGGAACAGGGCAGACGGGTACACCACCATGCCTGACTTCTCCCGCATGCAGTATCAGCGTGCGGTGAGCTATGTGCAGGACAATTCTTTCAATATCGGCAAGATAATATTCGACGATTCGGTGAAGACCGTGGAAGACACCCTCGCCGCGATGGTCTATCGGCAGGTTCCCGTGGCCGGGTCTGAAGACATCATCCTCGGCAGCTCCGTCAGTCTCTATCTGACTGTGGACGAAAGCCGCCTTCCGGCCCTTCCGGAGGAACCTGAATATCTGGAGCAAAGCTCACTATAATGGCAGACTGGCTGGACAACGCCTTCGAGGTGGAGGAGCCCGAGCTCCCCGGTGAAGAAGGGCGCGAACAGGAAATGTTCGAGCACTTCCGTCTGACCGTGGACTCCGGGCAGGCCCCTATCCGCATAGACAAATACATGTCCGAGCACCTGGAGGACACCTCCCGCAACCGGATCCAGCTTGCCATCAAAGAGGGCTATGTCCATGTCCAGGACAAGCCCGTGAAAGCGAACTATATCGTCCGTCCGGGCGATGTCATCAAGTTCGTGATGCCCTACCGCCGCAGGGGCGTGGAGATCATCCCGCAGGACATCCCGCTGAACATAGTCTATGAAGACGAAGACGTGCTGGTGCTGAACAAGCCGGCGGGGATGGTGGTCCACCCCGGGCACGGCCATTTCGAAGGCACGCTGGTAAATGCGCTGGCGTTCCACCTCGGGATGAAGCCCGGCGATGCCGCGGAAGAAGACGGCAGGATGGGTTTGCTGGTCCACAGGATCGACAAAGACACCTCAGGCCTGCTGCTGGTCTCGAAGAACGACCAGGCCCAGCTGCGCCTCGCCAAGCAGTTCTATGAGCATACGATCGAACGGAGGTACAACGCAATCGTCTGGGGCAATATCGCGGAAGACGAAGGGACGATAGACGCTCCCATCAGCCGCGACCAGAACGACCGCCTGCGCTTCCGCGTCTGCGACGACCCGGAGAAGGGTAAGCACGCCGTGACGCATTACCGCGTGCTCGAGCGCTTCGGCTATGTCACCTTCGTGGAGTGCCGCCTGGAGACGGGCAGGACCCATCAGATCCGTGTGCACATGTCCCATATCGGACACCCCCTTTTCGCGGACGAGAGATACGGCGGGATGGAGATACGCAAGGGAACCATTTATGCGAAATACAAGCAGTTCATCCGCAACTGCTTCGAGATATGTCCGCGCCAGGCGCTCCATGCGAAGACTCTCGGCTTCGTGCATCCCACTAGCGGGAAGTTCCTGCAGTTCGATTCCGCGATCCCGGAGGATATGAGCCGCCTGCTGGACAAATGGCGCAGGTACTGCGGCAACATGCCTGAAGAAGAGACAGAAGATGAGTAAAGATAAACGTTTGATAGCGCTGCTTCTGGCAGCATTCTCGGTGCTGATCAGCCTGCCGTGGCTCGTGCCGCATTGCGGCGTGCTCGCGCTGGTGGCCCTCGTGCCGTTGCTTTGCGCCGAGCGCCTCGCCACCGGCCTCGGGCTGAAGCGCTTCTTCTGGTGGTACTACGCCGCGTTTGTCGCCTTCAACGCCCTCACCACATGGTGGGTCTGCAAGGCGACTGTCGGCGGCGGCATCTTCGCCGTGCTGGCGAACGCGCTGCAGATGGCCGTGATCTTCGGCCTGTTCCGCGTGAGCCGCAGGCGTTTCGACGGCGCTCTGCCGTACATCTTCCTCGCCGCGATGTGGATCGCCTGGGAGAGGTTCTACCTGGTGGACGCGTCCATCAGCTGGCCGTGGCTGGCGTTCGGAAACGCGTTCGCGCGCTCGACCCGGCTGATCCAGTGGTATGAATGGACGGGCATGCTCGGCGGCTCGCTGTGGGTCTGGGTGGTGAACCTTGGCCTGTTCGGGCTGATGGTGGTGCTCTCGAACGGATGGTGGATGCGCTGGACGCCGAAAGCGCGCTGGGCTGCGGGTCTCGGACTCGCGCTGGTTCTCGCCGGCCCGATGGTGACTTCGGCTGTCATCTTCAAGCACTGCGAAGAGCGCTCGGACGCCGGGACGCTGGATGTGGTGATGGCGCAGTCCAACTTCGACCCCTGGCAGAAGCTGCGCGCGGTGCCGCAGAGAGAGCAGAACGCGCAGGTCACCGGCCTTTTCGAGCAGGAGCTCTGCTCGCGCGAAAACCCCTCCGAGATGGCGCTGATGGTGCTGCCGGAGACTTTCACATCGGACATTTGGATAGGGAACCTCGAATATTCGCCGACCTGGCGCACGTTCAGCGAGATGGTGCGAAAGTACCCGGACGTGAACCTGCTGTTCGGCGCATCGGCGCATCAAGCGTTCTACACGGCCGCGCGGCCGAACGTGCTCGCGCGCAAGACCCGCGACGACGTCTGGTATGTGAGCTATAATTCCGCGTTCATGACGGACAGCACCGGCAGGGAAGACCGCGTGGACAAGAGCAAGCTGGTGGTGGGCACGGAGCTGACCCCGTGGCCGAAGATAATGGTGCCGTTCGACGAATGGCTCGGCCGCCTGCTCGGCTCGCCCGGCGGGTTCATGGGCCGCTGCGTCATCCAGGGCGAAGCCCGCAATCTGGAGGCGCGCGAGTATGGTCCGGACGGCGAGGTGGTCCGACGTGTGCCGATCGGAGTGCCGATCTGCTACGAGTCCATCTACCCCGAGTGGTGCAGGGACTACGTCCGCGAGGGCGCGACTCTGATTTCCGTCATCACCAACGACGGCTGGTGGGGAAACACCCCGGGCTATCGCCAGCATTTCAGCTACTCCCGCCTCCGCGCCATCGAACTGCGGCGCGACATAGCCCGCTGCGCGAACACCGGCATCTCCGCGTTCATAGACCAGAGGGGAGAGGTGGTCCGGCAGTCCGGCTGGTGGGTGCCTTATCTGCTCCATGGCCGGGTGAATCTGACCGAACATCAGACTTTCTTCGCCCGCTATGGTGATATTGTCGGCAGACTTTGTACATTTGTATTCGTGCTGATGCTGCTTGCACTGCTCGTCAGACTGTTTATTAGGAAGAAATGAAGACTATTGCACTCTTTCCCGGATCGTTCGATCCCTTCACCGCAGGACACCTCAATATCCTGAAGAGGGCGCTGACCATGTTCGACAACGTGGTGGTGGCGGTGGGCGTGAACCAGGACAAGCCCGGTTTCTATTCCAAAGACGTCAGAGTGGACATAATCAAACAGGCCGTCAGGGGCCTGGAAGGCGTGTCCGTCATCACCTACGACGGTCTCACGATAGACGTCTGCCGCTCGCTTGGCATCAAACATGTAGTCAGGGGAGTAAGAAACATGCTCGATTTCGAGACGGAGCGCAGCATCGCGGACGCAAACCGCAGGCTTGCGCCGGAGATTGAAACAATAATAATCCCTACCGCCCAGGAATTTGCGCACATCTCTTCCAGCGCTGTCCGCGACATCCTGAGGCACCACGGAGACACATCTCTCTTCGTCCCGGAAGGAGTTAAACTGCCGCCATTCGATGTATAGGAAGTTAGTCATATCGGTTCTTTCGCTCTGCTTCGCGTTTTCAGCTTTCGCGCAGCAGTTGGACAGCACGCGCCTTGCGCCGCTGGACTCCCTGCTCGGCGAGTACTACGAAGCGATGATCTACGAAGCCACTCCCGCAAAGTATCAGGAGTGCGACTTCCTGATCGAGTCCTGCAAAGACTCCCTGGTGCGTCAGTGGGTGGCCACCAGAATCCTCGAGCACTATATGGACAACCCGCCTCTGATGGGCGAGGAAGCGGTGGCGATCTATGTCTACGACAAGTGGTTCGCCAGCGGAAAGATCAAGATAGCGGACGATTGGCTCGCGTTCTCCGCGAAGCTGTTCGTGGATTTCAACAGAGCCAGCATGCTCGGGATGAAAGCTCCGGTGATCAGCCTGCTGCCTCCGATGGGCACTGAAAAGATAGTGGCCCCGGAGAAGGGCATGCCTTCGGTGCTTTACTTCTACGACACCTCATGCAGCAAGTGCAAGGTGACTTCCGCCGTTCTGCCCCACGCCTTCGAAGGCGTCAGCTTCCCCGTGACCATGTTTATGATCTACACCGGTCAGGACGGAGACGAATGGGCGGAGTTCAGGTCGGCCTTCAGCGTGGATAATCCTAATGTGAGGGTGGTGCACGCCTGGGACCCTGAGATTGAGTCCGATTACCAGAAGCAGTACGGAGTCCTCACCACTCCCAAGATGTTCCTCGTGGGCACGGACGGCATCATCGAAGGCCGCCGCCTCGAGGTGGAGTCGCTCGTGCAGCTGCTCTCGATTTATGAAAATATCCAGTAGATAATGAATAAGCAGAAAATCGATCCTTTGTATCTGGCCAGGGAAAGGGCCGCTCTTCGTCACAAGCACCGTAAGACAGTCTTGTTCAACGACAGGGAAGTCGCCGCAATCGAGGAGTATTGCAGGGTCTACCACATCTCCTCCAGATCGGCGATGTTCCGTCAGGCGATTATGGAAAGAGTGCTGGAAGGGTTGGACGAACTGCACCCGACTCTGTTCTAGAGCCGCCAGTCGATGGGCCCCCTGCCCGTCTGGACCAGATAATGGTTGGCCTTGGAGAAAGGCCGGCTCCCGAAGAATGCGCCCCTTGCGAGGGGTGACGGGTGTGCCGCCTCGAGCACCAGATGCTTATTGCGGTCTATCAGCGCCGCCTTGCTCCTGGCATAGTTTCCCCACAACATAAAGACGATGTTTTCGCGGTGGTCGCTAAGGTAGCTGATCACCGCGTCTGTGAACTGCTGCCAGCCTATCGCGCTGTGAGAAGAAGGTTCGCCTGCGCGAACGGTCAGCATCGCGTTCAGCAGCAGCACACCCTGGCGCGCCCACCCTTCCAGGTTCGGGCTGCCGGACATCTTGATCCCCAGGTCGTCCTCCGCCTCCTTGAAGATGTTCTTCAGGCTCGGGGGCGCGGGCACTCCGTTCGGCACTGAGAAGGAAAGGCCCATGGCCTGGCCGGGGTTGTGGTAAGGATCCTGGCCCAGGATGACCACCTTCACCTTGTCCACGGGAGTGAGTTCGAAAGCCCTGAATATCTGCGGTCCGGGAGGGTAGATCACCTTTCCGGCGCGCTTTTCGGCGTGGAGATAAGAGACAAGCTCCGCAAAGTAAGGCTTGTCGAACTCACTTTGCAGAGCTTCTTTCCAGGATTGTTCTATTTGTACAGTCAAAACACAAAGTCTATTACGTCGGCGATAGTCTGGACATAGTGGAAGGTGAGACCCTTGACGTAGATTTCCTTGATGTCTTCCACGTCTTTACGGTTCTCCTCGCTGATGACGATTGTCTCCACTCCGGCCCTCTTGGCCGCCAGGATCTTTTCCTTGATGCCGCCCACAGGCAGGACCTTGCCCCTGAGGGTCATTTCGCCGGTCATGGCGATGTGCTTTTTGATGGCCTTGCCGCGCAGGGCGCTGACCATGCTGGTGACCATGGTGATTCCGGCGGAGGGGCCGTCTTTCGGGGTGGCTCCTTCGGGGACATGGACATGCAGGTCCTTCGCGGCGAACTCGGCCGCCGTCATCCCGACCATCGCCGGGTGGGCCTTGATGTACTGGTAGGCTATCGTGGCCGATTCCTTCATCACGTCGCCGAGGTTGCCGGTCATCGTGAGGATGCCCTTGCCCTCGGAGACCGAGCTTTCGATGAAGAGGATCTCGCCTCCCATCTGAGTCCACGCCAGGCCGGTGACCACTCCGGGGCCTTCGTTGCCTCTCTGGCGGTCGTGCGCGGAGGTGGGCAGGCCGAGGTACTCCTTCAGGTGCTCGGGCTCGATCGTGCTCGGGTACTCTTCCTCGAGCGCTATCTTCTTGGCGGTCACACGCGCGATCTTCGCAATCTGCTTTTCGAGGGTGCGGACGCCGCTTTCGTGTGTGTACTCGTCTATTATCTTCTTCAGCGCTTTGGTGCTGATCTTGAGGGTCTTCTTGCCGAGGCCGTGCATCTCGAGCTGCTTGGGCACGAGATACTTCTTCGCGATCTCGATCTTCTCTTCAGCGAGATAACCGCTGACGTTGATCACCTCCATCCTGTCCAGCAGGGC
>JAGAAD010000052.1 GCA_017615445.1 Bacteroidales bacterium
CCGCCGCCGAGCCCCTCCTCGCCCGCGCCGCCGAGATCGAGTCCGAGGCCCTCGCCCTCCAGGACCAGGTCCTCGCCGAGGTCAACGCACATATCGGCTAACCCCCTTCGTAGTTTTCGTCACCCCTTTCCCTCGTTTCGGAGACTACGCCTTCGTTTTTCGAGAGAGTGCCACACGCCCGGATGCCTTACAGGCAATTCTGGGCGTGCCTTATGTGTGGCTGAGGGCAATTTTGCCCCCAGCCACACACCCATCCACGTCACAACCACTTCTGGGTGAGGTGAGCGTGTGGCATCTCTGCGGAAAATAAAAGAGAAGCTCTGCTTCACTTTTTTCGTAGATTTTGATTAATTTTACATGACTGTAGCCACACCACTAATGACACTGGCCAAAGCCGCGGCAGCTATCTTTCTAACACTTAATGTGTTAGCCTCTTGCGGGGCCCCCGAGACGCGAAAATCCCAGGGGGAGACTCAGTCTGTCCCTCAGACGGCCGGAGTCCTCTCGCCCGGAGGAAGGGTGACGGTTCTTTTCGAGCTGGGCCCGAACGGCGAGCCGATGTGGTCTATGAAATACAAAGGCAAAACAGTCATCGAGCCCTCAAAACTCGGTTTCGAACTCGCCGCCCAAGACGCCCCCGCGCCCAACCTTAAAGACGGTTTCCAACTCCTGGCCGCCAAAACCAGTTCCAAAGACGAAACCTGGGAGCCAGTCTGGGGCGAGACCCGTGAAATCAGAAATTTCTATAACGAGCTGGAGGTGACCCTGGCCCAAAAGGCGGGAAGCCCTGAAAGTCGAAAGATGATAGTCAGGTTCCGCGTCTATGACTACGGCGTGGGCCTCAGATACGAATTTCAAGAGCAGACGGAGCAACCATGTCAACCGGAGTGCGATGGCATTAATCAATTAACCATCCGGGAAGAACTCACCGAGTTCAGACTCACGGGAGACCACACCGCCTGGTGGATCCCCGGAGACTACGACTCCGAGGAGTACGTCACCCAAAGGACCAGGCTCAGCGAGATCGAGGCGAGGATGCCCGAGGCGAAGCAGACCTACTGGGCGGACAAAACCTTCTCCCCGACCGGAGTGCAGACTCCGCTCCAGCTGAAGACTGACGACGGCCTTTACATCAACATCCACGAAGCCGCCTGCGCAGATTTCAGCACGATGAGCCTCGAGCTGCAAGACGAATACACTTTCAGGGCCCATCTCACCCCCGGCGCGGACGGCAGCAAAGGCCGCCTGACAGAACACACGCCCTGGCGCACGGTGAAGGTCAGCGACGACGCCCGCGACATGCTCAGCAAGCCGCTCATCCTGAACCTGAACGAGCCCTGCGCGATCGAAGACGTAAGCTGGATCCACCCGATCAAATATGTCGGCGTCTGGTGGGAAATGATCACCGGCGCGAAGACCTGGGCGACAGGCCCGAACCACGGCGCCACCACCGAAAACGTCAAGCGCTACATCAATTTCGCGGCCGCGAACGGCATGGACGAAGTCCTCGTGGAGGGCTGGAATAAAGGCTGGGAGCACTGGGAGGACAACTCCCTCGAGCAGGTCTACAGTTTCACCGAGCCTTACCCGGACTTCGACCTCCCGGGCCTGAACGCATACGCGCGCGCAAAAGGCGTCCGCCTGCTGATGCACCACGAAACCTCCTCGGCAATAACCGACTACGAGCGCCAGCTCCCGGAAGCGCTGAAGCTAATGAACCAATACGGCTATGATGCCGTGAAGACCGGCTACTGCGGCGACATCCGCCCGCGCGGCGAGCATCACTACAGCCAGTACATGAACCGGCACTACCTGAATGTCGTGAAGCAGGCAGCCGAACAAAAAATAATGGTCGATGCCCACGAAGCCAGCCGCCCGACCGGCCTCAGCCGCACCTGGCCGAACCTAATCGCGCAGGAAAGCGCGCGGGGAGGGGAGTACGAAGCCTTCGCGGCCAAGGGCGGCAACCCGCCGGAGCACACGCTGATCCTCCCGTTCACCCGTCTGCAGGGCGGCCCCATGGACTACACCCCCGGCATCTTCGAGACGGACCTCAGCTGGGCAAACGGCAGCCCCTGCCGTGTCCATAGCACCATCCCCGGCCAGCTCGCGCTCTACCTCACCCTGCCCTCGCCCCTGCAGATGGCGGCCGACCTGCCTGAGCACTACGAGAAGCATCCGGACGCCTTCCAGTTCATCCGCGAAGTCGCCCTGGACTGGGACGACAGCCGTTACCTGGAGGCCGAGCCTGGCGAGTACATCACCGTCGCCCGCAAAGCCAAGGGCACTGACGACTGGTTCGTCGGCGGCAAGACGGCCGCAGAGCGCAGCACCACCGTCAAGCTCAGCTTCCTGGACAAGCGCCGCCCCTACCTGGCGACCATCTACAAAGACTCAACCGAAGCCGCTTATGAAATTGAAACCATAGAAGTCACCTCCAGGACCAAACTCACAATCCGTGAGTCCCAGGGCGGCGGCTTTACAATGACGATAAAACCAAAACAATAACCCATGCGAAAAACACTGTTAGCAATTCTGACCTTGTTCCTGAGCGGGCTGCTCCTGATGGCGGCACCGCCCCAGAAGAAGGTAACCGTCACCGGTGTCGTGCTGGACGACATCGATCTCCCCATCCCGGGAGCGGCGGTGATGGTGAGGGGAAGCTCCCGCGGTGTCATAACGGACAACGACGGACAGTTCTCCATCGAAGTCGCTCCGCACGACGTCCTCATCATCCAGTTCCTCGGCTTTGAGGACGAGGAAATCAAGGTGGGCGACCAGCTGCACATAGTCGTGAAGATGCGCACCATCGCCTCAGCCCTCGATGAAGTGACGGTCGTCGCCTACGGAACCCAGCGTAAGGCTTCGGTCATCGGCTCCATCAGCACCGTGAACACGGAGCTGCTGAAGACCGGCGTCGGCCAGGTGTCTTCCTCGCTCGCCGGCAAGATGGCCGGTCTCGTGGTGCTTCAGCGCACCGGTGAGCCCGGCGCAGGCGCAGACTTCTGGATCCGAGGCATCAGCACCTTCGGCAACACGGCGAACACTCCGCTCGTCCTTGTGGACGGTGTGGAGCGCAGCCTGGACCTCGTGGACGCGGACGACATCGCTTCTTTCAGTATCCTTAAGGACGCCACCGCCACCGCCCTTTACGGTGTTCGCGGCGGTAACGGTGTGGTGATAGTCACCACCAAACGTGGCTCGGAGGCCGCTCCGAAAGTGAATCTGAAAGTCGAGTACGGCGCCACCCAGCCTATCAAGATCCCGAAGATGGCAAACACCGAGCAGTGGATAGACTTCTTCAACCAGGTGAATCTTGATGCCGGCAACGACGCTCCCATCGACGACTACAAAAAGGAGCTGTATCTGAATTCCTGGCAGGTGAACGGTTACGATTCCCGCACCGGATACGACTCGGATCTCTACCCGAGCGTGGACTGGGTTAAGACCATGTACAAAGACATGGCCACCACCCGCAGGTACAACGTCAGCGTCAGCGGCGGCACCAAGATGGTCCGTTACTATGTGGCGGGTTCATACTACTTCGAGGACAGTATCCTGAACAACGAGACTGACGAGCGCTTCGACGCATCCCTGAACTACCGCAAGTTCAACTTCAGGGCGAACACGGACATCAACATCACCCGCAGCACCGAGCTCGGCCTCTCGCTTTCGACCCAGTACAACATCAAGAACCAGCCGGCTTCGAGTTTGAGCGATATTTACACTTACACGCTCCTGATGACCCCTATCGCCATCCCGACTCACTTCGCGGACGGCACTCTCTCAAGGGCGCTCGTGGGTCACAACCCTTGGAACGACCTCAACGCAGTCGGTTACTCGAAGAACTACCAGATGACCGCGCAGTCCATGATTTCGCTCACGCAGCACTTCGACGACTTCGCCGACTGGCTCCAGGGCCTCAGCGCTAACGCCAAGTTCTCCTGGGACGCATGGAATTCTGCAACAATCCAGTTCGGCATCTATCCGTCCATCTACCGCGCGATAGGCCGTGCTACTGAAGCGGATGAACTCGGCGAGTATCCCCTTATTCTCGAGCAGGTTCAGGAGGGAAACAACTATATGGGCCTGAGCACAGGCCACGACGGCACGATGACAATCTACGGCGAGGCATCGGTCAACTACGAGCGCGAATTCAACCATGCGCACCGAGTGGCCGGCCTTCTGGTGTTCACCATCCGCAACAGGCAGTTGCTTTTCCCTTACTCATACATCACCGCTTTCCCTTACAGGTATATCGGTCTTGCCGGACGTCTTTCTTATTCCTACAAAGACCGTTATTTCGCTGAAGCCAACTTCGGTTATAACGGCTCCGAGAACTTCGCTCCCGCCAATCGTATGGGCTTCTTCCCTTCAGTTGCCGTGGGTTACATCGTGAGCAACGAACCTTACTGGGAAGATATTTCCGACGTGTTCAGTTTCCTTAAGTTGAAGGCTTCTTACGGTGAAGTGGGTAACGACCAGATCTCAGGCTCCCGTTTCGCTTTCAACACGGAAATGAACACCAGCGCCGCAGGCTTCTCCTTCGGCGAGGCTAACAAGAAGAACTGGCAGGCAGGTATTGCCACTGCAAAGAGGGGTGATGCTTCAGTGGGTTGGGAGACTGCCCATAAGGCAAACATCGGTATCGAGACCAAATTCTTCAACCAGCTGTCCATCAATGCCGATGTCTTCCGCGAGATGAGGGAAGGCATTTATGTGGCCCGTCAGATGACCCCGTCCGTGGTGGGAGAAAATGCCGCGCAGTATGCCAACATCGGCCGCCTTGTCAACCAGGGATTCGAGCTGAACGTGGAATACGAAAAGATGTTCGCCAACGGCTTCTATCTCTCCGGCCGTGCAAACTTCGGCTGGAACCGCAACAGAAAGCTCTATGACGACATCCCCGATCAGATCTGGGCTTACCAGAACACCTACGGTTACACGGTCTACCAGCAGAGGGGACTCATCGCTGAAGGCCTGTTCGAGAGCCAGGAAGACATCGACACCTGGCCTAAGCAGACTTTCGGTGACGTGAAGCCCGGTGATGTGAAGTACCGCGATGTGAACGGCGATGGCGTCATCGACGTCTTCGACGTGGTGCCGATAGGTTACACACACGTGCCTGAAATCAACTACGGCTTCGGTATCAGCGCTTCATTCCTCGGCTTCGACGCTTCGGTTTTCTTCAGCGGAGTGGATAACTACACCCGCTTCATCTACGGTGCGAACCTCTACGGCGCCAGCACCAACATGGACCAGCTCGGCCAAATCTACGAAGATGTGGCCTTGAACCGCTGGACTCCGGACAACCGCAACTCGAACGCGCCTTATCCGCGCCTCACCCTGAACAAGAGCGAAAACAACCAGTTCGCCTACTGGATGGACAATCAAAGCGCGCTCAGCACCTACTGGCAGAGGGACATGAGCTTCATAAGGCTCAAGAACGCCGAAATCGGCTATTCCATCCCCAAACGCATCACGCGCAAGATTGGAATGAGCACAGTCCGTTTCTATGTGCAGGGCGTGAACCTTCTCACTTTCTCGAAGTTCAAACTCTGGGATCCGGAGTTGAACGCTTCCTATGGTAATATCTATCCTCAGATGAGGACGGTATGTTTCGGTGCAAACGTTAATTTCTAGGGAGGAGCAAGCAATGAAAAAGTTAACATTCATACTTATTGCTGTCGCGGCGCTGATCCTTTCAGGCTGCAGCAAAATATATGAGGACTATCTGGCCGTGGAACTCCACGATCAGGCCACCCTGGAGGAAATATTCTCCCAGGGCAACACAGCCCACAGATATCTCCGCCACATCTATTCCTTCATCCCCGAGGACGAATCCATCTCCAACCGCGAAGGCTGGGTGGTCGCCCGTTCGGACGAAGCCCAGTTCTCCTGGACTATGTGGGTCTATTACCTCATTTTCAGGGAGGGCAACTATTCTTCGGCAACGACCGTGAACGCCGCAGGCTTCCTCACCTGGGACAAGTTCTATCAGGCCATTTCGCAGTGTACGGTGTTCCTCAACAACATCGACCTGATGAAGGAGTACAACAACAAAGGCCCGGAAGAGCTCGCCCGCATCAAGAAGCAGATGAAGGCCGAGGCGAAGTTCCTCCGCGCCTACTATTACTACTGCCTTATCCGCCAGTACGGCCCCGTCTACATCTGGATGGACTCCGAGGGCAACCCTGTCACTCCGGACATCAAGGCGGACGGCAGCACCATCGAGCGCAACACCATGCAGGAGTGCTTCGATTTCATACTCCGTCAGCTGGATGAGGCCATCGCCGAACTTCCTGTCCATGTCGGCGATTTCGGCGAAATCGCTCAGGACTGGCAGGGTCGCGCCACCAAGGGCGCAGCTATGGCAGTGAAATGCCGTGTGGCCATGATGCAGGCTTCGCCTCTCTACAACGGCCAGAACGGCACCGGCCTCTATGACGACTTCGTCAGCAAGTCCAACGGCAAGAAGTTCATGCCCACCACCTACGACGCGACGAAGTGGGACTATGCAGCCGATGCGAACAAGGCCCTGATCGACCTCGCAGATGCAGGGGAGTACGCCCTGATTACTGACGCCAGCACCAGCACCGATCCTATGCAGGCCGCGGCGGACAACTACCAGGCCATCTTCCAGAAGCCCTGGAACAAGGAGACCATCTGGGGATGGTGGAAGCGCGAGTCGTCCGAGTACGGCTCCTACCTGGCCGGCGCAGGCCAGATCATGTGCTGCGCCCTCGCCCCTCAGATCGAGGGTGTCGGCGGCTATGCCGGCATCACCCCGTCGCTCAAGCTCGTGGATGCATTCCCTATGCAGGCGACCGGCCGCTATCCGCTGAAGTTGGGAGATATGTACCAGAAGACCAACGGCCGTCTGGACTGCTCCAAGCCGAACGTGGACCCGCTCTCCGGCTATCAGGCCGAAGGCTGGAAGGAAGGCTATAAAGTCCCCGTCAATGCCGACTGGGCTCCCGCCTTCAAGGCCCACATCAGCACAACCGGCCGCGACGCCCGCTTCTACCAGTGCATAGTGCCGAACGGCTTCCCCTGGCCGAACGAGAACAAGAAGAAGTTCTTCACCTGCTACAACAACAGCGAGTGCACTTCTCCGTTCAGGACCTCGGGAGACTCCAACCGTGCCGGTTACATGTGGCGCAAGTGGTATCCCACCAACAGGCAGCTGGACAACTGGGCGGCCTATCAGATGAATGTGGTCTACCCGTCCATCCGTCTTGCTGAGATCTATCTCAACTACGCCGAGTGCCTGGTGGAGAAGTCCAGCCCGGATCTCGCGACAGCTTGCGTCTATCTCAATAAAGTCCGCAACAGAGCTGGCCTTAACAACATCGAGGTGGCTTATCCCGGAATCGACGCCGACAAGAATCTACTTCGGGAAGCCATCAGGATGGAGCGTATGGTCGAACTCAACGGCGAGGCTGTCCGCCACTACGACGCAGTCCGCTGGATGATAGCTCCCAAGGAGTACACCACCGAGAACTGGACTCTGCACTGCAGCGCCACCACCTACGAGGAGTCGTGGGAGAGGGTTCCCGACGATTACCCTGGAGGCAAACCCACCTTCGTGGAAAGAGACTACCTCTTCCCGATCTACTCCGGACACCTCGCACAGATGACCAACATGACCCAAAACCCCGGATTCTGATGATGAAAAAGATATTATTACTGGGCTTTGCAGCCCTCTGCCTCTCGGCCTGCCACGACTACCGCGAAGACTATCTGGTCCCGGATTCTGTCTATCTACGCTCGGCCGACGAGACTCTCGTGATGGAGTATTCCGTCTACGACGCAGTGAACCGCATCGGTGTCATCAAGGCCGGAAAGGGCTTTGACGCCTGCTCGGTGACTCTCGCGATCGACAACTCCCTCGTGGGTGATTACAACTACGACAACGGCACTGACTACGTCCCTCTCCCGAAGGCGCTCTACAACGCCGCGGAGATAGACGGCAAGGTCGTGAAGTTCGGCAAAGACGACGCCCGTGTCCAGGTGGACATCAAGTGGGATCCCGCAGAAATGGTCGCCGAGATGAGCAGTACGCCGGACAAATATGTGATTCCGATCTACATCAAGGACGCATCGATCGATATTCAGGACGCCAAGCGCCTCCTGCTTGTCAGGCCCATCATGGCCACCCTCGCCCCGCGCGCCGCTTCCAACCCTGTCACCTGCAAGGAGGGAAGCACCGCCACGGTGAAGCTCGGCCTCGTGCTCAGCAGTCCTATCGACACGAAGGACGTCACCGTGAAGCTCGCCTTCAGCCCGAGGGCCTTCTCCGCGGGCGGTAAGGACTATGCCGCCGCTCCCGAAGGTTCGGTCAAGCTCCGCAAGGACAGCGCCGTGATTCCCGCCGGTGTCTCCGAAATCGACTTCCAGGTGGATCTGGACATGACCGGAGTGACCGTGGACTATGTCGGCGGCGACATCACCATCACCGGCGTGGAGGTGCGCAAGACCTCCAACCCGGACAAGGCCCGCGCCGACGAATCGGCGGACGAGGTGCTCACCATCCTGCCTGTCACGAACCCGACCATGGCGGTGCTTGTCACCCGCACGAAGAAAGCGCAATGAGAAACTGGCCTGCGATACTCCTGGCCTGCCTCGCGCTGGCCTCCTGCTCCTCGGCTGAAGTCAAACAGCTGAGGGCGGAAAACGAAGCCCTCAAGGCCGAGAACCACAAGCTCACGCTCGAGAGGGATGCCTATGCCGGGCAGGTGGACGCGATCTACCGCCTGCCGCGGGCTCCGAAGGTAGTCCAGCAGCCGCCCGTGCTTTTCACGGACCTGCTGCTGTGCTACGGGGGGAGCCCGAACCGCGGCGAACTGGGCGTCTGGGACGCGGACCGTTTCGCCGCGTCGGTCTCCTGGACCGACCCTTCCGGCGCGGAGCGCTGGTTGTTCGACGCCTTCCTTGCGATCGAACCACGCCTGTGGGGCCGCTCAAGTGAGCCCGTGGACGTGGCCCTGGCCTGCGAGGACATGGGCGGGATGAAGATGAGCGGGCACAAGGAGCATTGGCAGGAACTGATCGATTTCTGGATGAAGCCCGGCTATGGCTTCGCCGCGCTGGATGAGGCGATAGGCCGTGCTGCCGCCCGGATCGGTGAACCGCCCTACAAGCGGAAGGTGGTGATGAACCTGCCGGACGCGATACTGCACGAATATTTCGAGCTGCTGGACTCGCGGACGAAATACTGGGGCTCGATAGACGGCAGGGAGCTGGATTTCGAGTCTGCCGCGGACCGTTTTGCGGCTTGCCGCTGGTTCATAGACACGATGAACGCTGCCTTCAAGGCGGCCGGCTTCAAGTACATCGAGCTGATCGGGTACTATGTGCATTCGGAGGAGATTCCCACCCTCACGCGCGGCTGGCGCTGGCCATGGAAACGGCTGAACGAGTATCTGCCGTCCGTGGCTGACTACCTGCATGCGCAGGGCCAGTACCTGACCTGGATCCCGTACCGCGAAGCTGCCTCGTACGACCGCACCGAAGAGCTCGGCATAGACTATGTCTGGATGCAGCCCAACTACTACTGGGAGGGCGACCGCTATCCCTGGGAGCCGTCGATGAAGATGATCACGGACAACGGCATCAGCATGGAATTCGAGTTCGACGACCGCCTCGCGATGGCCAACCGCCCGGGCGAGGAGCAGCGCCGTCGTTTCCGTCTCTACATAGACCACGCGAAGAGCACGGGCCTCTACGGCTCCCGTTCGTTCGCCTACTTCCAGGACAAGGACACCATGCGCAATCTGCGCGAGGCGCCCGGCCCCGAAGCGAAGCAGGTCTACGACGAACTGTGTTCTTTCGTGGCCTTCAACCCTCTTAGAAAGAAAGTCATCAGATGACAAACTGCCGAATGATAACAGCTTTTTTACTCGCCGCGGCCCTCTTCTGCGCCTGCGGCCCGGACCAGCCGGCCGAGCAGCCGGAAGGGAAGCCCGTGGCCAGTCTGGTGCTGGGCTCGGTCGGCAATAATTCCGTCAGCTTCGAGCTTAAGCTCATCCGCGCTTCAGTGGCCTGGGTCCTGCACCTGCCGGAAGATTCGGCTAAGCCGTCCGCAGATGAGGTCAAGGCCTCCGGGCAGTCGTTCGAAGCCGGTGCCGGCACTCTCAGCGGCCTGCAGCCCGGCATGTCCTTTATGCTCTACTATTGCCCTGAGTCCGCGTCAGGCACGTTGGGCAGCGTCTCGTCCGTGAGTTTCCGCACTATGAACGCGGAGCCCTACGATTGGGAAAAGTCGCGCAGCGGCATCCCGTTCTTCGCGGATCTGGCGCTGGTCTATGGCGGCTCCACCCGCACCCCTCGTTATTGGGACAAGGCCCGCATCGCCAGCCATGTGACGTGGACGGACCCGAACACCAAGGAGGAGAAGTGGCTCTTCGACGCCTTCCTCGCGCTCGAGATGCGCAATATGGACTATGCCGAACCGCGCGCGCTGACCATAGGCATCAAAGATTGGACGGACAATTCCATCCCGATGAAGGCCGGACGCCAGCAGGAGGCTCTCGAGTTTTTGGACTACTGGTTCGCCGAAGGTAATGGTTTTACGGCTCTGAACGAAGCGGTGGGCGATGCGATTTCCAGAATCGGCCCTCCGCCCGTGTCCCGCAAGGTGATAGTGATGATGCCGGACATTCCTGCCCATGAGCGCTACAACCAGATGAACACATCCACCAAGTACTGGGGGACCGTGGACGGCAAGGAGCTCGACTTCGCGAATCCGGCGGACCGTGTGGCGGCCTATTGCTGGTTCGTGGACGAGGTCCGCGCCCGTTTCGCCGCCGCCAACTTCCAGAACATCGAGCTCGGCGGCTTCTACATCATGAGCGAGGAGCTTTCCTCCATGCGCTCGGGCCTGGGCGGTCATGGCGGCGACACAATCGACGGACAGTTGCGTGACGGATGGGAGGTGACTGCCAAGGCCTGGGACGATATCTTCCCGGCAGTGTCGAACTATATCCATTTATATAATGAGGCCGTGGTCTGGATTCCGTACCGCTGCGCGGCGGGCTACCGCTACTGGCAGGACTTCGGAATAGACTACGCCTACATGCAGCCCAACCGCTTCTGGGACACCAATAACGTGAACCCCATGTCTTCGTTCTTCAACCAGATCGCCACATACAAACTGAATATGGAGCTGGAGATAGACGACCGCGTGATGAGGCATCCCGTGGACGCGTCCGATTCTTCCTACAAAGAAGGCGAAGACTACAACACCTATCGCCGCCGCTGGCGCGAGTACATAGACGGCATGCAGAATGCAGAGGTCTATGGCAACAAGCAGCTGGCCTGCTACCTGGGCGGCGACTCCTTCAACAACATCAAGAACAGCTCTGATTACGAGGAGCGCGCCCTGTTCAACGAATTCTGCCGCCTGATAGCGGAGGATCCCCTGAAAGCCAAAAACAAATAACACTATACTGGTATGAAAAAAATTCTTTTTGCTCTGATGGCAGCCGCGGCAGTGATCGCCGTTGGCTCCTGCAAACAGCTTCCTGAGGAGCTTCCTGATCCTCAGAGCACAACCGTCTTCGAGATAGACGATCTCGAGGCTCTTCCCGCAGCCGCGGGCACTTTCGAGGTCGGAGTGAATGCTAATATCCCCTTCACCGTGGAAGTTCCCGATGATGTGAACTGGCTGCGCTATGTGGAGACAAAGTCGGTGGAATCCGCCGCGCCTGCCGTGAAAAAGACGGTAGTCTTCGAGAGAGACCTTAACGAGGAAGACGCCATGCGTCAGGCCCGCGTCAAGTTCCTGGACGAGACAGGTGAGCTGCTCAAGAACCTCACCATCATCCAGAAAGCCGGCGGCGGAATCGAGTTCGAGGTGGTAAAGCCCGGTGATGTTTCCGTGGACGGTGAAACTATCACCCTGGAGGTCAGCTCGAATGTCCCTTATGATGCTGCGGCCGAGGTGGATTGGATCACCGTCAAGAGCGTGACCCTCACCGCCACCGAGCTCGAAATCGCTTCGAACGGAACAGTGGAGGCTCGCGACGGCAAGGTCAACTTCTTCCGTCAGGGCACGGACAAGCTCATCGGCTATGTGGACATCCATCAGATGGAACCGAATGTGATACTCGTCACCGCCGACGCATCCCTGGGCTTCAAGACTGTCGCCGCCGCGATGGAGGCTTACAACGCCCTTGAGGCCGGCCCCGCCGAGATGATACTCGCGAAGGGCACACACGCCGGCAATATCGCTATCGCCGAGGGTAAGGCTCCTCTGACCATCAACGGAAACGGAGTGGCCACTCTCGCCGGCCCGATCGAGATCGCAAAGGTGGCCGTGACCGTCAAGGGCCTCACCGTGGCCCCTGCCGGCGGCATGACCCCTCAGTTCTCCACCTCCTACAACTATGAGCATGGCATCTTCGTGCACACCGCAGGCAACGGAGTCCGCCTCGAGAATGTCTCGATCGACATGTCCGGCCTGGCTTCCGACGCCACCGGCATCTTCCTCCTGTCCGAGGGCGAGAACACCACCGGCAACAAGACCGACGTCATCAAGAACTGCGTGGTGGACGGCGCTTCCGGCGGCCATCGCCTGATGCAGGCCTATGGCGCCAAGGTGAACATCACCGGCACCACCTTCAAGAACCCGTATTCGAGCTATGCCGTCCGCTTCGGCAACAAGGGCGGCCAGATCATGCTCGCCAGCAACATCTTCGAGGGCACGGCGGCTTGCGCAGTACACTTCAACAACCTGCAGGAATCGAGCGTCACTCTCGGCAACGGCACCAAGGACAACAACAAGTTCACCGGCACCTTCGAGATGAACTACAAAGCCAGCAACGATGTGTCCGCCGCTTCCTTCGCGAACACTTTCGCTCCGCCGATCGAATACGCGGACGGAAAGGTCTCCGTGATCGTGGATCCGAACGCCCCTGCAACTCTCGAGCGCGTCTGGGGTTACTACGACGGCGCGAAGGGCGAGTGGGACGACGAGATCCTCGCACCCTCTGCGAATGAGAACTGGAACCGCAACGGTATCATCTCCGGCGACTATGTCTATGTGCCTATCTGCGGCAATGACGATCAGCACTACGGAGTGGCCGTGTTCGAGCTCCTGACCGGCGCCTATGTCCGCACCATCACCACCGGCTTCACCAAGGAAGGCCGCTTCTGGACCTGCGGCATATGGAAGATGCAGGGCGACGAGGCCGATGTCATCTATGTCAGCAACATGGCCATGTCTTCCGAGGGTAGCCCTCAGGATCTGGTGGTCTATCGTATGATCGAGCCCGACTCCGAAGGCGTGCCCACGGCAGCTCAGGTCGCAATGCGTTACACTGTGCCTGTTGGTGACCGTTACGGCGACAAGATGACCGGCTTCGGAACGGATGCAGACGGAATACTCATCTTTGTTTCGTTCTACCGTAATAAAGAGGGTCACGAAAAATATCGTCAGGCTGTTGATTTCCGTATCTCCGACGGTGTGATAGAATCCACTCCGGATCATTTATCCAATGCTTTGTCAACTGGTGACGGAAATCTCACTGGAGGTATCTATGTCCTGCTTACCACCGGCGGTGGCCCTTCTCCAACCGGCGAGAGCATCACTAGGCAGGCAATCTTTGGAACAAATGTCAGCATGAGTTTTGTCGTTGGCTGGTATTGGACTACCCTTGATGAGTGGTATAGCACCTTGATAGACAAGACCTCCAGCTGGGGCGTTGATCCTGGCTCCATCTTCACCAATGTGGGTAACTACGATGACTGCTGCCTGGATCCTCATCTCTTCTGGGTGGACGGCATGCGCTATCTGGTCTACACGGTGGTCAAGCAGGATTCGGATTCCCATTCGAGCGGCTATCTCCGCGTCGTCCGCATCCCGGACGCCGACGGCACTTCTGACTATGCACTGCTGAACTGGCTCTGGGCCGTCCGTGAGAACGACATGGCCTTCCAGCGCTACCCGATCGGCGATCCGGACGACTTCATGGCTGTGGGCCACGAAGGTACGAACAAGACGGGCTTCTGCGATGTCGCCTACCGCGGTGACGACGTCTACGTCCTCTCCGGAATCACCTCGACAGGTATTTCGGTCTTCAAGGTTGAATAGCCCCGTGGCGCTCCTCCCTCCCAAGTCATGCCCGACATGATCGGGCATCTCTTGCGGAGCCCCGTGGGGGATAAGTGTTTGATATTCAAGGATTTATGCAAATTAGGTGTGCCATTTTTGACACACCTAATTTATGTAATCGCCTGTGGGTCAGGGGGTTGTCCCCCACGCAACAAATCGGGATTATGATGGTGTGCTGGCGGGCCAGGGGGCGATGCGGTCCGGAACCTCGATAGTGCGGGAGACATAGCCTTCTTCGTCGTGGACCTGCGGGCGGACGGAGAGTTCGCGGCCGTCGTGGAAGATGTGCTGGAGCTGCTTGTTGCTGAAATTGCCCATCTGGTCGCGTCCGAGCATGCCGGTGCTGATGCACCAGCGGCCGTCTGCGCTGAGGGCTGCCATGCGCTGGAGCGTCTGGGAATTGCTGAGCGTGGCTTCATGGACAGGGTTGAGGAAGATGTCCGTGCCGGCGAGGAGGCTCTGATAGCGGCGGTTCAGCACGGCGTTTCCGCTGAAACGGAAGTCCAGCTTGAGGCCGGTGCCGCTCAGGATTCCGGTCTCGCCGCCCTGGAGGACGGTGATTCTGTTCCCGCAGCAGGCGAACTGGCGGCGCTTCATCTCGTCCATGAGCTTGTCCGTCAGCGCTTCGTTGCCCTCGATGTCCTCGTCCGTCTCGAAAACCTGGCTGGTGTAGAGGTCGAAGAAAAGGCCGCCGTGCATCATGAACAGGGCGTTGCGCTGGAACATGCAGCTTGTGGGCAATGATTCTTCGAGTTCCAGAATCGCGACCGAACTCTTGTTCTTTATGTCCTGCTCGGCATACAGCAGGTCGTTGAGGTCGCGTATCGTGCGCCCCGGGAAAAGAATGAGATCCGCGTCCGACGCGTTCACCGCATCGACCAGAATGTCCATCTTATTGTTCGGGTTCAGCTCAAAATCGAACCCAATCAGCTCTATCTTCATATCGCTGCAAATATAGCCATTCTATTTCTCTTTCCAGCCCATGCGCTTGGCGAGGTCTTTGGCGAAGGCCGCGTCTTTGCGGGGGATGGAGAAGGTGATGGTTTCATTTGCGCCGTAGGAGTTCACCTCCGGCTCCATCAGCATCGCCGGCTCAGCCTGGTCTGGACCGTAACCGGTAATCAAAGTTCCAGGTTCGACCCAGGGATGCTTCACCGCTTCGTCCAGCGCGCGTTTTACGAAGGAGTTGATTGAGATGCCTGCTTCTGCGGCAAGATTTGCGATATCGCGATGAGTCGCCGGAGCTATCCTGACATTAAATGTGCCGGTATAACTCTTCTCCGGCTTCAGCCCATGCTCTTCGCAGAAGATCAGATAATCGTCCACTGCTTCTTTGAACGCTGCAGTGAGTTCCTTCACGGATTCGCCTTCGTAATTGACTAATCCGTCAATGCCTTCTATCTTTCCGAAAAACACTTCGTCCGGTTCGCTATATGCCACCGAACCGATATAACCTTTGTACTTCAATGTGTTCATAACTCTATGTCTCCGTTATTATTTAATTCTATCAATAATTGTTTCACGGCATACTCCTTCAACTCCTTCTGGGGGTGAGGTCTGTGTAAGAATAAGGGGATTCTCCCTTCTTTATAAAACAATACTCTCGATCCGGATGTTTTTCCTTTGTTGGATTTAATATAACCGAATGAGGTAATCAATCTCTCGGCTTCAGCAAATGTGAAGTCTTTCGGCAGGCCTTTCAGGCGCTCTATCAATTTCTCTTTAGTTCCCATATGCAAAGGTAACTAAGATTTAGTTACAAAGCAAGAAAAAGTTGAAAGAATGTGCGGCTGCGGGCGGGGGAGCGGGGCTGACGCAGGGAAGGGAGCAAGACGCGAAGGCTTGGACAGTCCGGGCCGTCGCTTTCGGGAAGAACTGGCGGGAAGGCTTTAACGCCTTCCACGCCGCAGTCCCGGCTCCGGCCCTTTGCCCAATTTTTAGTTTCAGACGCGGAGAAGGGAAAGGTTTTCGAGCGCTAGAGCCCGCATCGAGCGATTCGGGGCGGCATACTTTCAATCAAGATCTTCTGCCGGGCTTCGCCCAAGCCCGAACCTACCGTTAGTCCAGCGGGAGAGGAAAAATCGGGCGTTTGCGCGGAAGGTCCCCCTGGTTTTGCGGAAGGTGTCTTTTTGTGGAGCATACCTTCTGCACTCAAAACCCAACATGGTGCCTCCTAGGGCACATTGACTGCGGAAGGTCCCGCCTATAAAAGGAGACCTTCCGCATTTGATGGGGGACCTTCCGCAAAACGCCCTCAGGGCGCGAGTTTATGCGAGCGCCCGGTCTACCAAGGGGCGAGGCCTGGTTATGCCGAGCCCCGACCAAATAACGTAGACAGTCAACGGATTGGCAAATCTCACCCATCGCGCAAGCTGAGCCGCTCCTTCGAGCTCGGCGCAGCGCGATCCGAGGATGAATTGAGAATCGGCGCTAAAAACGCTGGTTTTGACGCCGGGGAGGAAGAAAACTGGCGATTCGGCGCTAAAATCGGGCAAAACGGCGCCGGAGGAGGGAAAAACGAGAGATTCGGCGCCAAAATCGGGCAAAACGGCGCCGGAGAAGGGGGAAACGAGAGATCTGGCGCTAAAATCGGGCAAAATGGCGCCGGGAAATGAAAGCTCACAGGGGGGAGAGAAAATGGTTCGGGGAGGAGGGAGAAAGGGTTTGCGAAAGAGGACGAAAATGCGTAAATTTGGATACTATTCGGGGCGTGGAGCTCCGGGAGGACAAAGCTAACTAATACCACACATAATGACAGACAGACGATCATTCTTGAAGACGACGGCGGCCGCGGGCGCAGCTGTCGCCGCAGCACCCCTCATTACCGGTTGCGGAACGGGTAAGGACAAGTACGGAATAGCCCTGAACAAGGGTCTTGAGAGCACGCTCATCGTTCCGAAGGCGAACGCAGTGCCTATCACGGGTACTTTCCTCGATGAGATTAGCACGGACATCCCTCACCAGAACTGGGGAGAGGCGGAGTGGGACCGCGATTTCCAGTATATGAAGAAGTTCGGAATAGACACGGTGATAATAATCCGCTGCGGCCTTCGCAAATGGATGACCTATCCGAGCCCGTACCTTCTGAAGAAGGGATACTACTATCCTTCTGTGGACCTCGTGGACATGTTCTGCCGTTTGGCCGAGAAGTACGACATGAAACTCTATATCGGTCTGTACGACTCGGACGAGTACTGGTACACTGGCGTCTATAACAACGAAATCGAGATCAACAAGTTCATAATCGACGAGCTTTGGGAAAGATATGGCCACTATAAGGCCTTCAAGGGCTGGTATCTGAGCTACGAAATCTCCCGTCGCTCAAAGGGCGCAATCGAGGGTTATCAGAAACTCGGTCAGCAGTGTAAGGAACTCTCCAAGAGCGCGGAGTACCCGAACGGATATCCCACCTTCATCAGCCCCATCATCGAGGGCATCAAGGGAGTCAGCGCGCAGAGCGCACAGCTCCGCAGGGCTGACAGGCCGGACATCATGGAGCACATGCGCGACTGGGATGAGATCTTCGAGGGTATCCACGAATTCGTGGACGCCTGCGCATTCCAGGACGGATACAACGACTACGATGAGATCGAGGACTACATTTCCGTGAACAAGATGCTGGCAGACAAGTGGGGAATCCACTCTTGGACGAACTGCGAAAGCTTCGACCGCGACATGCCCATCAAGTTCCTCCCGATCAAGTTCGACAAACTCCGCATGAAACTCGAGGCTGCGAAGCGCTGCGGTGTGGAGAAAGCAATCACCTTCGAGTTCTCTCACTTCATCAGCCCTCAGTCCGCCTATCTGCAGGCAGGACACCTCTACGACAGATATCTGGAATACTTCAACAAGAAGTGAAACGCATAATCCTAATCATTGCTTTTGCGCTCACCGGCCTGGCCGTGTGGGCGCAAAAACCCAGTAAAGAGCCGGAAATAGATCTCGACTCCCTTTACCAGGGCTGGGACGACCAGCTCGAGGAACTTGTGGTCATCGGTTACGGCGAGCGGAAGCGCGAGTACCTGACGGGAAGCGTGGCGCAGGTGTCCTCGAGGGAAATCCTCAAGGCCCCGGTGACCAACTCCCAGCAGCTCCTCACAGGCCGCCTCGCCGGCCTGACGAACATCCAGACCACCGGCACCCCGGGTGCCGACGGCACGAGGATGTTCGTCCGCGGCCTAAGCACCTGGGGCGGTAGCGAGCCCGTGTGCGTGGTGGACGGCATCAAGCACGACATAGGCATAATCAAGACGCTGAATCCGAACGACATCGAGACGGTGTCCGTGCTGAAAGACGGCGCGAGCACCGCGGTCTACGGCCTGGACGGCTCGAACGGCGTGATCGTGATCACCACCAAGGCCGGCACACGCAGCAAGAACACGGTGGCTTACGACGGCTCCGTCTCCTTCGACTTCAACACAGCGATGATAGAACTGATGGACGCCGAGGAGTACATCTACTGGAACAACAAAGTCCGCGAGATGGACGGTCTGCCGCTTTACTGGACGCCCGAAAATATCCAGAAACTCAAGGACATGGGCCTCTATGCCGAGACTAACTGGATGGACGTCATCTACAAGCCCTTCGGCCTGACGCATCAGCACAACATCTCGGCCAGCGGCGGAAACTCGGACACCCAGTACTACGCCTCGCTGGGCTATATGGGCCAGGACGGCATTATGCGCAACACTCATTACGAGCGCTACAACTTCCGCACGAACCTCAGCACGAAAGTGGCGAACGGCCTGGACTTCAAGACCACGGTCTTCGGACAGTACTCCTACCGCCATCTGCCGTGCATCCCGCTGGACGCGCAGAGCGAGTACTCGCCGATCTCGCAGGCCTATTACGCAGCCCCGATCCTCGCGCAGGAGTACAACGGCTACCCGCTCGGAATCACGAACGGAACTTACACCTATACTCCGCTCGCAGGCCTCTACAACGGCGGCTACCGCGACCAGAGCTACGCTCTCCTCAGCGCCACTCTCCAGCTGGACTACGACTTCGGAGTGCTCGCGCCCTGGCTCCGTGGCTTGAAGGCCTCGGCCTTCGCGGGCTTCAACGGCGACCTCACCATCAGCCAGCAGTATGTGCAGCCCTTCAAGCAGGCGCAGTTCAACCCGAAGACCTTCACGGTCAGCATAATCAACTTCATCCCGTACACGAAAACGACCTACATCAAGGGCCATTCGTACAGCGCGGACATGGTCGTCAGGCCGCAGATCTCCTACGACCGGACCTTCGGCAAGCACCAGTTGCAGATGCTCGGCCTCTTCGAGGCGGAACGCTTCTATGTCAGTTACCTGCAGGGCCATGGCTACGGCTTCGCCACGGACGACCCGATAGACCTGAATATGGCCACGGAGAGCACGATGGGCGCGGCCTCCGGCTCGCATGACCATCGCGGCTTCGCCAGCTTCGTCTACCGCGGCTCCTACATCTACGACGGCAAGTACATCCTCGAAGCCTCCGGCCGCTACGACGGCTCCTATGTCTTCGCGCCCGAATCGCGCTGGGGGTTCTTCCCCTCGTTCGCGGCGGCGTGGGTGATGAGCAAGGAAAGCTTCATCAAAGACAACCTCAGCTGGGTGGAGCACCTCAAGCTGCGCGCCTCGCTGGGCCAGACCGGCTCCTCGGACATCGCGGCCTACTCGTACATGATCAAGTTCAGCAACACGGGCGCGAGCGACGCCTACGGAATCGGCCTCTCGCCGGTGAAAGGCTACTACACCAGCGGCTACCCTAACACGGACGCCACCTGGTCCAGGATGTACGACTACAACGCCGGCCTGGACGCGATCCTCTTCAGCGGCATGCTGACGGTGGGCTTCGACTGGTTCTACCAGTACAGGACTCACATCCTCGAGGCCATGTCCAGTTCGGCCTATGCCCCCTCGCTGGGCAGCAATTACCCGGTCTACGCTAACACCGGCCGTATGGACAACCGCGGCTTCGAGCTCACGCTCAAGCACGACAACTGGCTCGCGAACGGCATCAACTACAGCATCGGCGGGATGGTGATGTTCGCCCGCAACCGCGTGCTCTCGAAGAAAATCACGGACGACCACCCGTCCTACCGCGCGGTGCTCGGCCAGCCGCTCGGAGCGGTCTACGGCTTCAAATGCCTGGGCCTGTTCCAGACGGAAGAAGAGCTGATCGACGCGCCCACCCCGCCGCAGGGCTACATAGACCTCGGCGAGCAGCGCTACCTGGACTACAACGGCGACGGCAAGATCACGGCCCAGTACGACTACATCCGCCTGGGCTACTCGGACGTGCCGGAAATGACCTTCTCCCTGAACGCGGACGTGAGTTGGAAGAACTGGTCGCTCTCGGCCCTCTTCCAGGGCGCGACCATGGTCACGACGAAGCTCTGCGGAGTCTACAACAACGGCGTCACGGACAACACCGTCTACACCCGCACGTTCTACGGCCTGGACGCCACAAACGGCAACATAGCCCTCGCGAAGAACTCCTGGACGCCGGACCACACGGACGCCTACTACCCGCGCATACACCAGAGCTGGAACGGAAACACAATGTGGATTTCGGACATGTGGCTGGTGGACGGCAGCTATCTGCGCCTGAAGAACCTTCAGCTCACTTACGCCTTCCCGGACAGCTGGACCAGGGCGATGAAGCTCGCGAAGGTCAGCGCATTCCTTGCCGGAACGAACATATTCACCCTGTCGCACTACAAATGGATGGACCCGGAGAACCCGGGAGTGAACGACGGATTCTACCCGCAGCAGCGCACATTCAGCGCCGGTCTTAACGTAACATTCTAGAGCCATGAGAGTAAAGAAATTGTTTGCAACGGCGCTTGTCGCCCTGGCCGCGGTCTCCTGCAACTGGATAGACCTCGGGCCCACCTCTCAGCTCTCTCCGGACCAGATCTGGAGCGGAGACGAAACCACCCTGGACGGTTACGTGTTCGGCCTCTATGCCGCCATCCGCGACAAGGC
>JAGAAD010000007.1 GCA_017615445.1 Bacteroidales bacterium
CATATTTCGCAACACGAAAAAACTCGCATTTCTAAATATTAGACTAATCTTTTCAATAATTTTACCTCTTTATCTCTCTCAATAATTCAAAGAACTTTGTGATCTCCTCGCGCCAGGCGCGAAAAGGACTGCAAATATAGACATATTTTTTATTATCCCAAATTTTTCGGGGAAATTTTTGATTATCTTTGTTGTTAATCAGTTTAGTGTATTACACCTATTATATAATATGAAGAAAGAAGTAACTCCGTATTCGGTGGCCGTGGGCCTTCTGATGACTATACTCTTCTCGGCCGCAGCCGCATATCTCGGCCTTAAAGTGGGCCAGGTTTTCGAAGCCGCAATCCCTATCGCAATCATAGCAGTGGGCCTTACAGGCGCCCTGAAAAAGAAGGACGGCCTCGGCCAGAACGTTATTATCCAGAGCATAGGCGCCTGCTCAGGCGTAGTGGTGGCGGGTGCGATCTTCACCCTCCCGGCCATATATATCTTAGGTTTGGAAGTGAATTTCACTCAGATGTTCCTCAGCTCGCTGCTCGGTGGCGTGCTCGGCATCCTCTTCCTCATCCCCTTCCGCAAGTACTTCGTGAAGGAGATGGACGGACAGTATCCGTTCCCGGAGGCCACAGCCACGACCAAGGTCCTTAAGAGCGGCGAGGCCGGGGGAAGCAGCGCGAAGACGCTGCTGGCCGCAGGTCTGATCGGCGGAATCTACGATTTCGTCGTCAGCACCTTCGGCGCGTGGGCCGAGACGCTCAGCACGACCGTCATGCACTGGGGCCAGGTGGTTTCGGACAAAGCGAAGGTCGTGCTGAAACTCAACACCGGCGCGGCCGTGCTCGGCCTGGGCTACATCGTGGGCCTGAAGTACGCGTTCATCATCTGCTGCGGCTCGCTCCTCGTGTGGCTGGTCATCATCCCGGGCATGAACCTGCTGTTCGGCGACCAGGTCATTGACCTCATGGGCACGGGCATCGCCAGCACCATCGGCGAGCTTTCGCCGGACCAGATATTCAAGGAGTACGCGCGCCATATCGGCATCGGCGGCATCGCCACGGCGGGCATCATCGGCATCATCAAGAGCGCCGGCGTGATCAAAAGCGCGGTCGGCCTGGCGGTCGGTGAGTTCTCGAAGAAGGGCGCCGCTCCTGCAGCGACCGACCCCGCCGACCGCGATCTGCCCATGAAGCTGGTCGTCTTCGGGATCGCGTTCGCGCTGCTGGCCACCTTCGCCTTTTTCGCCTTCGGCGGTGTGGTCTCTAACGTCTGGCAGGCTCTGATCGGCGTGCTGATAGTGGGCGTCATCGCCTTCCTGTTCACCACGGTCGCGGCCAACGCGATCGCCATCGTGGGCACGAACCCGGTCAGCGGCATGACCATCATGACCCTCATCATCACGGCGCTCGTGCTGGTGGCCGTGGGCCTGAAGGGCAACGCCGGAATGGCGGCGGCCATGGTCATCGGCGGCGTGGTCTGCACGGCCCTCTCGATGGCGGGCGGCTTCATCACGGACCTGAAGATCGGTTTCTGGACCGGCACCACGCCCGCGAAGCAGGAGACGTGGAAGTTCGTGGGCACGCTGGTCGCCGCGGCCACGGTGGGCGGCGTGATGATGGTCCTCAACAAGACCTACGGTTTCACGGGCGAGGGCGCGCTGGTCGCTCCGCAGGCTAACGCCATGGCGGCCGTGATTCAGCCCATGATGAACGGCGGCAACGCCCCCTGGCTGCTCTACGGCATCGGCGCCGCGATCGCGATTCTGCTGACCGTCTTCAAGGTGCCGGCGCTGGCGTTCTGCCTCGGCATGTTCATCCCGCTGGATCTGAACCTCCCGCTGCTCGTGGGCGGCGCCGTCTCGTGGTTCGTGAGCACACGCTCTTCCGACTCCGAGGTCAATCGCGCGCGGCTGGACAAGGGCACGCTGATCGCGTCCGGCTTCATCGCCGGCGGCGCGCTGATGGGAGTGGTTTCCGCGATTCTGAAATTCGCGGGCGTGGACTGGTTCCTCAGCGCCTGGAACGCCTCCGGCGGCGCCGAAGCCATCGCCATCGTCCCGCTCGTGCTGCTGATAGTCTACATGACCTGGTCCTCGCTGCGGGCTTCCAAATAGCGCGGGGAATTCGCAGACCAGCCACACGGTCGTATCCATTGTAACCCATTCTAGAGGGGGTAAGCGTGTGGCACGTTCGCGAAACGCACAAGGTGGAACTTTGAGCGGGGGACCTTGCGTGCTGGAAGGCTTGTAAACGGGTTTTTCGCACAAGGTCCCGGCTCTGAGATTCCACCTTGTGTGCAAAAACGTCGGAGATGTCCCTATTTGAGGGACATCTCCTGCATTTTAGGGGGTATTTTGCGAGAGGTGTCCCCTTTTTACGGACATCTCCGACACCTATTAGATTATTTAAAGAGTTTTTTCACCAGTTCGGCGACGTCCGAGACGCGGACTATTTCGATCTTGGCGTTCTTGACGGCGTCCAGATTGGAGTACGAGCTGAGGAAGATTTTGCGGAAACCGAGGCGCTGCGCTTCGATGACGCGCCTGTCTGCCTGGGCCACGGGGCGGATTTCGCCGCTGAGGCCGACTTCGCCTGCGAAGCAGAAGTCGGACGGGATGGCGAAATCGAAATTCGAAGAGAGCACTGCGCAGATAACAGCCAGATCGCATGCCGGATCGGTTATCTTCAGGCCTCCCGCCATGTTCAGGAACACATCTTTCGCGCTGAGATGGAACCCGGCCCTCTTTTCCAGAACGGCCAGGAGCATATTCAGACGGCGGACGTCGAATCCTGTCGCCGAACGCTGCGCCGTTCCGTATGCGGCGGTGCTGACCAAAGCCTGAACTTCGAACAGGAACGGGCGGGTGCCGTCCAGCATCGCGCAGATGGCGGTGCCGCTAAGGCCCTGTTCGTGCATGGGGATGAGCATCTCGGAAGGATTGGCCACCTCGCGAAGTCCCGAGCCGGTCATTTCGAACACAGCCAATTCGGAAGTCGAGCCGAAACGGTTCTTGATGGATCTCAAAATCCTATATGATCCGCGGTTTTCGCCTTCGAACTGCAAAACGACATCGACAATGTGTTCAAGTATCTTCGGGCCGGCGATAAAGCCGTCTTTTGTTATGTGGCCTATCAGCAGAACGGGCACACCGGATTCTTTTGCGTAACGAAGCAGACGCGCCGCCACTTCTTTGATCTGAGAAACAGAGCCGGCGGCAGATTCCACCGTCTCAGTGTACATGGTCTGCACTGAATCCACCACCATCAGGTCCGGCTGAATCTCTTCGGCCTCTGCCAGAATGTTCTCCAGAAGGGTCTCGGCGTAGATCAGGCAGTTGTCCGCATCGCCCCCAAGGCGGGCTGCGCGCATCTTAACCTGTTTTGCACTTTCCTCACCGGTGACATATAATGTTCGCAGCGAAGGGCAGTGCAGAGGGATCTGCAGAGAGAGAGTGGACTTGCCTATTCCGGGTTCGCCGCCTATCAGCACCAGCGATCCGGGGACGATGCCGCCGCCAAGGAGGCGGTCGACCTCGGCGCTCCCGAGGCTCACGCGAGCCTCGGCCGAGAGGTCGACTTCGCGAAGGCTGACCGGTTTGCGGCGCTCGGAAGCGCCCGCAAACGGCGTCTTCCCAGCCTTCGCCGCCTTGCCCGCGGCCGGCACCGGAGCTTCCACCATCGTGTTCCACTCCTTACACGCCGGGCACTGGCCCATCCACTTCGGACTCTCATTTCCGCAACTCGTGCAATACCACAATGTCTTCGCTTTTGTCATACTTATGTATTTCGTTAATTAGAATGACAAGGTTGCCGTCCGGAGACCCGTGGCCGCCCATGGCCACGTGAACTGACGCCCGAACGAGTGAAGAAGGTGCTCGCATCTTCTTCCGAGGGAGAAGGAAGCGATGCTCGCAGGGCATAATGGGAGGGGCCCACGAAGTGGGAGGGATGAGCGAAGCGAAGGTTTTCCGGATGGCAACCTTGTCATTCATGTTATCTAGCAAGTTTAAACAATTCCATATCGGACAGCTGTCCGTTTTCGATTTTGAATCGGAGGGCGGTGCGGAGGACATGCCAGCCCTGAAGGCCGCAGGCGCCAGGGTTCAAAGTCATCATCTGGTAGTGTTCGTCGTACATCACTTTCAGGATGTGAGAATGTCCGCAGACGAACACCTGAGGGCGGAAGCGCTCGATCAGCGCGCGTGCGCGATAATCATAATGATCCGGGTAACCCCCGATATGGGTCATCAGAACACTCATCCCCCCACACTCGAAAAGCTGGTACGAGGGGTACTCCAGACGGATATCCTGTCCGTCGCAGTTCCCATACACTCCCACCACCTTCTTCCAATCGGAAATCTTACGGGTGAACTCCACATCTCCTCCCCAGTCCCCGGCATGCCACACCACATCGCAGGGTTCCAGAAATTCCTGGAATTCCCGGGACCACACTCCGTGTGTGTCGCTTATGAGCCCTACAAACATAGCGATTCAAAGATACCAATTATTTGATAATAATCGTTTTTCGCGAACGTGCCACACGCTTACCCCCTTCAGAATGGGTTACAATGGGTATGAGTGTGTGGCTGGGGGCAAAATTGCCCTTAGCCACACGCCGAGATGCCCCACAATGCCTTCAGAGAGGGGTAACCGTGTGGCTAGTCTGCGAAAAAGCGCACCGCAGTCGAAAGGCGGTGCGGCAGTTGCCGCAGACGAACGTGCCCACCCCCGGGCACGGGAAGGGGGATGGGCCGGAAGGAGCCGAAGGCGACTGGAGTTCCGTCTGTGGTAACTGGCGACCGCGGAGAGAGGATTAAAGATTATCGAAGTAGAGCGCGGAGAGAGGATTAAAGATTATCGAAGTAGACCGTGGAGAGAGGATTAAAGGTTGTCGAAGTAGACCGCGGAGGCGGCGGTGAGGGCGGCGGTTTCCGTGCGGAGACGGGAGGAGCCGAGGTGGACCGGTTTGAAACCGGCGCGAAGGGCCGCCGCGACCTCCTTCGGAGAAAAGTCGCCTTCGGGGCCTATCAGAACCACGACGTTCTTCAACTGAGAGGCGGCGAGGGCCTCCTTGATGGAGAGTTTTTCCCCTTCGAAGCAATAAGCAATCAGTTTCAAAGTCCCGCCCGGGAGGGGGGAAGAAGTTCCGGGAATGGAGGAGGGGGATACGGAAGAAGATCCCGGGAGGGGGGAAGAAGTTCCGGGAAGGGAGGAGGGAGAATCAGAGCAGGATGCGATGAAATCCAGGACACTGACGGGCTGGGAGACGAGGGGGACGGAGGCTTTGAGGGACTGCTTGGCGGCGCTCAGGACGAGGCGCTCGAGACGCTCCGTCTTGCAGACCTTGCGCTCGGAGCGCTCACCGATCACGGGAGCCAGGACATCCACCCCAATCTCCGTGGCTTTTTCCACCATCCACTCATAGCGGTCCATGTTCTTGGTGGGGCAAACCGCGAGGGTCAAATGATAGGGGTGCGCGCCGAACCCGGGCTCGCGGCGAACGATACGTCCTACCGCGGCGGAAGGAGAAGCCTCCTCCAGGACGCACCACAGCATGGTCCCCTGCCCGTCCATCACACCGATTTCGTCCCCCACGCGGTGGCGGAGGACCTTCACGCAATGAGCAGATTCCTCCGCGTTCAGGCGTACGGTCGCGCCCTCGATGTCATTTGAATAAAAAATTTCCATATAGTGGATCCCCAATCAGGTAGGGGATGACTTTTCGTTATAGATTCCGAATCGGGTCCGGGGTGAAGGGTAAAACTATCAGGGATGAAGTGTAAATAACGGTCCGGGGTGAAGGGTAAAACTATCAGGGATGAAGTGTAAATAACGGTCCTGGGTGAAGGGTAAAACTATCAGGGATGAAGTGTAAATAACGGTCCTGGGTGAAGGGTAAAACTATCAGGGATGAAGTGTAAATAACGGTCCGAGGTAAAGGGTAAAACTATCAGGAATAAGGTGTAAAAACGGTCCGGGATGAGGGGTAAAACAATCAGGGATGACAGTTAATACTGTCCATATTCATTAAACAAAGTTCCTTTCTGCCTCCAGTATTTGATCATCAGCCAGCCGAAGAGCATGCCGCCGAGGTGGGCGAAATGCGCCACGCCGTCAGTCACTCCACGAATGCCGAGGAACAATTCTATCACCGCAAAGACTATCACCCAGGTCATCGCCTTCATCGAGATAGGAGGGAAAATAAGCGTCAGACGCCTCTGCGGATACAAAAGCGCATAGCTCATCAGGATACCGTAAATGGCTCCCGAAGCGCCCACGGTCGGTGTGCTCTTCAACACTGCATAAGACTTCGCGGCGGAAGCGACACCCGCCTCGATCTGATGCTCAAGATAGAGCCCCTCGAGGTGCATGGTCCCGAAATGCAGCGCCACTGCGCCCAGCCCGGCCACGAAGTACAGCCACAGCATCTTCCGCGAGCCTATCGTCTGCTCCACTGCGGAACCGAACATGATCAGCGCCCACATATTGAAGAATATGTGCCAGAAGCCGCCGTGCATGAACATATGCGTCACGAGCTGCCACCAGTGGAAATAATGCGAAGTGGGATAGTAAAGCGCGAAACTGGTCATCATGAAATCCTGATTGATCAGAGTCGCTATGAAAACAACCACATTGACGTAGAACAAATTCCGCGTCACAGTGGGAATATTGGCGAAAAAGCCTCCTCTCTGCTGATAGTATTCCATTTATCAAACTGGATAATAACTGTCCCCAAAAGCGAAGGGCGAATCATGGGGTCGGTTATTATTTCGCTACCTAATTAAATCGTTTTTCAATCTCTTCCACCGAAACGATGCAGGTAATACGCTTTCCTGAAGGAGTGAGGTCTGCGTTGTCGCAGGCGAAAAGGTCGTCCAACAGGCGGGTGGCTTCCGCGGGAGTCTTCAAAGCCTCATATCTGGCTGCACCGAGCTCCGCGAACTTGCGGGCCGCGGCGGACTGCATCATTTCCGGAAGGACATTATGTCCTCCGTCCGAGAGAATCTGCAACAAGTCTGCCACTGTCCCGCGCACTGACATTTCGTCAGCGCCATAGCCTTCCGGCACTGCGTTCACCACCACCGAATCCGCGCTGAACGGCGCTATGTCGAAGCCCAGCCGGCCGAGCATGTCCGCATATTCGGCGAACAGCGGCACATACGCCGCGCCCACCGGCACCTGGACCGGGAACAGCGCCGTCTGCGAGACGGGAGCCTCGGCCTGCAGCGCACGCAGCGTCTTTTCGTAGAGGATGCGCACCAGGGCGCGGCGGATGTGCACCAGCATCACGCCCGAAGCCACCGGGGTCACTATGAAACGGCCGTCAATAATCAGCGACTTGCCGAGAGCGAGCGTCCGCTCTTCGAACAGCGCGCCGTAGGATTCGCTCTTCGGCAGAACGCCCGAAGGACCATAGCCGCCCGAACCCGCGGCGCCCGAGCCGAAATCGGGCACATAGTCGCTGGACGGAGCCGGATCGAAGGGATTGTAGGTGGGGTCGAAGTCGTGCGAGGGCGCGATCTCGGCGTTTTTGTATTCGTTGAAACTGCGCGAAATCTGCGGCATCTGCACCGCCCCTTCCGTGTCGAAATCAATGGACGCGCCGAAGCTGTTGCGGCCGAGGGTCTCGCGCACGGTGGCGTAGATGGTCTGGAAAATGACGCTGTCCTCCTCGAACTTAATCTCTGTCTTGGTAGGGCTTATGTTCACATCCACCGAATGCGGGTCCACGGTCAGGTAGATGAAATACGAAGGAGTCACCCCGTCCGGCACCATCTCAGAGTAGGCGTTCATCACGGCCTTATGGAAATAGGGGCTGCGGAAATAGCGGCCGTTCACGAAGAAGAACTGGTTCCCGAGGGTCTTGCGGGCGCTTTCCGGCCGGCCGATGAAGCCGCTCAGCGACACCAGCGACGTCTGCGCCGCGATGTCCACCAGATCGCCGGTCACCCCCGCGCCCAGCAGGTCCTGGATGCGGTATTTCAGCGATTTCGCGGCCTTCAGCACGAACATGTCGCGGCCGTTGTGGGTCAGGGTGAAAGCCACATCCGGGCGGGTGAGCGCCACGTGTGTGAACTCTTCGATTATGTGCTTGAGCTCGACATTGTCGGACTTCAGGAACTTGCGGCGGGCGGGAGTGTTGTAGAACAGGTTGCGCACGGCTATGTTCGTGCCCACGGGCGCGCTGCATTCGCCGACCTCCATATGGCCGAAATTGCCTATCGTCACCTGCGTGCCGGTTTCCGCCTCTGCGCGCCGCGTCCGGAGCGTGACTTCAGCCACGGCGGCAATAGACGCGAGCGCCTCCCCGCGGAAACCGAAGGTGAGGATCTGCTCCAGATCCTCGGCTTCCGCAATCTTCGAAGTCGCATGGCGCTCGAAGCAGAGTTGCGCGTCCGCTGCGTCCATACCGCAGCCGTCGTCGATCACCTGGATCAGAGTCCGGCCGGCGTCGGTCACCACGACCGTCACCTTCGAGGCCCCTGCGTCCAGCGCGTTCTCCGCCAGCTCCTTCACCACCGACGCCGGCCTGCCGACCACCTCGCCGGCGGCAATCATATTCGCAATCTGTGCGGGCAGTACCTTAAGCTTTCCCATACTCTATGCGCGGATTATCTGAACCTGGCCGTCCAGGCCCACCTTGATTATCTGACTGGCCTTGCCCGTGCTGCCCTTTTCGAGCGAGGGCGAGACTATGTAATCCACCGCGGCCTTGATCTCGTCCGGGATGTCCGCGAACTTGCGCGGCGCCGGCTCGCCGGAAATGTTGGCCGACGTCGAGACCACCGGCCGTCCGAGCCTTCGGCACAGGTCCACGCAGTCTTCGTTCAGCGGGATGCGCATGCCCACCGTGCCGTCTTCGGCCACCGCGTTCGGAGCGATCCCCACGGCGCCCGGGTAGATTATGGTCATCGGCGAGTCGTTCACCTCCACCAGCTGAATCGCCATCTGCGGCATCTCGCGCACATAGCGCGCGACCATGTCCAGGTCCGCCGCCAGCAGCACCAGCGACTTCGCCTCGTCCCTGCGCTTGAGCGCAAACACCTTGGCCACCGCCTCGGCGTTGGTCGCGTCGCAGCCTATGCCCCAGATGGTGTCCGTGGGATAGAGGATTATTCCACCGGCCTTCAAGACCTTCGCGGCTTCGATTACAGTGTCTTTCATTACCTCAACAATGTGTAGAATTTCAAGATATAGAACAGAATCGCCACCACCAGCAGCAGGCCGACTATCCCGATAATCTGCTGAGCACGGTTAGTGTGCGAGCGGGTCCGGCTGCCGTCGCGGAAAGAGCCGCGGATGTAGTCGCCTGGCTGATAGGTGCCGGCTTCCTTCTCCTTTTCGGCCGTGCCGTCCACTTTTCCGAACATGCGCTTGCGCTCCTCGGCCTTTTCGTCGTAGTAGCGCGGGGTGTAGTGGAACACGCGGTGTTCCTGGTCGCCGAAGAAATTAAACAGTCCCATATCTATTTCTTTTGGGGCGAGTGGCTGAAGGACCTGCGGGGGCCTTCGGCTTCACGCCAGTGTTTTTCATCAAAATCAGAAGGGTGCACGAACGGACCTTCGTGGTCTATCACGAATTGCAGATATGTTATCGGCAGGCCCATCTCGAGAAACATCTTTTCGTAGAACGTTTGCACCTCATACACGACAGGGTCCAGCCTGTCGATCAGGTCGTTCGAGACAGTCGCCTGGCCGCATAAAGGCATCAGCGAGGCGTACAAATCCTGGGTGCAGGCGTTCTCGCGCAGACCGTTGGCCTTGACCACTGCCTTGGTGTATTCGTGAAGGAAGCGGGAGTCCGTTTTCAGGTGGACGATTCCGCCGGGGCGCATAAAACTCCGGTAGCGCTCCAGAAACAGAGGAGAACTGAGGCGAGAGTTTTCGCTTTTCATCTGCGGATCGGAGAAGGTCAGCCAGATTTCCGATATCTCTCCCGGGGCGAAAAAGGCGGTTATGAACTCGATTCGGGTGCGCAGGAACGCCACATTAGGGATCTTCTCCTGGCTGGCGGTCTTCGCTCCTTTCCACAGGCGGGCGCCCTTGATGTCCACCCCTATGAAGCACTTGTCAGGATAACGGCGAGCCAGATCGAGAGTGTACTCGCCCTTGCCGCAACCGAGCTCAAGAATAATCTCGGCGCCGGGCTCGCGCCCGAACATCTTCGAAGCCCAATTCCATTTGATAGGATGGTCCTTCAGATTGAAGAAGCCGTCGGACAGAAGCTCTTCCGCAGATGGCTGCAGAAGACACTTGAATGTCTCGTTCTCGGCGAATTTTCTGAGTTTATCGTGTCCCATCCTTTTCTTTCCAAACTAATCCAAGGCCTCTGAAGCCCTTCATCTGCGGGCTGACGCTGACCTTCAGCGTCCACTGTCCGCAAGCGGGGAAACGCACCGATGTCCGGTAGCGCTGCAGCTTGCCGCGCTCGTCCCCGGCGTACATCCACACTGTTTCGCGGTAGGTCGTGTCCGCGGGAGCCACCCAGGAGATGTCCAGGCGAAGCGGTTCGTCTATAGGTTCATCGCCGTCCAGCCTGGTGTAGAACGAAAAATCATAGAGGGCCAGCGAATCCTGCACACTGATAGGATAATCGTAGGAGTTTCGCGGCGCGGTAAGGAAGATTTCCCCCGATGTCGGCCTCCTGCATGAGCACAGACAAAGGAGGATGCAGGCGGCCGCTATTAACCTACTGCTTCTCATTCCTGGGTTTCTTCCTGCCTCTGTGCTTTTTCTTCTTGGGGCTGTCGAAACGTGTGATGCTGCCCTCTCCGGCCGCCGTGACGAATTCGGGAGCGGAGCTGACCGGCTCGGGCATCAGCGAATCCGGCTTGATGCCGTTGCGGTTCATCATTATTATCTCACGGACATCCTCCGCCGCGAGCGGGTAGAGGTTTTCGTCCGAATTCTTGTCGTAGGAGAAGTACATGGTCTCCGCGAGGATGTTGGTCTTGCGGAGCCAGGCCAGGCCGTCTTTGAACTCGAGCGGCTCGGAGACCTTCGGGATGCGGCTCTGCGCATCCATGTAGGTCGCCACTTCGTAGTTTATGCAGCACTTGAGCTTGCCGCATTGGCCGGCTAGCTTCTGCGGGTTCAGCGAAAGATCCTGGCAGCGCGCGGCGGCTGTGCTGATGCTCTTGAAGTTGGTTATATAATTCGCGCAGCAGAGCTCGCGGCCGCAGACGCCAAGGCCTCCGATGAGGCCGGCTTCCTGGCGGGCGCCTATCTGCTTCATCTCTATCTTGATGCGGAACTCTTCGGCGAAGACCTTGATCAGCTGGCGGAAGTCCACTCGGCCGTCAGCGATGTAGTAGAAGATCGCTTTCGTCCCGTCGCCCTGGAACTCCACATCGCCTATCTTCATCTCCAGGCCCATGGTGGCGGCGATTCTGCGAGCTTCGATCATGGTCTGCTGCTCGCGGGCTGTGGCTTCCAGCCACTTCTCCACGTCGTTCTGGCGCGCTTTGCGGTAGATCTTGCGGAACTCGGCCGTCTCGGGGTCTATCCTGCGGCGCTTCATCTGCCTGAGGACCAGCGGACCCTCGAGGGTGACTATTCCGAGGTCGTGGCCGTTTGCGGCCTCCACCACCACCATGTCTCCCTGACGGACGCTCTGGCCGCTTTCATTGCGGTAGAAGCCCTTGCGGGTGTTCTTAAAGCGCACCTCGAAGATGTCCGGGTACTCGTTCGCCCCCACATCTTTCAGGTAGTTGTGCTCGCCGAGCTTGCAGCAGCCTTCCCTGTATGTGCATACGGTCTCCCCTTCGGGTGTGGTGCATTTCACGCACCCGCGGAAGCAGTCGTAGTTGATAGTCTCACTCATATTGCCATGTATAATCTGTCGGCAAGATCCGTAAAGAGAATCTTGACATTGACATTGCGCTCTATCAAACCCTGGGCGCGGCTGAGCGCTTCCGCAGCCCGGCGGGGGAATGTCTTCGGGCTCCTCGCAGCCCAGTCGCGGAGTTCCGCCAGTTCATCTTCCGGCAGCGGCACCAGGGAATCCAGGCCCTGCTGGAGAAGGAACACGAAACGGAGTCTCTCCGCTGCATATTTGCAGAAGCCCTTCGCCCTTTCGCGCGAAGGGAGCGCCGCGGCGGAATCGGCCGCTTCCAGCGCAGCGACGAGGTCGCGCGCGAGCACGGCCTGCATCAGGCGGCGCAGCAGTTCGGGGTCCTCTGCCTGACCCACCGAACGGAACTCTCCCTTTCGGGGCATCACCCTGAGCCTCAGACAACGCGAGGCGATGGTAGGCAAAACGGCGTCCGGAGCGTGGGTCACCATCAGGAAAAGAGTCTTCTCCGGCGGCTCCTCCACCGCCTTCAGCAGGCGGTTGGCCGCTTCCCTGTTCATCTTCTCGGGGAGATAGATGACCAGCGCCCGATAACCCCTTTCAAGCGCATACAGCGACAGAACATCCAGCACTTTCTTCGCCTCCTCCACCTTTATCATCGCGGTTTTACCCTCTATCCCGAGGGCTTCGCTCAGTTCGTTTTCTGTGAAGCGGGGGTTAGTCTGCACCAGTTCGCGCCACTGCGCGATAAAATCAGTGGAACTTCCGGTGTTCACCGGATAGATGTAATGCACGTCCGGGTGGATCATCTTGCTGACCTTGCCGCAAGCGGGGCAGGCTCCGCAGGAGTCCCCATCTGCGCGGTTCTTGCAATACACATACTGCAGGAAGGCCTGGACGAGCTCGAAAGCTCCTCCTCCGTCTTCTTCGTGAAGCATTATCGCATGGGGGATCTTCCCGGAATCCACCATCCCGGCAAGAGCCTTCACGACATCTTCATTTCCTGCAATATCTGCGAATCTCACTGCGTCCTGACTGCATTAAATCTGGCGATTTCCGCCAGGAATTCCGTGTATGAGCTCGAAGGGAGAACCTTAAGGGCTTCCAGCGCTTTCCCCACATATTCGTCCAGAACGGCCGCCGCAGCTTTCACTCCTTCGCGCTCCGCTACAAATTTACTAATCTCTTCGAAATTTTCCGGGTGCGAATCGATCTGAAGGACCGCTTTTCTGATCTCTTTTTCGCGAGGCGATCCCTTCATCGCGCAAAGCAGCGGCAGAGTGATTTTCTTTTCTATCAAATCTATCCCCACCGGCTTGCCGAGCGAGCCGTCTCCGGTGTAGTCCAGGATATCGTCCTTGATCTGGAATGCCGTGCCGAGTGCGCTGGAGTACTCCTTTGCGGCCTGAACATACTGCTCAGGCGCACCGGCGGAGATTGCTCCGCTCAGGCCGGCAGTCTCGAACAGAGAGGCCGTCTTGCAGTGGATTATCCTCAGATAGTCTTCGTAGTCAGTGTCCGCTGTGCCGGATTTCTCCAGCTGGAGCATCTCTCCTTCCGCAAGATCTGAAAGGGTCTTGGAGAAAATATGCCTCACTGAATCGGCCGATTTCGCATCCAGAATCACATCAACGGCCTTCGCCAGCCAGAAGTCTCCCAGCAGCACGGCGCGGCTGGGGCCGAGGCGCGAGCGCATGGTGGGCATCCCGCGGCGGGTGTCGCTTTCGTCGGCCACGTCGTCGTGAAGCAAGGTCGCATTGTGCAGAAGCTCGGCGGCGGCGGCAAACAGGTGCGAGTCGTGGTTGATATCTCCGCAGGCTCCTGCCATCAGAAGGGTGACCATGGGCCTTAGCATCTTGCCGCCGTGCGACAGGATGTCCGAGTTCACGATGTTCAGCAGGCCCACATCCGAACGCAGCGCGTCCGCGATTATGGTCTGCACCGCGGTCCAGTCTTCTCCGAGGAGGGCTAAAACGTCTTTCCTGCTCATATCGCCGCCTTGAATTCTTCGAGAGTCCTCACGAACACATACATCTTTCTGGTCGGAAGATCCAGCATCCCGGTCTGGACATAATAGTCGAAGAGCTGCTCGAGGATGTCGTAGAAGCCGTCCACATTGTAGATAACTATCTTCGCATCCAGCTGATGCAGCCTCACCAGGGTGCAGGTCTCGGCCAGCTCGTCCAGGGTGCCGATTCCGCCGGGCAGGGCCACCGCGAGGCTGACGCCTTCGCGCATCAGATCCTTGCGCTCGGACATGGTGTCCGTCCAGATCAGTTCGTCCAGCTCCGGGTACTCCAGGCCGTCCATAAAGCGCGGCAGGACGCCCTTGACGCGGGCTCCGCACTGCCGGGCTTCGTCGCTGACCACCTTCATCGTGCCCTTAATCGTGCCTCCGGACACGATCTCATAACCACACAAACAAGCCGCACGGACTGCTTCCCGAGCGGCTTGGTTGTATTTAGGGTCTATGGTTGAACTGGCGGCGCAAAAGAAAACCGCCTTCTTTCCTGACATCTACTAGAAGAAGAGAGTTGCGGTCAGAGCGATACCGTTGGCCTTGTTGTTCTTGGCCTGCTCATACATCGCCTGCGCCGAGACGCTTGCCTGGCCGTCCTCGTTGTACAGATTGCCTAAATCCCAATACCACTTCAGCGACACTCCGAGTCTGTCCAGAAGGAGGATTCCTGCGCCGACACCCACACCGTACTGGATGCGGTTACGGCCGTCCCACTTGTTTTCATCGTCGTTCGTCGTGTTCAGATTGTCGCCGAGAGCCAGCTCGAGAGCAGACTGGAGAGCCTTGTTCTTCGCCTGGGTCTTTGTTTCGGTGGTGATTGCATAGCCTGCGTAGGGCTCAAGGAACACATACGGAGAGATTCCGGGGATGTCCAGCTTCCAACCTGCCTGCACAGGGACTGTGAGGAAACCGGTTTTGGTGTCTATATCCACCTCGAAGTTGTCTCCGGAGATTCCAAGGATCTGGTCCTGGAGCTTTGCACCCTTCATTTCGTAGACCACGCCCGGCTGCACATAGAAGCCGAGGGGGAGCTTGAGCCTGAGGACCACACCGGCATGGTACTGAGTCACGGACTGGCTCTCCACCACATCGCTGTAGGCGGTCTTAAGGTCCGAAGAGTTGCTGGTCAGACCGGCGACCACACCGAGCTGAGCATGGGCGCTGACAGCAAACAGAGCGAGAGCTGCAGCAGCTGCGATTAATTTCTTCATAACAGAGAATTTATACGTTTTACTATTTCTTCTTTTGGCACTAATCCTATCGTTTTATCCACCGGCACTCCATCTTTGAAAAAGATGATGGTGGGGATACTGCGGATTCCGTACTCTATAGAGATGTCCTGGACGTCGTCAACGTTGCATTTTGCGACGACTATTTTCCCGGCGAATTCCTCGGCGACTTCCGCGACTGTGGGCGCCAGAGCCCTGCAGGGGCCGCACCACACCGCCCAGAAATCCACCAGCACCACGGAAGCGCTCGAAAGGATCTCCTTAAAATTCTGACTTGTAACTGTCTGTTCCATAAACTTCAATTCCTCCAAATTTAGCAATTATTTTCATATATGCTCCTCCACCGTCCAGCAAAAAGCCCGGAGTCCGAGGTCCTCGAACTGACGGTCTTTTTCGCGCAGGGCGGCGAGAATGCCGGAGGCCGCGTCGTCCGCGACCATCGCGAGCATCGCGTGGTTCAGGACCGGCCATGCGTGCGAGCCGTAGTGCGGTTCGCCTTTCTCGGAGCCGCGGCCGCTAACCTCCGTCCAGCGGGTGAAGCCCCTCTGGCCGAACTGCTCGAGGAGGTCTGCTATCTCCTCATTGTATGCCTGATTGTAGGCTATGAATAACGCTTTCATACTTTCTTTTGTCTTCTTTCCTGCCTGACGGCGAACACACAGTAGATAGTGGGGATGAGCACCAGGGTGACGAGAGTGGAGATGGACAGACCCCAGCACACGACAGTGCCAAGGCCCTGCCACATTTCGGAACCCTCGCCGAGGCCGATGGCCATGGGCAGCATGCCGAGCACGGTGGTGAGGGTGGTCATCAGGATCGGGCGCAGGCGGCTGCGGGCTGCCATCGCCGAGGCCTCCACGGCTCCGTAGCCCCTCTCGCGGAGCAGGATCGTGTAGTCTATCAAGACGATACCGTTCTTCACCACTATACCGAGCAGGATTATGACGCCCACCAGGCCCATCACTCCTATCGCCTTGCCGCTGACCAGCATTCCGATCGCCACGCCCACGAGCGCGAACGGCACGGAGAACATGATCACGAACGGCGAGAGGAACGATTCGAATTGCGCCGCCATCACGATGTAGACCAGCACCAGGATCAGCACCACGAGCACTATCATGTCGCCGAACATCTCCTGCTGGTCTTCGTAGTCACCGGCGATGACCGTGGTCAGTTCTGCCGGGATGTCCGTGTCCGCGATGATGGCCTCCGTCTTGTGGACGGCGTCGCTGAGCGCCATTTCGTTCTTGAGGATGCCGCTGACCGTGATCAGGCGCTCGCGGTCCTTACGCTCGATGGTCGGCGGGACCTCCGCCTCCACCAGCGTGCCGAGCTCCTTCATCTTCACCGGCCTGCCCTGGGCGTTCATGATGGTGATGTTCTCCATGTCCTCGATCGAGCGGCGGAACTCCGGCGCATAGCGCACGCGGATGTTGTATTCCTCGCCGTCCTCGCGGTAGAAGGACGCCACCGTGCCGGACATGGCCGCGCTGAAAGCGGCGCCGGCGGTCGAAGAGGTGAGCCCGTTCAGGGCGAGCTTCGTGCGGTCGAAGTTGATCTGGTATTCGGGCGTGTATTCGTCGCGGGAGAGGCTCACCTGCGCGAACGCCGGCTCTGCGAGCATCTTCTCCCTCAGGATGTGCGCAACGCGGTCGGTCTCCTTGAAATCGTAGCCATAGACCTCCACGTCCACGGTGGTGGCTCCGCCCATTCCGCCGCCGCCCTCGAACACGAGCGCCCTGCGAATCTGCGGGTAGCGCGCGAGGATGCCGCGGATGACCGTGGCTATTTCGTCCGAGCTGCGCTTGCGGGTGCTTGCGGTGCCCACATTCAGGTTCATGCTGATGACGTGCGTGCCGTTGCTCTGCATGTTAGCGAAGGTGTTGTCCGTGTCCGCCTGGCCGTAGGTGATGTTGATTATCTTAAGTTCCGGCACTGCGGCAGTGATTTCGTCATAGAGCTGGTCGGCCAGCTGGGCTGTGGTGGCCTGCGCGGTTCCCACCGGCAGGTTGATGGTCACTCTGATTCGGCCTTCATCGCTCTTCGGGAAGTACTCCGTCTTCATCTGCGGGATGTAGATTCCGGCGACCGCGGCGAAGATCAGGAAGGCGCCTATCACCACCCAGCGGCGGTGGGTCGTGCACCAGCGGATAAGCCGGCCGTAGCCGGCCGAAATCTTGTCGAGGAACTTGTTCCACGGCACGAAGAATATGTCATAGAGCTTGCCGCTGCGCTTGCCGGAGCGGAGGAAGCGGCTGCAGAGCATCGGGACCAGGGTCAGGGCCGCGGTCGTGGACACTATCATGATGATGCTCACTATCCAGCCGAGCTGCCTGAACATCACTCCGGTGAAGCCGCGCATCATGGTGAGCGGGAGGAACACGCAGAGCATGGTGAGGGTGGAAGCGATCACGGAGATGCTGACCTCGCCCGTGGCGAGCACGGCAGCCTCCTTGGGCTTCTCTCCCCTGTCCAAGTGCGTGGTTATATTCTCCAGGACGACTATCGCGTCGTCCACCACCATTCCGATCGCTATCGAGAGGGCGGACATGGACACTATGTTCAGCGTGTTGCCGGTCGCGAACAGATACACGATCGAGGCCAGCAGGGCCATAGGGATGGAGAGCACGATTATGAAGGTGGCTCTCCAGCGCCCCAGGAAAAGGAACACGACCAGCATAACCACCAGGAAGGTGATTATGATGGTGTCGCGCAGGGTGTTGATGGTGTTTATGATGTTGGTGGAACCGTCCACGACCGTCTCTATCTTGATGTCGGACGGGAGGTTCTTCTCTATCTTCACCAGCTGCTTCTTGACTTTGCGGATGACATCCACCGTGTTCGCGCCGCTCTGCTTCTGGATGATGATTCGGGCGGAACGGCGGCCGTTGGTGTAGGACTCCTGCTCGCGCTCCTGAGTGCCGTCGCGCAGGGTGGCGACATCTCTCAGATAGACCACTTTCCCGCCCTGGGTGCTCAGCACGATGTCAAGCATCTCTTGCGGCGATGTAAACTCTTTCTGTACGCGGAGGGTGTAGGTGTCCGAACCCACGTCTATGTTGCCCGACGGGATGTTGCGGTTCTCGGCCGCTATCACCTGCGCGATAGAGCTGACCGTGAGGCCATAGGCCTGCAGCTTGTTCGGGTCGCAGTAGACCTGGATTTCGCGGGTAGGCGCACCGGCCACCGAGATCGTTCCCACGCCGGTCACACGGGCCAGCGGGGTGGCCAGGCGGTCGTCCAGGATCTTGTCCAGGCCGGGCAGCGATTCGTCCGCCGTGGCCGAGAGGATCATGATGGGCATGTCGTCCGCGCTGAACTTGAAGATGGTGGGCAGGCTCGCGCCGTCAGGCAGCGAGGTGCTGACCATGTCCAGCTTGTCGCGGACGTTGTTGGTGGCTTCCTCGATGTCCGTGCCGTATTCGAAGGTGAGGGTCAGGAGGCTGATGTTCTCCTTGGAGTTGGAGGTCAGCTCCTTGAGGTCCGACACGCCGTTGAGGGCGTTTTCGAGGACTTTGGTGAGGTTGTTTTCTATGTCTTCGGCGCTGGCTCCGGGGTAGGAGGACATAACCATGATGGTGTTGCTCTCGAACTCCGGGAACTGGGCTATGCTCGTCTTGGTCAGCGAGTAGATGCCGAAGATCATGAACACGACGAATATGAGCGCCGTGGTCACCGGTTTGTTGACTGATGTGCGGTAGATGCTCATTATTCGAGGACGTTTACTTTTGTGCCGTTGCGCAGGGCGCCCTGGCCGCTGGTTATCACCGTTTCGCCTTCCTCGAGGCCGCTGAGAACCTCATACTGGTCTCCGAGATGGCGGCCGAGCTCGACCACCCTCAGGGCGACGGCGTTATCCTCGCCGAGCACGAAGATGGTCTTCACTCCGGAGCCCTGCTGCTTGACTATGGCTCCGTCCGGAATCAGGATGCGGCTGGCGCTGCCGAAGATAACGCGGGCGTTGCCGTACATTCCCGGGCGCAGCTCGCGGGCCGCGTTGGGGATGTGGATTTCGGCCGTGACGGTGTGCGTGGCTGCGTCGATGGTCGGGTGGATCAGGGCCACCTGGCCCGCGAAGGTCTTGCCCGGGATGGCTTCCGTCAGGATCTCGGCTTTCACGCCCTTCTTGAGGAGCGAGTAGTCTTTCTCCGAGACGGAGACGAGGGCCTTCAGCGGATTGATCTGCTGGACCACGAACAGGGGCTGGGACATGGAGTACATGTCGCCCTGGTCGTAGTTACGGGCGGTAACCACTCCGTCCAGCGGGCTCTTGAGGACAGTGTTGTCGCGAAGGTTCTTGCAGGCGCTCTCGCGGACTTTGTAGTTCAGCTCCACCGTTTCGTAGTCCGACTTGCTCACGCCGCCCTTTTCGTAGAGGGCTTTGGTGCGGGCGAGTTCGCTCTCGGCGTTCTTGAGCTGCAGCTCGGCCTGGTCCAGGTTCGCGCGGTCCATCTCGGCGAGGACCTGTCCCTTACGGACATAGTCGCCGATTTCGGCTTTGATGCTGACTATGCGCCCGCTCGCCTGGGGGGCTATGTTGTTGACCGCGTAGGCCTGCAGGGTCACCGAGTACGTGTTGTCCACGGAGACGGTCTGCTTCTGCGCTTTGATTACTCTGACGTTGGGGGTGATGTCGGCCGGAGCGGTCTGTTTTGTCTGTTTGTTCTGGCCGCACGCTGCGAGTGCGAGGACGGCGGCTGTGAAGGTTAGTACTTTATTCATTGTTTTCATCGAGGAAATCGTTGCCGAGGACGCCTTCGAGGCTGGCTTTGGCTGTGAGGTAATTGAATATGCTCTGGCCGGCGGTGAGCTGCGCCTGGGTGAGGGCGAGCTGGGCGTCGTTGAGGTCCGTTAATGTGCTGCCGCCTATTTCGTAGGAGGCGAGGGTGATGTCGTAGGATTTGCGCGAGGCTTCGAGGGCGGCGTCAGCGGCGTCGAAGCTCCGCATCGCCGTCTCCATCGTGTTCAGGTTCTGCCTGATGCTGATGCGCAGGCGCCTTTCCGTCTCGAGTTTCTGGATGTCCAGCTCTTCGGCCTGGATCTGGGCAGTCTTGATGGCGTGGTGCCTTTGGCCGCCGGCGAAGATGGGGATGTTCAGGGAGAGGCCCACATAGGAGTAAGGGGTCCACCTGTAGTTCGAGAAATCGTAGTCGTTCGCCATCGCGCTGTACTGGTAGGCGAAGCCCAGGGAGAGGGTGGGCAGATTGGCGTATTTGTTGGTTTTCACGGCTGAGGCGAGCTGCGCGGCCTGGAGCTCGAGCTGGCGCATCGCGCTGTTGTTCTCGAGGTTCAGTTCGTTCTCGCCGTAGAGGATGTTCATTTCCTCCGCGTAGTCGTGGAGTTCACCTTTGGTGTCCACCTGAAGGTCCAGGTCCACTCCCATCACGGCTTTGAGCTGCCAGAGGGCAAGGGTCACTGCGTTCTCCGAGTCGTACATGTTCGGGATGGCGTTCGCAAGGGTGGTGAGGGCGCGGGCAAGCTCGAGGTCGGAGGCCTTCTGCGCGTCGTGCCTGAGCTGGATCTTCTCTTTGTTCGCCAGGGCGTTTTCGTAGACTTCTTTATAGACCTTCGCGGCTTCCTTTGCGAAGAGGACCTGATAGTAGGCCTGCTTGACCTGGGTCACCATCTCGAGGCGGCTGCTGCGGGCTTTTTCCACTGCGAGTTCCACATCCTGGCCGCTGAGCTTGAGCGATTCCCAGAGCTGGAAGTTGATGATAGGCATGGATGCGCTGACGCCGGCTGAGAATGAGTTGAGTCGGCCGACTTCGATGCCGCCGCCGTTGTCATTGGTGGAGGTGGAGGGAGGAGCCACATACGGCACCAGAGTGGTGTTAGTGGCTTTCGCGAGCTGGTTGATGTAGTCCATCACGGGAGCGAGCACGCCGCTCATCATGCCGGACATTCCTCCGCCGCCCTCGTCATCGTCGTCGCCGCCGCCCATGTACATAACCTGTTTTTTGATTGTGCGCTGGATGGACGCCGATGCGTCAATCTTCGGGAAGAGCGCGGCGTAAGAGCCCTTCTTTGCATATTGCACCCTCTCTATCTCCTTGTCCGCCACCTGCACGGCTATGTTTTCGCTGAGCGCTATCTGCAGCGCCTGTTCGAGGGTTATTTCGGTCGGCTTCTGCTGTTGCTCCTGCTGCTCCGGGGCTGTCTCCTTCTGACCAGGCGCAGTCTGCGCAGTGTCCACCTGCGGGGCCGCAAGAGCCATCATACTTGCTAAAATGATCATATAATACACTAAAAAGTCCTGCGATTCGCTGCAACAATCGTGCCCGTGTGTGCGAGCGCGCGCTTATTCGCAGCGGACCGCCAGTTAGCCCCTGGCGGACCTGTCCACCCCCGGACAGGG
>JAGAAD010000008.1 GCA_017615445.1 Bacteroidales bacterium
GGACGAGATCGAGAAGGCCCACCCGGACGTGTTCAACGTCCTGCTGCAGGTGCTGGACGACGGCCGGCTCACGGACAACAAGGGCCGCACCGTGGATTTCAAGAACACGGTCATCATCATGACCTCCAACCTCCGTGAGGAGGAGCTGCGTCTGCGCATGCGTCCGGAGTTCCTGAACCGTATCGATGAGACCATAGTCTTCCACCCGCTGACTCCGGAGAACATCCGCGAGATAGTTGGAATCCAGATGCGCATTCTGCAGAAGAAGCTCGAGGAGGAGAACGTCCGCCTTACCTGGACCAAGGCCTTCGAGGACGAGATGGTCCGCAGCGGCTACGACCCGGACTTCGGCGCCCGCCCCGTCAAGAGGCTCATCCAGAGGGAGCTTGTGAACCAGCTCGCCGTGGAAATCCTGGACGGCCGCATCCGCAAAGACGCCGCCATCGAAGTCGACTTCGCGGACGGCAAGACCGTGATCCGGAACGTGTAGCAGTGCGTGGGGGCTAAGTGCCTGGCACACCGACAATTAACGAAATTAGGTCTCCCGATTTTGGGAGACCTAATTTGATTAATTCGCTGAGTGTGAGGGAGTTGGCCCCCACGCGCCGTCGGAGCGGCCGGAATTATTCCTCGTCCGGGTTGGCCTGGATGGGGGTAGCGGGGAACGCGGGCTCTTCGACCACGTTCTCAATCTGGTCTGTGATGTCCACAGTCGTGTTCTGCGACTTGGTGGCGAACGAAGCGACGATGCTGACGACTGCGATAAATGCTACGAGACCCCAGGTGATCTTCTCGAGGAGGTCTGCTGTCTGGCGGACACCGAAAGTCTGGTTTCCGGCGGTGAAGTTGCTGGCGAGGCCCTCGCCCTTACCGTTCTGGAGCAGAACTACGAGCACCAGAAGAATAGCGGCGACGACGATGAGCACTACCAATGTTGTGAATAATGCGTTCATATTAATTTTGATCTATTTTTTCAATAAGGGCTGCAAAGTAAACACTTTTTTCCGGATATCGCAACATTAGTTTCGAATATATCTCCTTTGCTTTGTCTTTATATCCCTGATCCAGATAGACTTTCGCGAGCGACTCCGTGCAGAAATCGGTGAATTCCTCCACCGGATCGGCCTGTGCGGCACCGGTGTCCTGGCCGGCAAAAGAGGAGAAGATGTTATCCTGCTCGAGGCGAACCCCTTCGTACTGCTCTGCCGAGAAGTAGTCTCCGCCCACCACGAACACCTGACGGCCCTCGCGGCGCTTCGAGGCCGGAGCGAAGTACCCTTCGATCAACTCACCTACCGGGGCCTCGGAGCCTTTGGCTCGGGCCTGCTCCACCAGATTGAAAATCAGGCGGCGCGAGCCGAGGTAGAGGGCCTGCTCGGCGAACTTTTCGTCCGACCAGGCGCCCTCGCCGAGCGCTGCCATCCGGCGGCACAGCTCGGCTCTGGCGAGCGCGAACCACGGATAGAGGCTCACCACTCCGTTAAGCTCTTCCAGATTCAGAGTCTTGAGGTCTATGAGGTTCTTTTTTACCATTGGGCCACGGTGGCGTTGAAGATGTCCTCAACTATTTTGTCTATTATTTCAGCACAGAGGGTAGACTCCACCGCATCCAGGGAGGTCGTGGATTCGTAGTCCGAATAGGCCGAGAAACTCTTCGAGGAGAAATCTTCCTCCGGGTATTTTCTGTTGGTGAAATCCACCTTCACCGTCACGGTCAGACGGTTCATGGCGGCCACATCGCCGGCTGTCACGGCGGACGCGCGGACGTCGTAGCCGGTCACCTGGCCGGTGATTTCCAGATCTCCGTCCATGTCCACCTGCTCGAGGCTGGTCATACGCCTGAACTGGTTCCTGACCGCTTCCGTCAGATCGTTGCTCAGCGAAGGGTTCACCTTCATCGCCTTGTATTCGAAGTAGTTGATGGTGATGGTCTTCACATCCGGCTTGATCGAGGTCCCGGAGAAGGAATAGATGCCGCACGCGCACACTGCGAGCACGGCGAGGCTGAGGGCTATTATGCGGACGGCCTTTTTCATTACTTTTTCTGGTTCGCGAGCCAGCGGTAGATCGTCCTTTCGGACACGCCGAGCTCGGCGGCTGCGGGTTTCACTTTTCCGTCGTATTTCGCGAGGGTGGCGGCATAGAGTTCGTCGTTGCTCTGCCGGATGGACTTCACGGCGGGGCCTGCGGGCTCGGACGGCTGGCTTTCCTGCCACTCGGCGTCTTCCTCCACGGTCGGGGCCACGGCGGGACCGGGCACCGCGGCGGGCTGCGACTCCACTATCTTCCTCAGGCGGTCCACCTCCTGCTTGAGATCCAGGATCGCCTTCACGATCGCGCGCATGTCTTCGTCGCTCATCCGACTGCCTCCGCCGGGGGCGTCCATGACGGCCGGGAGGACCTGCTCCGCTTCGCGGGGCATGTGCAGCACCAGCTGCGCCGCGTCCAGCTCGACGCGGTCCGAACCGGGCGTGATGGGCTTCGATTCCATCACGGTCAGCGCTTCCGTGAAGTTCTTCAGCTGGCGGACGTTGCCCGGCCAGCGGTAGTTCTTCAGCACCGAGATCGCTTCGTGCGTGAGGGAAATCTTGCAGAGGCGCGAGCGCTCGGAGAAGTCGGACGTGAACTTGCGGAACAGCAGATATATGTCGTCCTTGCGGTCCCGAAGGGCGGGCATCTTGATCTGGAAGGCGTTCAGACGGTAGTACAAATCCTCGCGGAACTTGCCCGTCTCCACTGCGTGAAGCAGGTTTATGTTGGTCGCCGCGATTATGCGGACATTGGTCTTTTCCACTTTCGAGGAACCCACCTTCAGATACTCTCCGTCCTGCAGGACGCGAAGGAGCATGGCCTGGGTCTCACGCGGGAGCTCGCCTATCTCGTCCAGGAACAGAGTTCCTCCGTCCGCCTCCTCGAAATATCCTTTGCGGGTGGCGACTGCGCCGGTGAAGGAGCCCTTTTCGTGGCCGAAAAGCTCGGCGTTGATGGTCCCCACCGGGATTGCGCCGCAGTTCACGGCAAGGAACGGGGCGTTACGCCGGCGGCTGTTGTCATGGATAATGCGCGGGATTACATCCTTACCTGAACCGTTCTCGCCCGTGATCAGCACGGCCAGGTCGCTCTGCGCGACCACTCCTGCCATCTCTATCGCAAGATTCAGGGCGGCATCGTTTCCGATGATGTCGTACCTGTTCTTTATCCTCTGTAATTCCTGGGTATCCATAATACGTAGTCTGCAAAGTTACTTAAAAATCTTTATCTTTGTGCGCTCAACAATATTATATAATGAAAGCTATCAAGATACTACTCGCAGCGGCGCTCGTTCTTTCGTTCGCCTCATGCTCTTCCCAGAAACCGGTCAATAAAGGCGGCGCAGGACTGGACGTCACATGTGAACCCCATATCCTCGAAGTGGTCGGCGGCAAGGTGGATGCAGCCATCACCATCACCTTCCCCGAGGATTATCTGAAGACCAACGCAATGATGGTCACCACCCCCGTGATAGTCTATTCCGGCGGTCAGCGCACCGGCAACCCGTTCATCTATCAGGGCGAGCAGATCAAGGCCAACTACCGCGTCATTCCCCTGAAGGGCGGAAAGCACACCCGGAAAGTCTCCTTCGACTTCGTCAGCGGAATGGAGCAGTGCACGCTCGAGCTGCAGTGCAAGCTCATGATCAACGGCAAGGAAGTGGCCCTTCCCGCCATCAAGGTCGCGGACGGCTGCATCGCCACCTACAGACTCGCGGATCTGAGCGGCGAGTATTCGCTCAAGCCGGACGGATTCCAGCGCGTCTCATCGTACACCACCGAAACCAGCATCCTGTTCGACGTGAACTCTTCGCAGGTGAAGACCAACAGCCAGAACAAGAACGCCCTCGAGGTCTATAAGAGCTACCTCCGCGAGCTCGAGAATGACCCCCGTTATAATGTGACCAGCGCCGAGATAGTGGCCTACGCTTCACCGGAAGGAGGAGTGGACCTCAACGACAAGCTCTCCGAAAACAGGGCCAAGGCGGCCGAGCAGACCTGGACCCAGATGGGTGCCGGCCTGTCAGATTCCATCAAGGTCAGCAGCGTGGGCCAGGACTGGGAAGGCTTCAAAGAGGCTATGGCGAACTCGGACATCGAGGACAAGGACCTTATTCTCCGCGTCCTTTCCATGTACTCGGATCCGGAAGTCCGCGAGGCCGAAATCAAGAACCTCTCGTTCATCTACGAAGACATCAAGAAAGATGTGTTCCCCGGCCTTCGCCGCGCATCGTTCGTGGTGAGCGCGGAGCACACCGGATATTCCGACGAAGAGCTCAGGGAAATCGCCGAGAAGCAGCTTATTATGCTCTCCGAGGCCGAGATCCTGCACCTCGCAAGCGTCACTGAAGACAGGGAGCACCAGAAATACTACTACAGGGCCACCACCGAGCGCTGGGGCTCGAACACCGGTTTCTATGACCTGGCCACTCTCGCCCTGGACGAGAACAAGATCGAGGTGGCGCTGGCCTATCTGACCCACACGGACGAAGCCGATCCGGACGTCATGAACCTCCTCGGAGTGATCGAAATGCGCCGCGGACGCTATGCGGAAGCCCTCAACTACTTCGAGGCCTCCGGCACGGACGATGCGAAGAAGAACGCAGGCTCTGCGAAGATCGCTCTCGGAGACTATGCCGCGGCGGCTGAGGCTCTGGCCGGCACCGGCAGCAGGAACGAAGTGTTGGCGTACATCCTCGCCGGCCAGGCCGA